>CAMTZM010000004.1 GCA_947086655.1 uncultured Eubacteriaceae bacterium
TAAATAAAGTAAATATTTCAGATGATTTAATTTTATATATAAATGATTCACTTTATTGGATAGAGTCATTATGGAACGGTAATATAAATAAAAATGGATTAAATTATTCGAAATTGCTCCCGAAAATTTTATTATAACTAATAATAATTTTTTAGTTGAAGAAAATAAATATGAAAAGAATTTATTTAATAAGCAAAGTATATTATTTCAGTTAAACTCATTGTTAAATCTTTGTGAAATGGCAATTATACAAAATAAGTATATCTTACATAATGGTATATAATACTAATCGCTAATTAATTTTTATATAAAAATTAATTAGCTTGTCGAAAAAGCCCAGCTTTTCGCTTAACTTTTTCGACAAGCTGCGCCATTTATTTTATATAAATGGCGTTTATTTTTTAATTTACTATTTTGACTTAACTTCAATAGGCATTACAAAATCACTTTTAAGCGCCTTTTGAAGTATTATTGACGCATCTTCAGCAGTAACATTTTTGCCGTTTGTAACCTTAGCGGCTTCAAGTCCGCCATTTTCTGCAAAACCTGTCGTATCGTTATTTAAAACATATTGCAAAACTAACGCTGCGTCATTTATAGTTATACCGTCTACTCCGTCAACATCTCCTGGTTCTGGCTTTTTTAAATCAGGAGGTATTTTAGCTGTTACATTTACAACACATTCATCAGAAAATCCTCCTTCTTCAGTTGTTGCTTTAATAACAGCACTTCCTAATGCGTTAGCTGTAACAACGCCATTTTCATCAACAGAAGCAATAGAATCATCACTTGATTCCCATATAATATTTTTATTTACGGCATTTTCCGGAGAAACAACTGCCGTAAGTTTTAAAGTATCATTTAAGTTAATATCAGCTTCATTATTATCAAGCTTTATTCCTGAAACGCCTACATACATTATCTCAAAATTTAAATTGTATTTTTCAGCATATTCCTTAGCATAAGAATCATTATAACAATATATAGTTAAATTTGGACATTCTGAAAAAGAATCAGGCATAATATTATTTACGCTTCTTGGTATCTCTATGCTTGTTAAGTTCTGGCAGTTTTTAAATGCCAACTCATTTATATTTGTTATTCCTTCTGATATTTCCACACTCTTTAAACTTTGACAATCTTTAAAAGCATTAGAGTCTATACCTGTAATTTTAACTCCGTCATAACTATCTGCAATTACAACTGATTTTACAGATTCATCGCAGCCCGTTATTTCTCCTGTCTCAAAATCATAATAAACCTTTCCGCCTTCAGCATCAAAAGATTTATTTTTTCTTATAATAGTTACGGAACATACTGAATAAACATTTCCGTCAGAAGACGACGCTTTAACATCTGTTTTTCCTGTTGAAACTCCAATAACAATTCCATTTTCATCGACAGACGCAATTGAAGGGTCATTTGATTCCCATACAACGCTTTTATTTGCCGCACTTGAAGGCATTACAACTGCTGTAAGCTGTATGCTGTCATCTTTTACAATTTCAACTTCATTAGCATTTATTATAACGCCTAATATATCACCGCTGCCGTCAATAGCTTTAAAAGGAATACTTTTTAAAACAGCATAGTTTTGCGCATAAGAATCTTTACTTACATACATAGTTACATTTGAACAATTAGTAAAAACATCTTCTCCTATACTTACAGTTTCTTCTGGTATTTCTATTGCCTGTAAGTTTATACAATTATGAAATGCGCCCTCTCCTATATTAATAACGCTCTTAGGTATTTCCACAATTTTTAAGCTTTGACAATTACTAAAAGCCCAGTCAGCTATATTTGTTATTCCCTCTGATATTTTAACATCTGTTAAATTAATACAATCAGAAAAAGCATCTTCTTCTATACCCGTAATCTTAACCCCGTTTATAGTATCCGGAATTACAGCAGAAGTAACAGATTCATCACAACTTATTATTTCACCAGTAATTGTATCATATGTAATTTTTCCGCCCTCAACATCATATAAAGCTACTTTTCTATAAACAAAAACTTTACATTCAGAAATAAAACCGCCTTCTTCTGTTGTAGCCTTAACAACAGCTTTTCCTTCTGAAATTCCTGTAATCAATCCGTTTTCATCAACAGAAACTATATTATTATCTTCTGATTCCCACAAAACTTTTTTATTTAAAGCGCTTAAAGGGAAAACTTCAGCTATAAGCTGTAAACTGTCACTTACATCAACTTCTGCTATATTTTCTTTAATAGCTACTCCTAAAACCGCTTCATTATTTTCAATAACTTTAAATGGAATATTATTTTCAACAGCATAATTTTGTGCGTAAGAATCTTTATATACATACAATGTTAAATTTTCGCATTGTGAAAACGCATCTTCACCTATGTTTGTTACATTTTCCGGTATTTCCATAATTGTTAGGTTAGTACATCTTTTAAATGCGCCCTCTCCTATACTTGTTATACTTTCTGGTATTTTCATGCTTACTATACCTTTACAGTTATTAAATGCATAGGCATCTATACTTGTTACACTTTCCGGTATCTTTACATCAGTTAATGAGTTACATGATGAAAAAGCATTTTGACTTATACTTGTCATACTTTCTGGTATTTCCACACTTTTTAAATTTAAACAATATTCAAAAGCATATTCATGTATACTTGTTACACCACTTGGAATTACATAACTTTCATACTCAATACCAACAGGATAAATTACAATTTCAGTTTTATCTTTATTAAATAATACTCCGCCGTCACTTGTGTAATTAGGGTTTTCACTATCTACATTTATTTCTTTAAGTTCACTGCATCCCGCAAATATATTTCCGCCTAAAGTAAAATCTCCCATATAAGATACGCCCTTTGGTATATTTATACTTGTAAGACTGCTGCAATTCTGAAAAGCCAAAGCTTCTATATCTGTAACGCTATCTGGTATTGTTATATCTGTAAGACTATTACATCCTGAAAAAGCGTTTTCACCTATACTTACAGCTCCTTCAGGTATTACAACCTTTTTTAAATTATTACGGTTTTCAAAAGCCTGTTCGTCTATACCTGTAATATTAACTTTATCTATTACAGGCGGAATAACTGCTGAAGTAATCAATTTAGAACTTTTTACAATTTTTCCTGTTGCAAAATCATAATAAATACTTCCGCCTTCTACTTCATATGAGCCTATTCCTTTTCTTTGAGTTACTGTAACGCTTAAAGTATCTGAAAAACCTCCGTCTAAAGTTGTCGCTTTAATAACGGTTTTACCCTCTTTTATGCCAGTAACAATACCGTTTTCATCAACCTTAGCTATGGTTTCATCTTCCGATTCCCATAAAACAGCTTTATTTAAAGCGTTTGAAGGCGTAACAACGGCTTTAAGCTGAATATCGTAATTAATATAAACATCGGCAATACTTTTATCAATAAATACCGACAAAACCTTTTTACTTCCGTCGATAATTTCAAAAGGAATGTAATTTTTATCAGCGTAACTTTGAGCATAAGAATCTTTATATCCATATAAAACTAAATTTTCACATTCTGAAAATGTTTTATTGCCTATACTTGTAACATTTTCAGATATCTCTATACTCATTAAATTTATACAGCCTAAAAATGCATAAGAGTCTATACTTGTTACACTTTTAGGTATTTCTATATATCTTAAGCTTTTACAATTATAAAAAGTTTTTTCACCTATGTTTGTTACATTTTCCGGCATTTTTACATCTGTTAAACTTACACAGTTGTAAAAAGCCATATCACTTATATTTGTCATACTGCTTGGAATTTCAACGCTTTTTAAACTTTGAGCGCCTGAAAAAGCTTTTTCACTTATACTTGTTACACCTTCTGGTATTACATACTCTGTATTTTGCAAACTGGCTGGATAATGTATAAGCTTTGTTTTATTTTTATTAAATAATACTCCGTCATCACTTGCATATACAGTATTTCTGCTGTCAACATTTACAGATATTAAATTTTGACATTCAAAAAAAGCATTTTCACCTATACTTACTACACCTGACGGTATATTAATATTTGTTAAACCGCTTTTATTAAATGCATAATTGCCTATACTTCTTATACTTTTAGGTATAGTTATGTTTTTTAAATATTTGCAGTCTGAAAAAGCCATATTACTTATAAACGATGCACCTTCTGGTATTACTACATTATTTAATCTTCTACATTGTGAAAAAGCGCCATTACCTATTCCAGTAATTTTAACTCCATTTATAACAGACGGAATTACAGCCGACCTAACAGAACTATCACAGCCTATTATCTCTCCATTATCAGGATTGTAATAAATCTTTCCGTCTTCAACATCATAAGAATTTGCATTTTCATCAATATTTTTATATACTGTTACACTGCATTCAGCAAAACTTCCCCCATTTTGCGCTATTGCTCTTACAACAGTCGTTCCTGCCGCAATTCCTTTAACAATACCATTTTCATCAACCGTTGCTATTTCTGGATTATCCGATTCCCATATAATATTTTTATTTACAGCATTTGATGGAAAAAGTGATGCTGTAATCTGAAAACTATCATTAATATAAATTGTCTCTTTACTTTTATCAATAACAATTCCTATTGTTTCTCCGTCTTCTCCAATATAACAATATTTAAAATTGTTTTCTTTAGCATAAGTTTCAGCGTAAGAATCTTTATAACAGTATATTGTTAAGTCTTTGCAGCCTAAAAAAGCATCTTTATCTATTGTTTCAACACTTCTTGGTATTTCTGCTGCTTTTAATTTATCACAATACCTAAAAGTTCCAACTGATATAGTCTTTAAACCTTCTGGTATTTTTATTTCCATAAGACTTTTACAGTTTTCAAATGTCTCAATTCCTAAACTTTTTAAATTTTTAGGTAATTTCACACTCTTTAAATTTAATGAATCATGAAAAGCCAAAGTACCTATACGTTCTACGCTATCTGGTATTTCCACTTCTATTAAGCCGCTTCTGGCAAACGCAAATGTATCTAACTCTGTGGCTGTTTCAGGAATTTTCACGCTTGTAACACTTTCACAGCCGGTAAGCGGCTGGCTTGTTATTATTGTCATAGAATCCGGTAATATAACTTTCTTTAATTTTGCTGTTCCGTTAAATGCCTGTGAATATGTACTTACTATTCCCTCTGGAATTTTATATTCCGTATAATCAAGCCCGGCAGGATAAATAACAAGCTTTGTTTTATCTTTACTAAAAACAATACCGTCTAAAGTTTCAAATTTCTCATTTTCACTGTCAACATTTATGCTTTTTAAATTCGTACACCCTCCAAAACAGCCTACACTCATAATCTCTATACTTGCCGGAATATCAACACTTCCTAAGCTTATACATCCTAAAAAAGCCCACTCATTTATATTTTTTAACCCCTTAGGCAATTCAACATTTGATAAGTTTGAACAACCGCTAAAAGCACTGGATTCTATCTCGTCTATACCTTCCGATATTTTTACGCTTTTAAGTTCCGTATTATTCATAAAAGCACCAGAACTTATGGCTTCAATCTTATTTCCGTCTATAACAGCCGGAATATCTGCAGAAACAACAGATTTATCACCTTTTGTTATTTCCCATCTTTTTATCGAAACAGGACGGTTGTTTTCATCAAGTATATTAACTTCTCTTAAACCGTAGTATATATTTCCTCCTTCTACGGCATAAGATTTATCTTCTACATTAGTTGTAGTTGTCTCTGTTATATCATCTGTCGTTACTTCTATTTCTTCAGCACCTCCTCCCTCGTATAAATAAACAGCTTGAGAAGAAACGCTTCCGCTTTCTTTTTCAATTTCAGTCATATTATTTAAAACGTCGTTATTGCTTTCATTTTCATAAATTATATTTTCCTCCGCAAAGCACAAATTACAGCTTGTAAAAATCATAATTAAAGATAAAAGCAAGCTTATAACTCTTTCTTGTTTCATAAAAATATTCCCCCTTATTAAAAATATTGCAGATAAAATATACTCTTAAAGCCTTTCTAAGTTCCTTTTGATTTAACATTTTAAAAAATGCCTTACCACTTATTAACTTATATTCTCATTATACCCCCCCCCTAAAAAAAAAGTCAACACAGCGTATATAAAAAATACTTATACACATTATACACATACTTATCCACATTTTTTACACATTATCAACAATTAAAACGAGCAAAAATATAAAACTTTTTAAACCAAAAATTGCTCTTAGAAACAAGAATTTTATAGACATATTAAATTTTAGATATTTTTTAGTATTATTTTTAATTATACAATAAATACTATATAGTTTTCAATACTATTTCTCTAAAAATTACAAAATTATAAATTTTATGTATTTTATAAATAATTATACACATACTTTGCAAAATATATAAATTTTTTTAAAATTAGGTATTTACAAAATTATTTTAATGTGATATAATTGCTTTTAATTTAGAAAAAATCTTTGATTGAAAATAGTACCTTTAAGCAAATTGTTTCAGAGAGCCGGCGGTTGGTGCAAGTTCGGTACAAACACTTTAAGGGAATGGGTTCATGAGATTCCGGGCGAAATTTTTAAGAGTAGCTTTGGACGTGTCCTCACGTTACAGGGGCAGAATATAGAAATTGTATTTGGTTATTATAATGCTTTTTTTGCATTGGGTGGTATAACAAGGCGTCTTGTCCCAAAGGGATAAGGGGCTTTTTTTTGTTTAAGGAGGGATTTTATAATTATGAAATTAAAAACATATATACGAAAATTTTCTGGAGATACAGAAACTCCAATAACTCTTTTTTATAAATATGTAGGAGATAAAGAGGGATTTATACTTGAAAGCCGTGGAGAGGGAAAAACAAATTTTTCTTTTTTAGGCAAAAATCCTATGGCGGTTTTAAAAGGAACTAACAATCTTGAAATTACCGAAAATGGAATAACAACAATAAAAGAAGGGCGTTTACTTGACAATGTAAGAGATTATATTAAACAATTTGAGGTTGAAAGCTCTCTTGATACAGGATTTGAGGGCGGAGCAGTAGGTATAATAGGATATGATATTATAAAAGAATATGAAAAAATAAAGCAGTTGAATCCTGATAATATTAATACTCCTACAATTCATTTAATGGTTTTTGACCATTTTATAGTTTATGACCATCTTCATGATATTATTAACCTTGTGGTACTTGATGAAATAAATGCAAAAGGCGAAAACAGAGCTAAAAAACTTCTTGATAAAATGGAAAATGAAATAAAATCAGTTGTACCAGAAGAATTATATAATATTACTGAAACAAATGAAACAAAAATAAATTCAAACATGACTAAAGAAGAATACATGGATATAGTAGAAAAAGCTAAAAAATATATTTATGACGGAGATATTTTTCAAGTTGTACTTTCTCAGAGAATAAAGGCTAAAACATCCCAAAAACCTTTAAACCTATACAGAAAATTAAGAGCTATTAATCCTTCTCCTTATTTATATTATTTTAACTTCGGAGACTATCAAGTTGCCGGAAGTTCTCCGGAAATGCTTGTAGAGGTAAAAAAAGACCGTGTTTATACATGTCCAATAGCCGGCACAAGAAAAAGAACTAAAAACGCTGATATTGATTTGCTGCTTGCATCAGAAATGAAAAATGACCCTAAAGAAAAGGCAGAACATGTTATGCTTGTAGACCTTGCAAGAAATGATATGGGACGTGTATGCGAAATAGGAAGCGTAGAAGTAAGCAAATTTATGAACGTAAGTTATTATTCACATGTAATGCATCTTGTAAGCCTTGTTGAAGGCAAGAAAAAAAAGGAACATGACGCATTTTCAATACTCTCTGTTTTTCTTCCGGCTGGTACACTTTCAGGCGCTCCTAAAATAAGAGCAATGGAAATAATAGAAGAACTTGAAAACGAAAAAAGAGGAGTTTATGGAGGAAGCGTAGGATATTTCAGTTTTAACGGAAATATGGATATGTGTATAGCCATAAGAACAATGGTTATAAAAGACAAAAACGTATATATGCAGGCCGGAGCCGGAATTGTCGCCGACTCACAGCCTGATAAGGAATATGAGGAAACGCTTAATAAAATATCAGCGCTTGTTAAAACAATAGGAGGTGATATATAATGACAGTCTTAGTTGATAACTATGACTCATTTACTTATAATTTATATCAATATATAGGTGAGTTTGACAATGATATAAAAGTATTTAGAAATGATGAAATAAATTCCGATAAAATTATAGCTTTAAAGCCAGACAGGTTAGTAATATCTCCTGGTCCAAAAACGCCTTATGATGCCGGAAACTGTATTGAAATAATAAAAGATGTAAAAGGCAAATTTCCCATATTAGGTATTTGCCTCGGGCATCAATGTATAGGAGCAGCCTTTGGCGCAAAAATCTCAAATGCCAAAGAACTTTTTCACGGAAAAGCATCTATGGTTAAACATAATGAAAAAGGTATTTTTACTAATATACCTAATCCTTTTAAAGCAGCAAGATATCATTCACTTTCCATAGATAAAAGTACACTTCCAGAATGTTTAAAAATAACTGCCGAAACGGAAACAGAAACAGAAATTATGGCTATAAAACATAAAGAATATGATATATTGGGATTTCAATTTCATCCCGAATCCATATACACACCAGTTGGAATAAAATTAATTGAAAATTTTGTAAAGGGGATTTTATAATGATTCTTGACGATATTGTAGAAAAGAAAAAAAAGAGACTTGAAGAAAACGGATTTAATTTTAATATCGATAAATTTTATGAAAAAATAAAATCAACTCCTATTCCAAGCTTTTACGACGCTGTAAAAAAAGACGGACTTTCAATAATAGGAGAAATAAAAAAGGCATCTCCATCAAGAGGTATTATAAAAAAAGATTTTAACCCTGAAAAAATAGCTGTTTGTTACGAAAAATGTGTAGACGCTGTTTCTGTTTTAACTGAAAATGATTTTTTTATGGGACATAGAGATTACTTAAATATGGTTCACAAAAAAATAAATCTCCCTCTTTTAATGAAAGATTTTTTTATAAGCCCTATGCAAATTATTGAAGCACGCTGTATAGGGGCAAGCGCTGTACTTCTTATTGTTTCTATACTAAAAGAAAAATATATATTAAAAGATTATATAAAATTAATAAAAGGTCTGCAAATGGACGCACTTGTTGAGATTCATAACGAATATGAACTTAATACAGCAATTGAGGCAGGAGCTGACATTATAGGAATAAACAACAGAAATCTTAATGACTTTTCTGAAGATATAAATACAACTTTATATTTAAGTCAAAAAGTGCCTAAAGAAGTTTTAATTATAAGCGAAAGCGCTATACATACAAAAGATGATATAAAAACTATAAAAAGCTGTAAAGTAAACGGCATTTTAGTTGGTGAAAGCTTTATGAAATCAGAAAACATTGAACTAAAAGCAAAGGAGTTTAAAAACGCTTATGAAAGACAAGATTAAAATAAAAATATGCGGCTTAAAAAGCGTTGATGACGTTTTAATGATAAATAAATTCGATGTTGATTATGTAGGGTTTGTTTTTGCCAAAAGCAAAAGAAAAATTACAGTTGAAGAAGCTGTAAAAATGAAACAGCTATTAAGAAATGATATAAAATCCGTAGGCGTTTTTGCCGACATGGATATAAAAAATATAATAAGCATTTCAGATAAAACCGGAATTGATATAATACAGCTTCATTCAGACGAAACTGACGAAATGTGTAAAATAATAAAAAAGCCTGTTTGGAAAAGTATACCTATAAGAGATAAAGAATCTGTTTATTTAATTGACAAATATAAAAACGCTGACGGGTTTGTTCTTGATACATTTAATAAAAATTTAAGGGGAGGAAGCGGAACAGCATTTAATTGGGAATTTGTAAAAGGATTAAGCCAAAAATTTTTTGTCGTTCTTGCCGGAGGCATAAACGAAAACAACATAACAGAAGCATATAATGTTGTAAAACCTAATGTTATAGATTTAAGTTCATCTGTTGAGACAGACGGAAAAAAAGATTATAAAAAAGTAAAAAGTCTTATGAGGAGGATAAGGTAATGAGTATAAATAAAGATTTTGGAATTTATGGGGGACAATTTGTTCCTGAAACACTTATGAACGTATTAAAAAAGCTTGAAGAAGAATTTACATCATATTGTTCAAGCGAAGAATTTAAAAATGAATACATGTTTTATATGAATGAATATGTAGGAAGACCATCAAAACTGTATTTTGCTAAAAAACTTACACAGCATTTAAACGGTGCAAAAATATATTTTAAAAGAGAAGACTTAAACTATACAGGCGCTCATAAAATAAACAATGCTATTGCCCAAGCTCTTTTAGCTAAACATATGGGAAAATCAAACGTAATAGCAGAAACAGGAGCCGGACAGCATGGAGTTGCCACAGCAACAGCAGCAGCACTTTTTAATATGGACTGTGAAGTATTTATGGGCGTAGAAGATATGGAAAGACAAAAACTAAATGTTTTTAGAATGGAACTTTTAGGCGCAAAAGTTATACCTGTTTCAAGCGGCACAGGCACACTTAAAGATGCTACAAACGAAGCTATAAGAACATGGGCAGCAAGAGCTATGGATACATTTTATATTATAGGTTCAGTTGTAGGCCCTCATCCTTATCCTACTATGGTAAGAGATTTCCAAAGAATAATAGGAGATGAAACAAAAAAACAAATAATTGAAAAAGAGGGAAGACTTCCTGACCAAATTTACGCATGTGTAGGCGGCGGAAGCAACTCAATGGGAATTTTTTATCCATTTATTGAGGATAAAGAAGTTGAACTTATAGGAGTTGAGGCTGCCGGAAAGGGTATAAAAACAGGAGAGCACGCTGCTGCATTTGCAAATGGAAGAACAGGTATACTTCATGGAATGAAAACTCAAATACTTCAAGATGAACAAGGGCTTATAAAACCAGCTTACTCAATATCTGCCGGACTTGATTATCCTGGAGTAGGTCCTGAACACGCTTACTTAAATGAAATAGGAAGGGTATCATATACAAGCGCAACTGATGATGAGGCAATAGAAGCTTTTAAACTTTTATCAAGAATAGAAGGCATTATGCCGGCAATAGAAAGTTCTCATGCAATAGCTGAAGCCGTTAAAAGAGCCCCAAAAATGGATAATAATAAAATCATTATCGTTAATTTGTCAGGCCGTGGAGATAAAGACGTTTCATCGGTGGCTAAATACTTAGGTTATGAAATTTAGGAGGTATTAAAAAATGAATAGAATTGAAGAAAAATTTAATGAATTAAAAAATAAAGGAAAAAAAGCATTTATACCTTATATATGTGCCGGTGACTCAAACCTTTCTCAAACAGAAAATATTATTTATACTCTTGAGTCTGCTGGAGCAGATATTATAGAATTAGGCATCCCATTTTCAGACCCTCTTGCCGACGGTCCTGTTATACAAGCTTCGTCTATAAGGTCTTTAAAAGGCGGTTTTTGTATTGAAGAATTTTTCGAGACAGTAAAAAAAATAAGAAAAAAAAGTTCTATACCTTTAGCAGCAATGGTTTATTACAGTACAATATTTGGATATGGAAGGGATAAATTTTTCAATCTTTGTTCTGACTCAGGAATTGACGGAGTTATTATACCCGACCTTCCTTATGAAGAATACGATGAAATAGAAGAATTTATATCAAAAACCGATTTATGCTTAATACCTTTTGTAGCTATTACTTCAAAAGACCGTATTCCAATGATTGTCGAAAAAGCAAGAGGTTTTATATATTGTGTATCTTCTCTCGGAGTAACAGGAGAAAGAACAAGCTTTCATGAGAGAACAAATGATTTCATATCTCATGTGAAAAATATTTCCAAAGTTCCCGTATGTGTTGGCTTTGGAATTTCAAAAAGAAGCGATGTTGAAAAGTTCAATTCCGTTGCAGACGGCTGTATTGTAGGCTCAGCAATAGTAAGAACAATTTATGAAAATAATTACGACCTTCAGAAACTTACAGACTTTGTTAAAAACATGATTGTTATTTAAAATCGTTACAAAATTGTAATTTGACTTATTTAATACTAAGCAATATAATCTTAATGTGGAACATTAAACACTTATTGCTTTTAAAATTAAATTGTGTTTCCACAAAATACAAAATTTATACTAAACAATGTTTAGTATTAAATAAGAAAGGATAAATAAAATGAAAATCAGTAATTTTTTTGCAGCGGTATTTACTTTTATAATAATGCTCTCCTGCGTCGTACACGGACAAAATGTTAGTGCTATTTTAGTATACGATGGAAAAGTACATAATTATGAAGCAGAAGAAATAAAAATAAAAATTGACGGTCAGTATATTGAGCAATTTGGAAATATGATCCCTGTTATACTTGACGGACGTACTTTAGTGCCTTTAAGAAGTGTTTTTGAAACATTAGGGGCGGAAGTTTCATGGGATTCTTCTAAAAGAGAGGCATCTGTTGAATACGAAGGTAAAAAAGCTGTTGTTTCTATTGATGAAAAAGAAGGCTTTGTTGATGGAAAATCATTTATAATGGACGTTCCGGCAAAGATTATAAACGACAGCACAATGATACCTATTAGAGCAATCGCTGAAGGACTTGGGCTTTTCGTAGGCTGGAACAACTCAAGCCGTGAAGTAAGTATAAATACACCTGAATATGAGGATAAGCTTAATACAGAAAAAGAAGAGAAAAAATCCGAAAAAATAACTATTTTATGGGATCAAGTTACAAATAAAGACGCAAGCAATACCGCTGAAAAAAGAAAAGTTATAAATGGTCTTGATGTAATTTCCCCTACATGGTTTTCTCTTTCCGATGATAACGGAAATATATCAGATATAGCAAGTATAGATTATGTTAATTGGGCTCATGCACAAGGTTACGAAGTTTGGGCGCTATTTTCTAATGACTTTAATAAAAGCCGTACACACAACGTTTTATCAAGTCCTGAAAAAAGAACAAAAGTAATAAATACAATTTTATCTCTTGCACAAAAATATAATCTTGACGGAATAAATATTGACTTTGAAAGTGTAGCAGTTGAAGATGGTGAGTATTATCTGCAATTTATAAAAGAAATAACTCCAGCACTAAAAGAAAATAATCTTGTTGTAAGCGTTGATATGTATATTCCTACAAAATATACAGCACACTATAAAATGGCTGATGTAGGCAAAATTGTAGACTACGTTATTATAATGGCCTATGACGAACATTGGTCAACATCTCCTGAGAGTGGTTCAGTTGCATCAATTGGCTGGGTTGATACAGCTATGAAAAATGCATGCGAATTAGTTGAAAATGACAAACTAATAATGGGCGTTCCGTTTTATACCCGCCGCTGGGCTGAAGAAACATCAAACGGTCAAACTAAAGTATCAAGCGTTTCAATGAAAATGCAAGAAGCATTTGATATACTTGCCGAAAATAACGCTCAAATTGTGTGGAATGAAGAATGCGGTCAATATTACGGAGAATATACAACCGACAATGTAGTTAGAAAAATATGGCTTGAAGATGAAAAATCAATAGAGGAAAAAATGAAAGTTGCTCAAAAATATGGAGTAAAAGGCATAGCCGCATGGAAAAGAGGACACGAAAGAGACTCAGTTTGGGATGTAATAAATAACTATTTTTAAAAAAAATATCGGAGGCGTATAAAAATTGTCGTACAAAAGAAATTACAATAAAATAAATGCCGTAGAAGCTAAAAAAATAATGGATACAGAAAAAAATGTTTCCATTATAGATGTACGAGATGAAGATGAACGGGAAGAAGGATATATTGATAATTCAATTGTAATCCCGCTTGATACTATTTCCTCAAAAGTTGAAAATATAATTAAAGATAAAAACACTATAATACTTGTTTACTGCCGAAGCGGAAAAAGGAGCATGCAAGCCGCCTCATTACTTTCTGAACTTGGGTATAAAAATATCTATGACTTTGGAGGAATTATTGACTGGCCATTTGATATTATTCTTTAAAAAATAAACTTATAATAAAAAAGCTTAAAACTAACAATGTTATTTTTAAGCTTTTTTATTATTTCTTTGAATAAATAATAATTATTAATAAATATATTTACTTTCAAAATCATCAACATATATCGGTTTTTCAAACAAATAACCCTGCGCAAATCTGAATCCGCAGTCAAGTAAAAAATTTGCCTGTTCTTCAGTTTCAACACCTTCAAAAATAATTTCATTATCAGTTGAATATATTAAAACCCCCATTTGTTTAATATATTCTTTTTTCTTTTCACTGTTAAAACCACTGTCTAAAAAACTTTTATCTATTTTAACAACATCAGCCGGTATATCTAAAAGCATTTTAAAATTAGAATATCACGTTCCAAAATCATCTATATCAATTTTAAATCCTTTGTTTCTAAGATTTAAAATACATTCTTTCATTTTAGCTGAATTATTTAAAAGTGAACTTTCAGTAATTTCAAGTTCAATTAAACCTTTATCAACATTATATTTTTCAGCTAAAGAATTTACACGTTCAACAAAATTTTCAATATTAATATGTACCCTTGAAAAATTAACGGAAACAGGTATAGGAGTTTTACCATCATCAATCCACTTTCGCATAAATTGAAGTGTCTTTTCATACATAAAAAAATCAAGTTCTATAATATAACCAGTCTTCTCAAGTACTGGTATGAACTGGTCTGGATATTTCATTTTACCATCTTGATCTTTCCACCTGACAAGCGCTTCAGCCCCTACTATTTTACGGGTTTTAAGGTCAAATTTAGGCTGAAGATAAAGCTTTAAATGGTTTTTGTCAATAGCCTCATGTAACTCTCCTAAAATACTTTGTTCAAAATTACGCTCTATTCTCATACTTTCATTATATATACCATATAACTCGCCTTTTTTATCTTTTATACTCTTTCTTGCTAAATTTGCATTATCAATAGCTGTGGCTGCGTCATAATCTTTATTTTCCACAAAATATATTCCTGTTGAAACACGTATATCACTTGCCGGATAAACAAGCTTTTGATTATTTATAAAATTATTGTTTTTTTCAGAAATTTTATTTATTATATCATCTTTCGATTTTGATACAAAAAACATTACAAAAAAATCAGAATAAACCCTGCATCCAAAACAATTGTCATTTTCCTTTATTTCTTTAGAAAAATCTAAAAGTACATTATCACCGCTTTTATACCCAAAAGTTTCATTCACATATGAAAAATTATCAATATCAAAGTAACAAACTGCTGCTGTCAATTTATCATCAATTCTTTTTATACTTTCAGAAAGCTTTGAAACAAACTCATCATAATTATATAAACCGGTTATAGGGTCTCTTAATGAAAACATATTAATTTGTTTATTATCTTTATTAAGCCTAATGAAAACAGACATAATTTTAGATACTTCAATTAATGTCTGTCTATGAAAATCACTCAAATCTTTGTTTTCTTTATTTCCATAAAAAATAAACTCAGACTTTTCCTCATCTTCATAAAAACAACTTATTATAAATGATTTTACACCTTTATTTATAGCTTCTTCTGATATAAAATTTGGAGTATTATCTATATTTTCATTATTCAAAAAAAACAAATTTTTATAATCTTGAAATAAATTTTCTTCAAATCTAAAATATAAAGGAAATTTAAGTATATCATCATTACTATATATACCTTTGTCATACTTCCATAAATTGTTTACCTTAAAAACCTTGCTTTTTTTATCTGCCGTTATAATGGCTAATACAGAATGTTCATATTTCATTCCTATTTTACTTAAAGATATATTAACAGCACTTTCTATATCATCTGATGAATAAAGAAAATTGAATATAAAAAATACAAAATCACAATCAAATTTCTTTTCAACGGATAAGTAATTCTCTTTTGAAAAATTATTAACAGAATATTTATCCAATCTTCTTTCCCTCTTTCATTTTTTTAATTATACTATAAAATTTGCCATAAATAGTCACTTTCAAATTTTTATGTATAAAGTCAAGACTACGAAAGTACCCAACTTAAATATCTGTGGACTTCCTTCGTCGGTTAAACTGTTTTTAATATTACTTAATTATAATTCATATTAGATTTTATTTCAATAATTTACTAAAAAAAATACTCCCAAAAAGGGAGTAAAAAGTATTACAGCAAAGCTGCCTAGCGGACTTGAACCGCCGACCTCCGCCTTACCAAGGCGACGCTCTACCTGCTGAGCCAAGGCAGCATATCCTGCTAAAAATACTTAAACAAACACTAATTAAACTACATTTTTATTAATCAAGCTTTTTAATTTTACTATATTTGTTATTACAAGTCAAGTCCTTTTGATTAAGTATTCTTGTCACCTTTTTTTTAACTCTTTGCAAAGCGTTATCAATAGATTTTTCATCTTTATCAACTAAAGCTGCTATTTCAAAATAACTTCTGCCTTTAAGATAATAAGATAAAACCTTTAACTCAAGACTGCTTAATTCCTCAACTATCTGTTTTTCTATGTAATTTTTATCTTCCAATCCAATAAAAAGTTCTTCCGGATTAGATATACTGTCTGTAAGAAGTTCAATATATGTATATTCTTCATTTTCGTCATAAACAGATTTATTTAATGACAAATAAGAATTAAGAGGAATATGTTTTTGTCTTGTAGAAGCTTTAATAGCAGTTATAATCTGTCTTTTCACACAAAGTTCGGCAAAAGAACGAAAACCGGCAAGTTTTAAACCGTTAAAATCTCTTATTGCTTTAAAAAGCCCTATCATACCTTCTTGTATAATATCCTCTTTGTCAGCGCCTATTATAAAATAAGGCCTTGCCTTTATTTTAACAAATTCCTTATATTTATTTATAATATATTCCTTAGCGGACTCATCACCTTTTCGTATAAGTCCAATTATCTGCTCATCGCTTAAATTATAATATTTATCGTCTGTTTCCTCATAATCATTAAATTCGTGATTATACATATTCATCCCGCCTTTACTGACGTCTCATTTTTTCCATCCATTCTGCAGTTTCCTTATCAAGATTTTTAATAAGCATATTGTTTTTAATTGGCTTATAAGACTGTATTTGCTCTCTTATATACTTTTTTGAACGCTTAACATCGTCAAGCAAATCGTTAGCTGAAATTCGTCTTGCACCTTTACTCATAATAATAATCTGCTCAAGACCGTCTGATGTAGCAACTGTAATATCGTAATTTTCTTTCATTGTTTCGGTAGTTCTTTCAATGTAATTATCAGCCGTTTCAGCTTCTTTTGTATAAACAACATATACATCATCGCTATATTTATAAATACTTCCAACATTTCCCTTTACAAGATGTGCATCAAAAACAATTATAACACACATTTTTTTAATTCCTTGATATTCATCTAATATATCAATAAGCTTGTCCCTTGCCTGTTCAAGAGAAACATCGGCAAGTTTTTTTAGCTTACTCCATGTAAAAATTATATTATAGCCATCAACAAGCAAATATTCAGCCTTCATAATACCACCGCTTTAAACTTTTCTTTGTCTTACAATTTCATACATAATTAAACCGGCGGCAACAGAGGCATTAAGTGAAGAAATTTTACCAAGCATAGGTATACTTAATGAAAAATCACATTTTTCTTTTACAAGACGGCTTACTCCTTTTCCCTCGTTTCCTATTACAACAGCAATAGCCCCTTTTAAAGGTGCGTCAAAATATTCTTCTCCGTCCATATCAGCGGCAGCAGTCCATACTCCACTTTTTTTAAGCATATCTATTGTATTAGCTATATTTGTAACTCTCGCCACTGAAACATACTCAATTGCTCCGGCTGACGCTTTTGCAACAACAGCCGTCAAAGAAACAGACCTTCTTTTAGGTATAATAACACCATGTGCCCCACAAGCATCAGCAGTTCTTATAATAGCACCTAAATTATGCGGGTCTGTTATCTCATCAAGAACAATTATAAAAGGGTCTTCATTTTTATCATAAGCCTTTTGCAATATTTCCTCAACACTTGAATATTCATGTGCCGGACAAAAAGCTATAACTCCTTGATTATTTCCAGTAACGGAAATTTCATCCATTTTAGCTTTATCCACTTTTGATACTACAATTCCTTTTTCATGTGCCTTAGCTACAATAACTTTTAAAGTACCTTCAATTTCTCCTTGCTTTACTATAATTTTGTCAATAGTTTTCCCGCTGTTTAAAGCCTCAAGAACTGAATTTCTTCCCTCTAACTGCAATTTTGCCTTTTCTTCATCAATTTCATCTTTATAGTTTCTTTTATATTTATTTATATCACCCTTAAAATCTACATGAGAGCTTTTTCTTTTAACCGGCTTTATACCTCTAACTTTTTTCAAGATTCAATCTCCTTATCCAATACAAATATTAAATATTTCCATTATTCTTCCATAACTTCCTTTTATAAACAAATAACCAAAAAGCGCCTCAAGCCCTGTCGCACGCCTGTAATCATTAATAGCAGCATTTTTAGCCGATGTAAAGCTTTTTGCATTTCTTCCTCTTTTCATAACGGCAAATTCTTGAGATGAAAGACAATCTTTAACCTTTTCAAACATTTCAGATTGGCTTGACGCATTTACAATTTGTCTGCTTCTTGCATTAAGTTTATTAACAGGCGCATTTCCATCAGAACATACTATACTTCTTGTAAGAAGTTCAAATACCGCATCACCTATATATGCAAGTATAAGCGGTGAAAACTGCTCTGCCGGAATTTTAAATTCATACTTTTCAGTTATTTCATCAAAAAATTGTTTCATTTAATTTAATCACCCTTTTTTACTCCATCTAACTCCTGAAGGAGTATCCTCAAGAATAATGCCTTTTGTTTTAAGCTCGTCCCTTATTCTATCTGCCTCTGCCCAATTTTTTTCCTTTCTGGCTATCTGTCTTTGTTCAATCATTCTTTCTATATCTTCAGAATCTATTTTTTCGTCTGTTTCCGCTCTAATTCCTAAAATATCACAAAGCTCCAATATTTTATTTTTAATACCCAAAGCAAATTCCCTGCTTGAATTATCATCTGCGTTTATATTAGCAAATTTTACAAAATCGAAAATAGCAGCCACAGCATCAGCCGTATTAAAATCGTCATCCATACTTTCTTCAAATTGTGTTTTAAATCTGCTGCAATTATTTAAAAGTTCCATTTCTTTATCGGATATATTTTCCGTTTTTGAGTTTAAACCTAAAAAAGATAAATTACTTATACATTTTTTAATTCTTTCAAGCCCGTTTCCGGCAGCAATTACAAGCTCCCTGCTAAAATTTATCGGACTTCTGTAATGTCCATTTAATATAAAAAACCTTATTACATCGTATGGAAATTCATCAGCTATTTTTCTTAAAGTAAAGAAATTCCCTTTTGACTTAGACATCTTTTCATTATCTACATTTATAAAACCATTATGAAGCCAATACTTAGCAAATGGCTTTCCATTTGCCGCCTCACTTTGTGCAATTTCATTTTCATGATGAGGAAAAATTAAGTCCTCTCCTCCGGCATGTATATCTATTGTATCACCTAAATACCTTTTTGCCATAACCGAACACTCAATATGCCAGCCCGGGCGTCCATCTCCCCATGGAGAAGCCCATTTCGGCTCTCCTGGCTTATTTGGTTTCCAAAGCACAAAATCCATAGGGCTTTTTTTATCATTATCAACACAAACTCTTGCCCCTGCCTCAAGTTCATCTATATTTTTTCCTGACAACTTGCCATAGTTTTCAAACGCTTTCGTATCATAATATACAGTTTTATTAACTTCATAAGCGTATCCTTTTTCAACAAGGGTTTTAATCATATCTACAATATAATCCATTTCTTCTGTTACACGAGGGTTTTTTGTTGCCCTCTCAACATTAAGTCCATCGGCATCTTTTAGTGCTTCTGCAATATATTTGTCTGCTACTTCCTTGCTTGAAATATTTTCATCATTAGCCCTTTTTATAATTTTATCATCAACATCAGTAAAATTCTGTACATAATTAACTTCATAACCTTTATATTCCATATATCGTCTTATTGTATCAAAAATAACATAAGGTCTTGCGTTTCCAATATGTATATAATCATACACCGTAGGTCCGCATACATACATTTTAACTTTTTTATCTTCAATAGGAACAAATTCCTCTTTTTTTCTTGTTAAAGTATTATAAAGCCTCATTTTTATCATCTCCGCTTTTATTTTTACTCATTTCCTCAAGTTTTTTCTCAAGTTTTTCAATTTTGCACCTTAAAGAACATATTTCCATTTCAACAGGGTCTGGTAATTTTATTTGGTCTACACAATCAGAAGGATTATCATCACTTTTACATCTTTTTACAATCCTTGCCGGCACACCCACAGCAGTACAGTTTGAAGGAACTTCGTTAAGCACAACCGAACCTGAACCTATTTTTACATTGTCTCCAACTTTAAACGGTCCTAAAATCTTCGTACCAGCGCCTATCATAACATTATTGCCTATTGTTGGGTGTCTTTTTCCTGTTTCTTTTCCTGTTCCTCCTAATGTAACACCTTGATATATTAATACATTATTTCCTATTTCACATGTTTCTCCTATAACAACTCCCATACCATGGTCAATAAATAAACCTTCTCCTATTTTTGCCCCGGGGTGTATTTCTATTCCTGTTAAAAGCCGTGAAAACTGTGATATAAATCTTGCTATAAAATAAAATTTTTTATTATACAAAAAATGCGCTATTCTATGAAAAAACACCGCCCAAAAGCTTGGGTATAAAAATACCTCCGCCGTACTTTTTACAGCTGCGTCTTTCTTTTTAACAGCAGCTATCTGACTTCTGATACCCATATAAGACATCCTTTCAAAACAACATTGATACTAAAACTTATTTATTTAGTATGAATTAAATATAAAATAATCATAATACAGCATATTATAATTAAAGCCTATATGTGTTTAATTCAGCATTTTTTTACCATACATACTGCTTTTGATGCAATTCCGTCTCCATTTCCGGTAAAACCAAGCCATTCCTCCGTAGTTGCCTTTACGCTTACAGAATCCTTATTTATATTAAGACAAGAAGATATATTTTCTTCCATTTCATCTATAAAAGGAGACATTTTAGGCGCTTGTGCAACAATAATACTATCTATATTAACTATTTCATAGTTATTTTTATTTATAATTTTACCTACCTCATTTAATAAAATACAACTTGATATATCTTTAAATCTTTCATCACTGTCTGGAAAAAGCTTACCTATATCACCTAATTTCAACGCTCCAAGCAGACTATCCATTATAGCATGTATAAGTACGTCGGCATCAGAGTGTCCGTAAAGACCTTTTTCAAATGGTATATCAACACCGCCAATAATAAGCTTTCTGCCTTCTGTCAGCTTATGTACATCATAACCTATTCCAACTCTATAACTCAAAAAAACTCCTCCTATTCCGACCGTTAATCTTAATTTTAGCACACTGCGTTTTATTTTACAATATATATTTTTTTGCTATTTCCCTCATTATAAAAACTTCCTTAAATAAACCATATCTTTAAGCTGTTTACCGTCTTCAAAAATAGGCTTATCATAATAATCAATAAAAAAATTTTTTATTACATCATATCTTTCAAAACCACAGCTCTCATAAAATGGTATAGTTAAATTACTTTCTCCTGTACCAACTCTCATAATATCATATTTATACTTAAATTTCTGAGTCAGCCAATTAATAATAAATTTTCCGTATCCATTCCTTTGATACTTACTTACAACAGCAATATTTTTAATTTCAATTATTTTATTTCCTTCATCTGTCACAACACAAATCCCTTTAATATCATCTTCAAAAAAAGCAAATAAAATTCCTCTTTCTAAATATTTATCAATCATATTCTCTTGTTCGTCCGCTAATAAAAGCAAATCTATATATTGTTTTTTATTATCAGTTATAGTTTTTACATACATAATACATTTCCTCACTAATTTATAAAAATAATAAAAAGGAACATCTTAAAAAAACATTAAGACGTTCCTTTTATTTAATACATATATTTTAATTTAAAAGTCTGCTCTCAAGTTCTGCTTTTTGTTCCTCATATCCCGGTTTTCCAAGCAAAGCAAACATATTCTTTTTATAATCCTCAACACCGGGCTGGTCAAAAGGATTAACGCTGTTAAGATATCCGCTTATTCCTAATGTCTTTTCAAAGAAATAAACAATCTCACCAAAGTTATACTCATCAGCTTTATCAATTTCAATCATAAGCGTAGGAACGCCGCCGTCTACATGTGCAAGAAATGTACCGCCGTATGCTTTGCTGTTTACATATTGTATTGTTTTTCCGGCAGCAAAATTCAAACCGTCAATATTTTCAGCATCTTCCTCAATTACAATATCATTTTTTGAATTTTTAACCCATAACATAGTTTCAAATAAATTTCTTGTTCCATCTTGTATATATTGTCCTATTGAATGAAGGTCTGTTGAAAAATTAGCGCTTACAGGAAATACACCCTTTTGGTCTTTTCCTTCACTTTCTGCAAAAAGCTGCTTGTACCATTCTCCAAACATAGTAAGCCCCGGTTCGTAGTTTGCAAGTATTTCAACAACTTTGCCTTTTTTATACAAACAATTTCTTACAGCAGCATATTTAAGACAATCATTTTCTTCAATATTTCCACTCTTATATCTTTGAGCGGCATCAGCAGCACCTTTCATAACCATATCAATATCTATTCCGGCAGCCGCCATTAAAAGAAGTCCAACAGGAGTAAGAACTGTAAATCTTCCGCCTATATCATCAGGTATTACAAATGTTTCATATCCTTCTTTATCGCAAAGTGATTTAAGAGCACCTCTGCTTTTATCTGTTGTAGCGAAAATTCTTTCTTTCGCTCCTTCTTTTCCGTACTTATTTTCAATTAATTTTTTAAATATTCTAAATGCAATAGCCGGCTCAGTTGTAGTACCGCTTTTTGAAATTACGTTAATTGAAAAATCCCTGTCTCCCAATATGTCAATTATATCTTGTAAGTAATCAGAACTTATGTTATTTCCGGCAAAATATATTTCTGGAGTATCTTTTGCCTTTAAATTATAATTAGGTGATTTAATAAATTCCAAAGCAGCCCTTCCTCCGAGATATGAGCCACCTATACCGATAACAATAAGAACTTTACTGTTATTTCTTATTTTTTCTCCAGCTTTTTTAATTCTCTCAAATTCGTCTTTATCATAATTAAAAGGTAAATCAACCCAACCTGTAAAATCGTTGCCAGCTCCTGTTTTATTGTGCAGCATATTATTGCTTAACTCAACAAAAGGTGCAAGCTTCTTTAATTCATCGCATTTAACAAACTTCTCAATACCGTTTAACTTTAATGTAACTGACATGAAAAAACCCCCTGCTTTAGTATTTAATTTAGTGAAACACCGACTAATTTAGATTCAAAAATAATTTTTTAAAATATTCATTTTGAATTTAGATTACGAAGCATTCAAAACAAATTTGCAATAAAATAAGTTTTAACATACTTCCTAAATCAGTTTTTCCTTAATAAAAAACATTAAAACCCCTAAGGAATTATTGATTAATATAATCAGCATCACTCTAAATAATATAATATCATTTTATAAATATTATTTCAATACAAAATATTCCAAAACCTAATAAATCAATTTTAATTATTATTTTACGCTGACAAATCAACATTCATTCCCTGCATTAAAAATCTTTTAACTAATTCTTCTCCTCTGTTATATGGATTTAATTTTGTATTTTCATTTGACTTTTCCATTAAAGTTCTCGTTTTTCCGCCTGATACATAAACTCTTCCACATTCCGGACAAGTAGATGTTTCTAAAGATACGCTTGCGCTTAAAAGCTTATTTCCTTCTTTATTTCCCTCATGTACAGCATTATCAACATGCTGTCTTTCATGAGCCGCAACAACTGATGCCGAAACCTGAGGGTCTATATGCCCCGGAGTTTTAAAAGAAACATTTGATTCATTTGAGCCGTCTACATACTCTCTGTTTTTACAAGTCTGACACTCTTTTTTACCGACTCCATTCATTTTATTTGTTCCGTCAGAGCCGTTTATACCATTTTTATAAACTGATTTATAATTATTTCCATAACCTATACTATAATTATTTCCTGTAATACCATTTAACATAAAATTCACCCTCTCAATATAATTAAATACATAATAACAATATGTTTTTTTAAAATATATTCAGCTTATTTTACATAGATTCCATTATATCTTGCATATCATACATTCCGGCCGGTTTTCCTGCAATAAATTTAGCTGCCTTAACAGCACCTACGGCAAATACATCCTTTGACAAAGCTGTATGATTAAATTCAATCACCTCATCTTGTCCGGCAAAAACAACCGAATGTTCTCCTACAATTGTTCCTCCTCTTACAGAGTGTATGCCTATTTCCGATTTACTTCTTTTCTCTCTTTTTTCAGACCTGTCATAAACATATTCAAATTTATCATTCATAGCAGCATTTGCGGCATCAGCAAGCAAAAGCGCCGTGCCGCTTGGGGCGTCTATTTTCTTATTGTGATGTTTTTCAACTATTTCAATATCAAATCCATTTTCATCTAAAATAGAAACTGCTTTTTTTATTAAATTTTGAATAAGATTTATACCTAAAGACATATTTGCGCTTTTAAATACAGGTATAACTTTTGACGCCTCATTAATTTTATTTAAAGTATCCTCTGAAATACCTGTTGTACAAATAACAGCCGGTATTTTCTTTTCAACTGCATATTTAATAACGTCGTCGACAGCTTTTGCCGTTGAAAAATCTATAATAACGTCAGCCGGCATATCACAATCATTAATATTAATAAATGTAGGAAATGTAGCGTTACTTGTTGTTATATCAATACCGGCAACAATATCACATTCATTATCTTTTGAAACAATATTGCATATTGTATGTCCCATATGACCGTTATAGCCATTCATAATTATTTTTATCATTTGTACCTCCAATATGATTTAAAGCAATTTCACTAAATTAACCCGTAATTTTGCATAGCCTTTTTAAGTTTCTGAGCGTTTGCCTCTTCCATATCAACTAAAGGTTCTCTGTAACCGCCGGCATTCATACCCATAAAATTAAGCGCTTTTTTAACAGGAATAGGATTCACCTCACAGAATAAAGCAGAAACAAGTTCCATTGCATCAAGCTGTAAACGTCTTGCCTCTTTTATATCACCTTCTAAATATTTCATAACCATATCATGCGTATTTTTAGGAGCTACATTAGCAAGAACAGAAATAACGCCCTTTCCTCCCAATGAAAGTATAGGAACAATTAAATCGTCGCAGCCTGAATAAATATCAATTTTATCTCCGCATATACTTGCTATTTCAGCAACCTGACTTACATCGCTGCTTGCTTCTTTTATTCCGACAATATTTTCTATATCAGAAAGTTCTTTAACAACAGACGGAGAAATATTTAAAGACGTACGTGTCTTTACACTGTACATAATTACAGGAAGATTTGTACTTCCAGCCATACGTTTGTAATAAGTCACTAAACCTTTTTGAGTTGTTTTATTATAATATGGAGTTACAATTAAAAGTCCGTCTGCTCCAGCCTTTTCAGCCCTTTTGCAAAGCTCAACACCATGACTTGTATAATTGCTGCCGGCTCCAGCTATAACCGGAATCCTTTTTTTAACAGTATCAACAACAAATTTTACAGCCTCTATATGCTCATCATCATTTAAAGTTGACGCTTCTCCTGTGGTGCCACACACTATAATAGCATCTGTTCCATTTTCAATTTGAAAATTAATCATTTTTTCAAAAGCTTCATAATTTATACTTCCATCTGAATTAAAAGGTGTAACAATAGCCACGCCTGAACCGGTAAATAAACTCATTTTAAATCCTCCTTATTTTATATTTTTCAACTTTCTATATTTTATATAAAAACATTGTCAAACGGTTAAAATAAAATCTGCTATATCAATGAATTTTTCCTTGTTATAAAAAAACTGTTTTATATAATTATATTATTTTTAATTAATTGTTTTTTCCTTTTATAATAACATCTGCAATTTGAACTGCGTTTGACGCTGCACCTTTTCTTATATTATCTGCTACAACCCACAAATTAACCCCGCTTTTAACACTTTCATCACGTCTTATTCTTCCTATAAAAACCTCGTCATGTCCAGTAGCATTTACAGCAAGAGGATACTCGTTATTAACACTGTTATTTTGTATAATAACACCTGGAGCATCTTTAAGAGTTTGTATAAGTTCTTCCATATCAAAGTCCTTTTCAAACTCTACATTTATAGATTCGCTATGAGAGTTAAAAACAGGCACTCTTACAGCAGTTGCCGTAATTTTCATATCAGGCTCATGCAATATTTTCCTTGTTTCATTTATCATTTTTATTTCTTCTTTTGTATATCCGTTTTCCTCAAACACATCTATATGCGGCAAACAATTGTTTGCTATTGGGTGAGGAAATTTTTTAGGTTCTTCTCCCTTTAATCCATTTTCAAGGTCATTCCAGCCTCCAAGACCGGCTCCTGAGACTGCCTGATAAGTTGAGTAAACAACTCTCTTTATTTTGTACTTATCATTTAATGGTTTTAAAGCAACCATAGCCTGTATTGTAGAACAGTTTGGATTAGCTATTATTCCTTTATTCCAGCTTATATCTTCAGGATTAACTTCCGGCACAACTAAAGGAACTTCTTTGTCCATTCTCCATGCTGAACTGTTATCAATAACAATACAGCCTTTTTTCGCAGCTATCGGAGCAAACTTTTTACTTGTATCTCCTCCTGCCGAAAAAAGAGCAATATCAATACCTCTATCAAAAGAATCTTCTTTTAATTGTTCAACAGTATATTCCTTGCCGTCAAACATCATTTTCTTTCCAGCAGAACGTTCAGATGCAAATAAATAAAAATTATCAATAGGAAGTTTCTTTTCTTCAAGAACTTTTAAGAAAGTTCTTCCAACCATACCAGTAGCCCCTACAACAGCCAAATTAACTTTTTTCATTTTTTCTTATCCCCTTTAAAAAAATATTAATAAAAAAAGCTGACTTTAATAAAAGTCAGCCCGCCATACTTAAAACAATAAATATAACAGGCAGCTCTCCATCTATAAAAGATGACAGTCACACGGCTATTAGCCTATGCAGCCAGACAATTACCCCCGAAGTCTGTAACGCCTTCGGCGTTTTTTCCTTTCTAAAGGTTTCTTCTGTTCTTCGGAACATCCACCAAAATACTAATAAAAAACGCACCTCTGCCATTAATTGAAAATAATATAACATCTTTTTAATATTATGTCAACCGCTTTAAAACCCAAACTATAAATACATTTATATTTTTTACTCAATATCAAAAAGTCTGCTTTGTTTTACTGAAACAAGCTGCTCAATAAGTTTAACAGCTCCATCAACACCTACTGAACTTGTATTTATAATTAAATCATTATATTTATTAATTGCATTTTCCTCTTGCTGAATATAATATTCCAAATACGAATTTCTTTTTTTATCACTTTTAGCTATAAGTGAACGTGCTTTACTTTCCGACACATTTTCTCTTTTCATAATATGTTCAACACGGTCGTCAAAGTTACAATAAACAAAAACATTTACACACTCAGGACGCCCTCTTAAAATATAATTAGCGCATCTTCCTATAATTACGGCTGAACCTTCATCCGCTATTTCTTTAATTGTTTCTGATGTAACAAGGTAGATTCTTTCACTCATTGAAACTGTACCAGCCGGCGTAACAGTATCTCCATAGCTATATGCACCCATTGTCAAAGAATATAAAAAGCTATTTGTCTGCTGTTGTTCAACTTTTTGGAATATATCAAGTTTTATACCGCTTTTTCTTGACGCACGTTCTGTAATATCTTTATCCCAAAAAGCAATATTATACTTTTTTGCAAGTGATTTAGCTATATTCCTTCCTCCACAGCCATATTCCTTATCAATATTAATTATAACCTTTTTCATAAAAAGCACCCCTTTCAAGTCAAATAAAAAGATATTAAACATTTTAAAACGCTGACTATTATATATAATTATAATAACATATTAAATTTAATTTTTAAATACATAATTTCAATAATACAAAGAAAAAATAAAAAATAAGGAGTTGATAAATAATGAATAAAAATAAAAACAAACCACCTGTAAGCGATTTTCTTTTAAAACTTGAAATAGCTCAAGAATTAGGGCTGCTTGATAAAATAGAACAAAATGGCTGGAAATCACTTACAGCAAGAGAAAGTGGACGTCTTGGAGGTATTATAGCCAAAAGAAAAAAAGAATCAAAAAATAAAGGAAACACTGATTGATCAGTATTTCCTTTATTTTTTGACATATCTTTTTTACAAAGGCTTCATCGTCGGAAAAAATATTACATCTCTTATTGAAGCAGCATCTGTTAAAAACATTACAAGTCTGTCAATTCCCATTCCCATACCTCCTGTTGGAGGCATTCCATATTCAAGAGCAAGCATAAAATCTTCATCTATCATATTTGCTTCATCATCTCCCTGACGTCTCAACTCCTCCTGATGTTCAAATCTTTTTCTTTGGTCAATAGGGTCATTAAGTTCAGAATAAGCGTTTGCAAATTCACGTCCTACAATAAAAAGTTCAAATCTTTCTGTATAATCCGGTTTATCTGGTTTTCTTTTTGTAAGAGGAGAAATCTCAACAGGGTGGTCCATAAGGAAAGTAGGTTGTATAAGTTTATCCTCAACAAACTTTTCAAAAAATAAATTAAGTATATCGCCTTTTTGGTGACGTTCTTCAAATTCAACTCCATGCTCTTTTGCTATGTTTCTTGCATCTTCAATGCTGTTTATATCATCAAAATCAACACCGGAGTACTTTTTAACAGCATCAACCATTGTTATTCTTTCAAAAGGCTTTCCTAAATCTATATTAATGCCTTGATAATTAACCAAAGTAGTTCCTAATACATCATTAGCTGCATTTCTAATTAAACCTTCTGTAATATCCATCATTCCATAATAATCCGTAAATGACTGATAAAGTTCCAAAAGTGTAAATTCTGGATTATGCTTTATACTCATACCTTCATTTCTAAATACACGGCCTATTTCATAAACCCTTTCAAGTCCGCCTACAATAAGTCTTTTAAGCGGCAATTCCAACGCTATTCTCATATACATATCTATATCAAGGGCATTATGATGAGTAATAAAAGGACGTGCTGCCGCTCCTCCGGCAATAGTCTGAAGCATAGGAGTCTCAACCTCAAGAAAATCCTTTTTATCAAGAAAATCTCTTATACTTTTTATAATAGCCGAACGCTTTATAAAAACCTCTTTAACTTCCGGGCTAACAATAAGGTCTACATATCTTTGACGATATTTAAGGTCTTGATTGTTTAAACCATGAAACTTTTCCGGCAAAACTTGTAAACTTTTTGATAAAAGAGTTATTTCATGAGCTTTAATAGATATTTCTTCTTTTTGAGTTTTAAAAACAACACCTTTTATTCCAACAATATCGCCTATATCAAATTTTTTAAATTCAGCATAAGGTTCCTCGCCTACATCATTTTTAGATACATAGCTTTGTATCTTTCCGTCTCTGTCTTGTATATCGCAAAAAGATGCTTTTCCCATAACCCTTTTTGACATAAGGCGACCAGCCACAGATACTTCTTTTCCTTCCATTTCTTCAAATTTTTCTTTTATTTCAGCACTATGGTTTGTAACTTCATATTTAACTATTTCAAAAGGATTTTTATTTTTAGACTGTAAATCAAAAAGTTTATCTCTTCTTACCTTTAAAAGTTCGTTTAACTGTTTCTCATTTTCATGCGTATTTTCAGACATTTTAGTCACTCCTATTTATTGTATTTCAAGTATCTTAAACTTTAAAACCCCGTCTGGAGCCTCAACTTCTGCTACATCTCCGACTTTCCTTCCCAAAAGAGAAATGCCTAAAGGAGATTCATTTGATATTTTTCCTAATTCAGGGTCGGCCTCCGCTGAACCAACTATCGTATAAACAACTTCTTCCTCAAAATCCTCATCATACAGTTTTATTTTATTTCCAATACTTACAATACCGGTATTTATTTCTTCTTCATCAATAACCTCAGCATTTCTAAGCATCTTTTCAAGCGTAATAATTCTTGCTTCAATTTCAGCTTGTTCCTCCTTAGCGGCATCATATTCAGCGTTTTCAGATAAATCGCCTTGCCCTCTTGCCTCTTTAATTTTAGCCGCTACATCTTTACGTCTTACAACTTTAAGGTCTTGAAGTTCATCTTCAAGTTTTTTAAGTCCCTCATATGTTAAAACTATTTTCTTGTTTTCTTCAGCCATAAAAAAAATACAACTCCTTATTAAATTACTTTTTAATATTTTATAAAAACTGCAAAGTGTGTTTATACCATATATTTTTAAAATTATAGCCCAATGATTTTTAAATGTCAATATACATACTTATTAATTAACGTATCTAAAAGAATCCGGCGCATTTCTTCCTTGCTTTCTGCTTTATTTAAAAGCACTCTCATTTTTGCGCTGTTTTTCATTGATTTAATATAAAAGCCCATATGCCGGCGCATTTCTCTTACACCTATATATTCTCCCTTAAATTCAACAATAAGCTCAAGATGGCGTAAAGCCATTTCTATTTTTTCTTCAATTGTTGGTTCTTCTATTAATTTTCCTGTTCTAAGATAATTAACCGTTCTTTCAAAAATCCATGGATTTCCCTGTGCTGCTCTCCCAATCATAACTGCATCGCAGCCTGTAAACTCAATCATTTCAGCTGCTGTCTCAGGGCTTATAATATCTCCGTTTCCAATAACAGGAATACCTACATTTTTTTTAACTTCTTTTATAACATTCCAATCGGCGTTATTTTTGTAATACTGCATTACTGTACGTCCATGGACAGCAATAGCTGCTGCCCCATTTTTTTCAGCCTCTTGAGCCATTATTACAGCATTATTTTCATCTTCATAAAATCCCTTTCTTATTTTTACAGTAACTGGCTTTTTTATTTTCTCAGATACCGCTTTTATAATTTCTCCGGCAAGCTTTGGATTTTTCATAAGTGCGCCACCGTCTCCGTTTTTTACTATTTTAGGTGCCGGACATCCCATATTTATATCAATAATATCATTTTTGTAATCTTCAAGTTTTAACGCTATTTCAGAAAGTGTATTCGGCTCGTTTCCAAAAAGCTGAACGGCACATTTGCCCTCTCTTTTATCAATATCAAGTAACTTTTTTGTATTTTCACTTTCATAAAACATTCCTTTAGCGCTTACCATTTCAGTATACAAAAATCCGCAGCTGCACTCCTTTGCTATAATTCTAAACGCTTTATCAGTCACTCCAGCCATTGGGGCAAGAAAAACATTATTATCTGTCTCAATATTGCCTATTTTCAATATTTCACACCACCGTTTATGTTAAATATTCTTTTTGCATTATTTAAACTTTGCGTATTAACCTAAACCAAAGCGAAAGGCTATTTAAAAGTTCTTCTTTTTCACGTTTCAAACTCTCAACAACCAGCCTTGCACCTATTTCATCATAATCAAAATCATTTTCCATTTTTGAAGTCTCAATAAAAACAGAAAAATCCTCATAAAATCCAATTATTACAATACCTCGTATTTTTTCGGCGGCAACTGAAGAAACAGCCTTTATCTCATCTTCTACCGCCTTTGGCAAATTACCTATTTTATTATTAAAAAAACACTTTTTCTCATAAAACGATGCGGCGCATAATACAATTTTTTCCATATCTCACCTCTAAAAAATATTCTGCAATATCTAAAAACCAAAACAAGCGCAAAAAAACATTAATAAATATAAAACTTAACTATTTTCACTTTATTTTTAATAATTTTTTTAACTGTTTAAATATTTCAGATATATTTTCCGTCAGAATTTCTTACGGAAACTTCTCCGGAATAAATCGACGTTACAGCGCCATTATAATCTTGTATTATAAGTTCTCCATTTTCATCAATTCCAACGGCTGTTCCTTCAATATTGTAATCTTTACACATAACCTTTACATTGCGGCCTAAATTAATACATAGTTTTTCATATTCATTAACAAAATACTTAAAACTTTTTTTAGAAATATATTTAACATAAAGTTTTTCAAACTCATTAAGAACCTCACATAAAATTAAATTTCTGCTGTAAATTTTTTTTGTTTCTATTTTTAGAGAAGTTGCTTTTTCCGCTAATTCACCTTCAAAAACATCATTATTTACATTTATTCCTATACCTAAAACAACAAATTTAACACTTTCAATTTCCGCACTCATTTCCGTTAAAATACCTACTGCTTTTTTCCCATTTATTACAATATCGTTAGGCCATTTTATAAAAGCTTGTGCTCCTGTAATTTTTCTTATTGCCCTTAAAGCAGCAATTCCGCCTAAAAGTGTTATTTGAACAGCATTTTTAACAGATATAGCTGGTTTTAAAATAACAGAAAACCATAATCCGCTTCCTGTTTCCGACTCCCATTGCCGTCCCATTCTTCCCTTTCCATTTGTCTGATTTCTGCATGTAATTACAGTTCCTTCTTCAGCTTCATTTAACGCTTGTCTTTTAGCTTCATCATTTGTTGAATCAATCTTATCAAAAAATAAAATATTTTTTCCTATAAATTCAGTCTTTAAACAATTTTTAATTTCATATTCATTAAAGCCATTATAAGAATCAATTAATAAATATCCTTTTTTTGTTACAGATTCAATATTATAGCCTTCTTCTCTAAGTTTTTCAACATACTTCCATACGGCGCTTCTTGAAATGTTAAATCTATCTCCTATTTCCTCGCCTGAAATAAAATCATTTTTATCTTTTAACAGTTTCAATATTTTGTATTTCATATATAGCTACCTCAAAATTATTTACCAAATTTAAACATATTTCCAACATCTTCCGACTTATTTTTGCCTTCTGCTTCTTTTACTCCGTCTACGTCAATTGTAAACTTATCTATAAATATATTATCAACAGAATCATTATAGCCCATAGAATTCATTTGTTTTATAAATTCGTTTAAAACAAGTTCTTTAGCATAATCCATTCCGCCATTTCCCTGAAGTTTCTCAAAATCAGATTTTTTTATAACATCAGTTACAAGTTGTTTTGCTTTTTCTTTCTCAATACGCCTTATATATCTCGCATTACCTGATAGCGAATATGACAATTTTATATCATGAAATTCTCCGTCAGAATCAGCCATTGAAAATTCAACTTCGCCCATTTTAACAATTGTATCGCCTTCTTTTTTATTTCCTGCCCAAAACAGCAAAGTAATAACAGCGATAAAAAGTATAACAGCAATTAAAGATATAACAATAACGGTCGATTTATCATTTTTCTTTTTAATATTATTTGCCATAATTTACCTCATAATAAAAATAAAATCATATACAACAGTTATAAAAAATTAAGAAAGCATATCAATAAGACATTGTTCATCAAATTCATAATCTTTATTACAAAAATGACAATGAACCACCGCTTTCTTATCCTTTTTAAGCATATCCTCAAGTTCTTCACGTCCAACGCTTAAAAGTGCCTTATATACCTTTTCTCTTGAGCAGCTGCAATAATACTTAGGAGTTATTTTATCTAAAATGTTAACTTTGAAATCACCTAAAACATAATTTAAAATATCCTCTAAAGTCATTTTATCCTCAAGCATTTTAGTAATTGCCGGAATAGTTTTTATTTTATTTTCTATTGCATCAATCATATTCTCATCAGCATCAGGCATAATCTGAATAATAAATCCTCCAGCTTGTTTAACCGAGTAATCTCTGTCAATAAGAGTACCTAATGATACGGCTGATGGAATTTGCTCCGAAACAGCGTAATAATATGTAATATCCTCCGCTATTTCCCCTGAAACAAGAGGAACTTGCCCAACATAAGGCTCTTTAAGCCCCATATCTCTTAAAACAGTCAAAGTACCATTTCCAATAGCACCTGAAACGTCAAGTTTTCCATTTTTCTTTAAAGGTATATCTACATTATTTTCAAAACAATAACCCCTTACACGTGCCTTAGAATCGCTTGTAACTACAATTCCTTTTCCCGGTCCATCTCCTTTTATACTTAAAGTTATAATATCGTCATCAGATTTAAGCATACATCCCATCATAGCCGACGCTGTCAAACATCTTCCAAGTGCGGCAGTCATAACCGGAGAAGTATTATGTATCTCAAAAGCAGTTTGCACACATTGTCCCATATTTGCCGCAAACGCACGTACTCCTCCGTCTGCCGTCGTTGCACGAATAATATAATCCATCTTTTTACTTTCCTTTCAGTTTTTTTATTTCTTCAGCAACAAAAAAAACCCTTTGACTTTCTTTAAATGGAGCGCAAAACTCCATTTCATTAAAAATACCTGTTACTTTCATTCCTGCTTTTTCAATAAGTGATGATATAACATTTTCAGTATACGCCTTTTGATAATGATATTCTTCAAATCTTTCATAAAGTCCTGATTTATTATCCTCTATAAAAAAATTTACATAATATTCATTTATATTTTTTTCAGAATCATAATAATTCTCCCATGTATATGCCGCCGTTTCAGTAGATTCGCTAAAGCTGTTGTCAGAAAGTATTTTTTCATACTTATAAATTGTATTTACATCAAATATAAAAAGTCCTCCTGGATTAAGGTAATTGTTACAAAGCTTAAAAACATTTAAAAGCTCATTTTCGTCAGTTATATAATTAATACTGTCGCAAAGACATATTATACTGTCTACGCTGCCATATAACTCAAAATCACACATATCCTGATTAAGAAATAAAATATCTAAACCCATATCAGTTGCCTTATTTTTAGCCTCTGCAAGCATATCTTCACTTTTGTCAAGTGCAATCACTTCATAACCCTTTTTTGCAAGACGAATTGAAACATTTCCTGTACCGCATGCAAGTTCTAAAACCATTTTAACTTTTTTCCCGTTTTTGCTCCAAATTTTTTCTATATAATCAACCCATTCATCATAAGGAACTGACGACATAAACAAGTCATAAACGCATGAAAAATTTTTATAACTTTTCACAATTTAATTACACCTACCTTTTAAAAACCCAAAGCTTAATAACAGCAAGAATTTCTCTCAAATACGATACTGACATTGCACGCATATCGTCTTCTGCTCCGTATCCTTCAGCGTTTAGTCCTGCTATCTCTGCAAGTTTTCCGGCTCTATATATATGAAACCTATTTGTAATATATACAATTTTATACTCGTCTTTAAATTTATTATCTAATATATTTTTTGAAAATACAAAATTTTCGTATGTGCTTGTTGCCATATCTTCTTTTATTATTCTTTCAGAACTTATACCGTTATCTATTAAATATCTTTCCATAGCTAAAGCTTCTGTTATATCTTCCTGCGGTCCTTGTCCTCCGCTTACAACTATAATTGCGTTATTATTTATATTAGCATACTCAATACACTTATCCAAACGGCGTTTTAAAGTTCCTGTAACTTCCTCTCCTTTTATTCCGCATCCAAGTACAATAACAGCTTCCTCATTAAAATCAACCGTATTTACAGCACCGTTAATAAAAATAAACAAAAGCATAATAAAAATAAAAGCAAAGCCAATTAAAGATAATATTTTAAACAGTTTAAAAATGCCTGTTTTTGGCATCTTATTCCATGTCTTTCCTATTAATATAAACATAACACCTATTCCAAACTGTACTATTACCCCTACGTCAAAATTCATTACAAAAAAAGTATAAATACTTATAATAACTATAACTATTCCTATAATTGTAAACGCAGGAAATATTACTTTTTTTATACTTTCCGACATAACGCTTTATACCCTCCAATTTAACGCTTATCTTTCATTACAAAACTTATGCTATTAGCTATATTTGCTGCTGTAACGCTATACTGCCCCAATTCTTCAGACGCTTTTTGAACTGCCTTGCCAAAAATATACGCCCCCATTGCAGCCGAATAAAACACATCCGTTTTCTGAGCTGCAAGCGCCGCTATTATGCCTGTTAAACAGTCTCCAGAACCGCCCTTTGCTGCTGCGCTGTTTCCAGTAGTATTTATAAATATATTTCCTTCAGGTGACACAGTAACACTTCTTGCGGATTTTAAATGAGTAATTAAATTATATTTTTTGGAAAACTCAAACGCTATATCAATCATATTGTTTTTAATATCATCTTTATCTATACCTGTAAGGCGGCTCATTTCTCCAATATGAGGAGTTATTACACATTTTGTATTTATAGTTTTAAGCATATCCAAATCTTCCGATACAGCATTAAGCCCATCTGCGTCAATAATCAAAGGACACTTTACAATGCTTATTATTTTTCTTACAGCATTTGTAACATCAATACTTCTTCCTATTCCCGGTCCTATAACTACACTGTCGGCATTTTTAACACTTTTTTTAATTTCTTCAATACTGTCTATACATATCATTCCGTCTTTTTCCTTAACTCTGCTTGTAACAGCCTCCGGAACAATATTATTTAATACTTCACAGGCTTTTGGTACAGTACACGCCTCAACAAGCCCGCAGCCTGTTTTATATGCTGATAATGATGATATTGCAAGTGCACCTGGCATATTTTTTGAACCGGCAATAATTACAACCTTACCAAACGTATTTTTATGAGAATTTTGTTTCCTTTTTGGTTTAAATTTTTCAAATAAATCTGAATCAAATAAAAAACAATCAGAAGTATTTTCACCTTTAATAGAATAAGGTATAGATATATCTTTAACAGATACACAACCAGCATATTCCGGTGCATCGTTTAAAAAAAGCCCTCTTTTAGGCATATGAAAAGTAACTGTTTTATTAGCCTTTACAGTATTTTTCATAGCCTTGCCGTTATCAGAGTTTAAGCCGGTCGGACAGTCAATTGCAATTACATATTTAGAATTTTCATTTATAATATTTGTTATACTTGCCATAAAATCATTAAGTTCACTTTTCAAGCCCGTACCTATTAACGCATCAACTGTAATATTGCTTTTTTTAACCTTTTTTGTACATATAATTAAATCATTTTTATCTTTAATATAGTTTATTTTTAAATTAAGTTTATTTAAAATATCAATTTGTTTTTTACATTCATTAGATGCCTTTTCTTCTTCTCCTAAAAAAAACAAATCACAATCAATTTTTTTGTTTAAAAGCTTTCTATATATAACCAGTCCGTCTCCTCCATTATTTCCCTTTCCGGAAAATATAACAACATATGGTTTTTCACTTAAATTCATTATATGCTTTTCTATTTCACAAACTGCGTTTTCTGCCGCATTTTCCATTAAAACCAAAGAAGGGATACCAATATCATCTATCGCTATCCTTTCAATATTTTTCATCTCAAAAGACGTTACCGCTCTCATTTTAATCTTCCTTCCAAAACAGCAAAGGCAACTGCAAACTCATTTTCATGCGACAAGCTTATGTGCATAAAAAAATTATCATATTCCATAGCCTTATCCAAAGCGCCGCCATGAAATACAGCATAAGGTTTTCCAATTTCATCTCTTAATATTTCTATATCCTTTGGCATAAAACCGTAAAAGCCTGTACCAAACGCTTTAGAAACAGCTTCTTTTGCTGCAAAATTAGCCGCAAGTGTATTATAATTTTTTCCGTTAAAAAGTTCTTTTTCCCTGTCTGTATAAATTTTATTAAAAAAACTTTTTTTTAAACATGCGGCTTTAATTCTTTTTATGCTTATTATATCAACACCGGTACCCAAAATCATTAACTCACCGTTTTCATATATAATTTATTTTTCACTTATTCTTTTTAAGTGCATTTTTGCGCCTGACTTTTTAGCATCGTCACTATCACTCTTTTTAGTAACATTATTGTAAATTGATTTCATTTCTTTATTTACCTCATTGCTACATTCTTTACAATATTTTCCTACCTTTATAGGCTTTCCGCATTTAAGACATCTTAAATAATCTGCTATGCCTTCTGTAATTTCAAGTCTTCCATCTCTTAAAAATCTCTCTATTACTTTAACCGAAACACCTGTTTCTTTAGAAACAACAGTCATTGGACAATTAGGATTTTCTTTTAAAAAAGTTCTTACAATCTGAAAAACTTCTTCATCCTTTTCCTCACACGCTTTACATATAGGTCCTCTGCCATAATGTATCTTACCGCATCTTTTACAATTTTTAAAATCCATAATTCATACCCCCTATATCTATCCTATATATTTTAACACATAATCAATTGTTTGTTCAACTGTTCCTTTTTTTTTGGGACTGATATCATTTACTTTATTATTCTGTAAAGAGGTATTTGCCTTTTCCTCCTCTGACTTTTTTTCTCCTATACTAAAATTATAATAATATGGATGTGATTTGTAAACAAAATTTTTACTGTCTTTTACATTAATATAAATTTCATATTCTCCTTCAAAACTTTGAATTTTTTTTCTAACTCCATTTCTATCTTTAATATAACCGCTTCCAACATATGCCTCCATAGTTTCTCCTGTATTTACAGTTTTAATAGGAAACGGACTTCTGTAATCTCCCTTAGGAAACATATATAAAGTATATTCATACTTTCCGTTTGGCACTTCGTCCCATTCTATTTTATATATATTGCTTTTTATTTCACTTATATAAGAAGACGTCACACCTTTTATTTCTGCCAATTTATTTTCTGGAGCAGTCATATAGGTAAAACCTCCTATTTTAAGCATATATTTATAAAGTCCATTTACTGATGAGGCATAATCTAACTGCATATTAATCTGCGGCAAAAGATTATAATAATTATCTGGATTATATGTGTTCTCAATTTCTAAATTAAGCTGTTCTTTAATATCTTTATAATCATAAGAATTCCTTGCTAAAGATGAACCTAAGAGCTGAGTATAATCATAAGCTGCTATTTCCGTTATATCCCAGCGATAATTATAATTTTCTGCACTTTGGTCGTAACATATCGGGAACTTATCAAGTCCCCTTATTTTATAATATTCACTTTCTTTCCATTGTGAATAATATTTATTTTCATAATCAGTTATATTGCATATAGTATAATGATGCCCATATTCATGTGATAAATATGGAGCTATTTTCTCAACTGTATTGTATTTATCAGCATTATACAGCTCAATATAGGCATTATCACCATATTTGTATTTTCCATCATTTCCTATAAAAACATCGTCATAATAACAGCCGTTTACGCCTTTAGGAGAATCCGGAAACAAATAAATACGAGAAAGTGACGAAAACTCTTTACTATGAAAATTATTAATAAGTTCATAATATAGAGTTTCAAGTTTTTTACTGTCCCAATTTAAACTATAACTAATAATCTCTAAATTACCGCTTTTAAAAACACCATATTCATTTAACTGAGAATATACATTCGGCATAATAAAAATTAATATTAAAAACAAAAGAAACAAAAGACGCATAAATTTTCTCATATTTAAAATCCTCCGTATAATTAAAGAAAAACAAGCCTTTTTTTTAATTATACAAAGTATTTATTTAAAAATTATTACATTACATTTACATTTTAAATAATTAAATAAAAAACTATTTTTTTAACTTTTTGTATTTTTATAAAATAAAAATACAAAAAGGGTATAAACAAACTATACCCTTTTCGCATTTCAAAAATTAAAAATATTTTCCTTCATCTAATGAAATTGTTGCGTTATTATTGTCATAGTTGTCATAATTATCATAGCTATTATTGTAATTGTCATTATTATAAACCGGAAGACTGCTTCCTGACATATTTAAAGAATTTTTCTCGCTAAGTTTAAATCTTTCAACAAGTCTTTTAAGAAAATGTGATTGGTCTGCAAGTTCTTGACTTATAGCAGCACTTTCCTGAGCCGCTGCGCTGTTTGTTTGAACAACGCTTGAAATTTGGTCTACTCCTACTGTAACCTGAGAAATAGACTCAGACTGCTCATTTGTAGCTATTGAAATTTTCTCAACTATTGAAATTACTTCTTCTGCTTCTTCTACTACTTTTACAAGAGATTTAGCAGTTATATCAGCAATCTTCTTACCTCCGCTTACAGCATTTAACGCCGTTTCAATTAATTCAGTAGTATTTCTTGCTGCTTCAGCCGAACGTCCTGCAAGATTTCTTACTTCTTCTGCAACAACAGCAAAACCTTTTCCAGCGTCGCCGGCTCTTGCCGCCTCAACAGCAGCATTCAAAGAAAGTATATTAGTTTGAAAAGCAATATCTTCAATAGTTTTTATTATATTTCCTATTTCAGAAGAAGAAGTGCTTATTTTATCCATAGCTTCTGTCATATCTTGCATATGTTTATTGCTTGTTGATATTTCATTTCCAAAATAAGTGATTTTTTCACTTGCATTTTTAGTATATTCTGTATTGCTTTTTATTTTTGACGATATTTCATTTATAGTAGCCGCAAGTTCTTCTATGGACGCTGCCTGCTCAGTTGCCCCTTGTGAAAGAGACTGTGCTCCGGCTGACACTTGCTGTGCTCCCGAAGAAACTTTATCAGCAGATTTGCTTATTTGTCCTAAAGTTGAATCAAAATCGTCTCTAAGTTTTTCAGTAGCTTCTTTAATGCTTACAAATACTCCTACATATTCTCTTGCTGCTCTGCTTTCAACTGTAAAATCTCCGTTTGCTAATTCTTGAAGCATATGGCATGAATCTCCTGCAAGAGTTTTGATTTTATCTATCATAAAAAGCATAGAACTTGCTAATTCGCCCAATTCATCTTCTGCCTCATATTCTATATCAATTTCAAAATCACCATTTGACATTTTTAACGCTGCATCATTAACCTCTCTAATAGGTCTTACAATAATTTTTGTAATATAAGTGGCAAAAGTAATACCAATAATTATACTTATTATACTTACAATAATCATTACTAAAATCAAAGTGTAACTTAAACTTTTTTCATTACTATATACATCCTCAGCCTCGACATTAGAAACATCTCTTATCTCTCTCATATTATCGCTTGCATCAATTAAAACATCAACAATTTCAGCAGTATAAAGGTCAAACGCCTCTGCATCCTTATTTTCAAGACAAAGAGTTTTAAATTTGTCAAATGTGCTTTTTATGTCGTTTATATTATCTCTTATGCTTGTAACTTTAGTTGCATCTCCATTATAGCTCTTTTCAAAAAGAATAAAATACTCGTCAATTACATCAAAACATTCCTCTGTCATTTCAAGTCTTCTTTTAGTTTCTTCATAATCTTCTGTCATACAAGCATAAAGCATATTTTTGGCTGATTCATTAATTCTATTAAGAATTGTCATAGACGAAGTAATATTATTTACATAACCGTAAAAATTATTAATTCCATTAGAAATAAACATCATACCGACTATTCCGGAAATTGAAATCAATACAGAAAGAAGAAGTACAATTCCAAAAGAAATAATCAACTTTAAAGATACTTTCAAATTTTTCATCAAAAATCCCCCTTTTTTTTCAAACACAATGTATAAATTCCGATTCCCCCTGCATTATTGAATTAATCGAATTTACATATATAAGTTATTATAACTCCAAAAAAAAGAAAAGTCTACTATTTTTTGTTTCCATATATAGCTATTTTGAAAATATACGTACAAAAAAAACACCTATACGTTTAAATATTGGACTAAATATAAAAATACTTGATTTTTTCAGCCATTTAAGCTAAAATAATTTTTAAATTTTTGAATGGGAGTGAAATAAAATGAAATTAATGTTTGCATCAGATATACATGGTTCTGCTCATTTTTGCCGTTTAACACTTGATACTTATAAAAAAGAAAACGCTGAAAAACTTATTTTACTTGGGGATTTGCTTTATCATGGACCTCGAAATGACCTTCCTTTTGAATATAATCCAAAAGAGGTAATAAAACTTTTAAATAATTTTAAGAACGAACTTTTATGCGTAAGAGGAAACTGTGAAGCTGAAGTCGACCAAATGGTACTTGAATTTCCCGTTATGGCTGAATATATGATTATTTATTTAGACGGCAAAATGGCATTTATAACTCATGGACATATTCATAATCATAAAACGCCGCCGCCAATACATGACGGCGACCTTCTTATACATGGACATACACATATACCGGCTGCTGAAAAAATAGATAATTATATATACTTAAATCCCGGCTCTGTATCAATACCAAAGGGAGGACATAAAAACAGTTATATGATATATGAAAATAATAAATTTACAATAAAGACATTTGAATCAGAAATAATAAAAGAAATATCTATAAAATGATTTTTAAATATCAAACCTTTTCATTTTTATTTTTTTACTGTATATAGTTTATATTAATCCCATAGCTTTAGGAAGCCATGATGAAAGCTGAGGAATATACGTAACTAAAAGCAATACTATAATTATAACAAGGTAAAACGGCAAAAGTGGTCTTATAACATCTTCTATTCTTGTTTTTGCCGTTTTTACTCCTATAAATAATGTGTTTCCTACGGGCGGAGTAATATTTCCTATACAAAGATTAAATACAAGCATTATACCAAAATGTACAGGGTCCATTCCAAAACTTTGGCATATAGGCAAAAATATAGGAGTAAATATTAAAATAGCCGGAGTTAAATCCATAAAAGTACCAACAATAAGAAGAACAATATTCATTATAAGAAGAATAACAAGCTTATTATCAGAAACTTTTAAAAGCACATCTGCAATAGCCGCCGGAACACCTGTAAAAGCCATAACCCATGACATTATTGAAGAAACTCCTATAAGAAAAACTATAATACCAGTCATTTCAGCACTTTCAAGCAGTATTTTAGGAATATCCGAAATTTTTATTGTCCTGTAAAAACAAACAGATAATATAAGACTATAAACAACAGCCACAACAGAACCTTCAGTCGCTGTAAAAATACCAGCTAAAATACCGCCTATAACAATAACTATAAGCAAAAGGCTTGGAAGAGCCTCAATAAATACTTTTACTCCTTCTTTAAAAGAAACACTTTTACTGCTTTTATAACCTTTTGCTCTTGCTATAAAAAACGCTACAACCATACAACACAGACCCCATAAAATACCGGGTATATATCCTGCCATAAATAAAGCCGCCACAGATGTTCCTCCGCTTACAAGAGAATAAATAATAAGAGAGTTGCTTGGAGGTATCAATAAACCAGTAGGAGCAGTACTTATATTAACAGCCGCCGAAAAATTTTTATCATATCCCTCTTTTTCCTCAAGAGGAGCCATAACACCTCCTATGGCAGCGCAAGCGGCTACGGACGAACCTGAAATAGCTCCAAAAAGCATATTTCCAACAGCATTTGTATGAGCTAAAGAGCCTGAAACTCTGCCTGTTATAAGTTTAGCGAAATTAACAAGTTTAATGGCTATTCCTCCATTATTCATAATTCTGCCCGCAAGTATAAAAAATGGAATAGCAAGCAAAGAAAATGTTGAAATACCCGAAAAAATTCTTTGTGCTCCTGTTAAAAGCGTTATGTCAAAAGAAAGTGATGTGACAATAGCAAGCGTTGAAGAAACTGCCAAAGAAATTGATATCGGAACGCCGGAAAGAAGTAATATTAAAAGTGTTACAAGAATTATTAATCCAGCTGTAAAAGCAATACTCATTTTTAATCACCCCTTTTTTATTTGTTTTATTAAATTGTATATATTTGTAATATTATAAAAAACCGTTATTGCTCCTGTTACAGGTATTACGCTGTATATATATCCCATAGGAACTTTAAGAGACGCCGACTGCTGAGTCATTGTAAGCTTTGTAATGCTTATGCCTCCGTATAAAAGTACACATACAGAAAAAATTATTGTAATAACCTCTCCAGCTATGGCAAACATTTTTTGTACTTTATCGGGAAATTTATTTACAAGAAATACCATTTTCATATGGTCCATTTTTCCAAATACATACGCTGCCGCAAGAAGTGACAGCCATGTAAAAGAATAAGTTAAAAGTTCCTCTGATTTCGTACTTGGAGCATTAAAAATATATCTTGTAACTATTTGATAAGTTCCTACAACCGTCATAAAAGCAAACAATAGTATACATACTTTTTCTAAAACAAAATCTACATTTTTTTTAGCTTTGTCCATTAGAAGATTTCAACTCCTCTCTCTTTTTTTCTATGGCGTCATATATCTTTTTAAGTTTCTCATTTTTTTCAAGAACTTCTTTATGAAGAGGCAAAACTTGTTTTCTAAACGGCTCCGTATCAGGATAACTAAAAACAACTCCCATTTTTTCAGCTTCTTTTTTAGCCTCATCAACAGCCTTTACCCAATTTTCACGCTGAACTTTACTTGAAATATCAAAAGCTTGCTCAAATACTTCCCTGTCTCCATCATTTAATGAATCAAGAAATTTTATATTGCCTATTAATATATCCGGAACCATTTGATGCTTATTATAAGAATATTTTTTAGCGACTTCTCCATGCTTATTATTTACAATGGCAAGTTCATTATTTTCAGCACCGTCAATTACATTTTGCTGCAATGCCGTATAAACCTCCCCAAACGACATTGGAGTAGCTGCCGCATTAAATAATTCCATCATTCGCACATTTGTTGCACTTTGCTGTACCCTTATTTTTAAACCCTTTAAATCCTCAGGCGTTTTTATTTCCTTTTTGACAGTATAAAAATTACGTGTTCCGGCATCATACCATGCTACTGCCTCAAATCCTGATTCATCAGTTGATGTGTAAATAGGCTTTGTAATACTCTCATCTTCCATTACTGCATGATAATGCTCTTCATTATCAAAAAGATATGGAAGATTAAATATCTCATATATATTATCAAAACTTTCCATAATAGCTATACTTGCTACTGTAAAATCAATAGCCCCTGTCTGGCAAAGTTCAACTGTCTTTACCTGAGCTCCTAAAAGTTCATTTGGAAATATCTGCACATCATATCTATCCCCTATTCGCTCCTCTACATACTTTTCCAAAGCAAGAAGACCTAAATGTATAGGATGAGTTTCAGACTGTACATGAGAAATACGTACTATTCTCTTTCCGCTGCCGTTTCCGCAGCCTGTAAAAAGTGTTAAAATTAACAGAACCACAGCTATTACAGCAATATATCTTTTCATCAAATTCACCTCTTTAAAATTTCTTGTCTGATTTTAATTATTTGCATTTTTATATACAATTATGCTTATTAAGATTATTTTAAAAAATATAAAAAAACGCTGATTTAAGTTTTTTATACTTAAACCAGCGTTTTTTTGTATTTTAATTTTATAAAGCTTTATATTATTTAAGCAGCCTTTCTTAATTTAAAATTTTTAACCATATCAACAAACATTTTATGAATTTTTGTATCGTTATCAAGTTCAGGATGAAAAGAAATACCTATTTGATTTTTATATCTAACACCAACAATATTTCCGTTGACTTTCGCTAAAACCTCAACACCGTTACTTACACTTTCAATATAAGGCGCTCTTATAAAAGTCATTGGAACAACACCAATATTGCCAAAATTCTGCTCTGTATAAAAACTTCCAATTTGACGTCCATAAGCGTTTCTTTTTACTGTAACAGGCAATGTTGCTAAGTGAGAGGTATTATCTTCAAAAAGCTTTTCGGCAAGAAGTATTAATCCGGCACATGTTCCCAAAACAGGTATGCCATCTTCAATCATCTTTTTAACTTCGTCATACATTTCAAGTTCTCTTAAAAGCTTGCCTTGTACAGTACTTTCTCCTCCCGGCAAAATCAAACCGTCAAAATCTCTCTCAAGGTCTTTTTTCTGTCTTATTTCAAAGGCTTTAACTCCAAGTTTATTTAATACTTTTTCATGCTCAATAAATGCTCCTTGAAGTGCCATAACAGCTATAAGCATTTTTATTTGCCCCTTTCTGCCATTAAAAGTTCAATTTCCTGTTCATTTATACCAACCATTGCCTCTCCTAAATCTTCAGACAATGAAGCTACAACAGACGGGTCGTTATAATTTGTAACGGCTTGAACAATAGCTCTCGCTCTTTTTTCCGGATTGCCAGACTTAAATATGCCGGAGCCTACAAATACACCTTCAGCTCCAAGCTGCATCATAAGGGCAGCGTCTGCCGGAGTTGCTATGCCGCCGGCAGCAAAATTAACTACCGGAATCTTTCCTTTTTCATGTACATACATAACAAGTTCATAAGGTACTTGTAATTCCTTAGCAGCATTAAAAAGCTCGTCTTCACGCATTGATACAAGTCTTGAAATTTCACTTTGCATTTTTCTCATATGCCTTACAGCTTGAACAACGTCTCCTGTTCCGGGTTCGCCTTTTGTTCTAATCATAGCAGCCCCTTCATTTATTCTTCTAAGTGCTTCGCCTAAATCTTTAGCTCCGCATACAAAAGGAACTTTAAATTTTGTCTTGTCAATATGATAAACATCGTCTGCCGGTGAAAGTACTTCACTTTCATCAATATAATCAATCTCAATAGCCTCAAGCACCTGAGCTTCCGCAAAATGACCTATTCTGCATTTTGCCATAACTGGAATTGAAACTGCTTTTTGAATACCCTTAATCATTTTAGGGTCACTCATTCTTGAAACTCCTCCGGCAGCTCTTATATCAGCCGGTATACGCTCAAGTGCCATAACAGCACATGCCCCCGCTTTTTCAGCTATTTCAGCCTGTTCTGGTGTAGTAACATCCATAATAACGCCGCCTTTGAGCATTTGAGCAAGTCCACTGTTAAGTTCATATCTTTTGTAATCCATAATATAATATCCTCCCTGTTTACAAATTATATAAGAAAGATTATAATATAAACTGACATTATTAAAATAACCACATATAAATAATTTAATAATACCAGAAAGGAATTTTAAAATGCTCACATATTCTTTTTCACAAAAAGGTTCTCTCCCTATGTATGACTATCTATACCGTTGTATAAAAAATGACATACTTTCAAATAACCTTAAATCAAATGAAAAGCTTCCATCAAAAAGAACTCTTGCAAAAAATCTTAATATAAGCGTAATAACAGTTGAAAATGCATACGCTCAGCTTCTTGTTGAAGGATATATATATTCCATAGAGAAAAAAGGTTATTATGTATCAGATATATATAAAGTAAATACTGATATAATTAGTCCCAATAATAAAATTACTGAAGAAAAAAAAGAAAATTTATCAATAAATTATTTTGCCGATTTTCAAACAAATACAATAAGCCATGAAAACTTTCCTTTTACATCATGGTCAAAAACAATACGCAGCATACTTTCAAAAAAAAGAGAATCGCTTTTAAATACTTCTCCTATAAATGGAGTAAGCGAACTTAGAAACGAAATAGCAAGACATCTTTATCATTTTAGAGGAATGAATATATCGCCGGAACATATAATTATAGGCGCCGGAACTGAATATTTATATGGACTGCTTATACAGCTTTTAGGACGTGAAAACATATTTGCCGTTGAAGACCCGGGTTATAGCAAAATAAGCAAAATATATCAATCGAACTTAGTAAAGTGCCGTTTTATAGAACTTGATAAAAATGGTCTTTCACTTTCAGCATTAAAAAAAAGCGACGCTAATATTATACACATATCGCCGTCACATCATTTTCCAACAGGTATTGTAACCCCTGTAAAACGCAGACAGGAACTCCTTAAGTGGGCAATGATTTCAAACCGCCGATATATAATCGAAGACGACTACGACTGTGAATTTCGTTTCAGCGGAAAACCTATACCAACTATAAAAAGTATAGATACAGACGAGAAGGTTATTTATATAAATACATTTTCAAAAACTCTTGCACCTTCATTTAGAATAAGCTATATGGCACTTCCTCATAGACTTATGGAAAAATTCAATTCAGAATTAGGCTTTTATTCCTGTACTGTATCAGCTATTGAACAATATACGCTTGCGGAATTTATTTCCTCTGGATTTTTTGAAAAACATATAAACAGAATGAGAACATTTTACAGAGGTGTAAGAAACCAAATAATAAATGAAATAAAAGCAAGCTCAAATTATAAAAAAGTAAAAATAGAAGAAGAAAACTCCGGACTGCATTTTTTATTAAACGTAAAAACTAAACTTACTGACAAAGAACTTATAGAAAAAACTAAAAAGAAAGGCATAAAAATTTCATGCCTTTCTAAATATTATGTAAAAAAAGAAAATTGCCGGCAAAGAACATTAATTGTAAATTATTCAGGTATATCCAAAAACAAAGCCTCAGAAGCAGCAAAACGCCTTATGGATTGTCTTGATTAAACATTAGGCTTTTCAATTGGCAATACAAATTCATCATCAAGCACTTTCTGAAGAATCAACGACGCATCTCTTGCCGTTAAAATACCGTCTCCGTCAACATCTCCAGGTACACCCAAAACAGGTATAATCTCACCTGCTTTTACATCAACGACATATTCGGCGCTAAATTCGCCGTCTTCTGTCGTTACTGTAATAACTGCATTTCCTACTTTAAGCCCTTTAATAACTCCGTCTTTTATTATTAATGGTTTTCCAAAGCTTTAATTTTATCTTCAATAATTTCATATTTAATTTCATTTTTTATAGCATATTCTTTAGCATACGAATCATCAGTACAATATATAGTTACGTTTTCACAATCATCAAAAGCATAAGTTTCTATACTTTTTACACTTCTTGGTATCTCTATCCCTGTTAAACTGTTACAGCCAGAAAAAACCTGAGTTTCTATACTTTTTACACTTCTTGGTATTTCTATATTCGTTAAACTGATACAATCATTAAAAAGACCATTTTCTATCTTTGTTATACTGCTTGGTATTTCTATCCCTGTTAAACTGCTACAATTATTAAAAGCAAATTCTCCTATTCTTTTCACACTGCTTGGTATTTCTATATTAGTTAAACTACTACAATCACTAAAAGCGTTATCTCCTATACTTGTTACACTGCTTGGTATTTCTATATCCGTTAAACTACTACAACCACTAAAAGCGCTATTTCCTATACTTATTACATTACTTGGTATTTCTATCCCTGTTAAACCACTACAACCACTAAAAGCAAATTTTCCTATACTTTTTACACTTCTTGGTATTTTTATCCCTATTAAATTGCTACAACCACTAAAAACAAATTTTCCTATACTTTTTACATTACTTGGTATTTCTATTTTCTCTAAACTAATACAATCATTAAAAGCAAATCCTCCTATACTTGTTACACTTCTCGGTATTTTTATCTCTGTTAAACTGCTGCAACCACTAAAAGCAAATTCTCCTATTTTTGTTACTCCTTCTGGTATTATATAATTTGCATGTTTTAATCCTTCTGGATATATTAAAATTTCTGTTTTATTTTTATTAAATACTATACCATTTTCACTTGTATATATTTCATTTTCATTTTTTACATTTATACTTATCAAATTTTTACAATCAGAAAAAGCCCTTCTTTCTATACTTGTTACACTGTTTGGTATTTCTATATTCGTTAAACTACCACAATTAAAAAAAGCATGTTCTTCTATACTTGTTACACTGCTTGGTATTTCTATTCCTGTTAAACTACTACAATTAAAAAAAACACCATCTTTTATACTTGTTAAATTACTTGGTATTTCTACTGTCTTTAAGTTACTACAATTACGAAAAGCAAATGCTCCTATACTTGTTACACTACTTGGTATTTCTACTTCCGTTAAACTACTACAATTACTAAAAGTAAATACTTCTATACTTGTTACACTGCTTGGTATTTCTACTCTCTCTAAACTGCTGCAATTATTAAAAGCAAATCCTCCTATACTTGTTACACTGTTTGGTATTTCTATTCTCTCTAAACTAATACAATCATTAAAAGCAAATCCTCCTATACTTATTACACTGTTTGGTATTTCTATTCTCTTTAAATTGCTGCAATTATTAAAGGCATGTTCTCCTATACTTATTACACTGTTTGGTATTTCTATTCTCTCTAAACTAATACAATCATTAAAGGCATGTTCTCCTATACTTGTTACACTGTTTGGTATTTTTATTCTCTTTAAATTGCTGCAACCATTAAAAGCATTTTCTTCTATACTTGTTACACTGCTTGGTATTTCTATTCTCTCTAAACTGATACAACCATTAAAAGCATTTTCTTCTATACTTGTTATACTTCTTGGTATTTCTATTTTCTTTAAATTGCTGCAATTATTAAAAGCTTTATCTTCTATACTTATTACTTCTTTTGATATTACATAATTTGTATTTTTTAATCCTTCTGGATATTTTAAAATTTTTGTCTTATCTTTATTAAATAATACACCATTTTCACTTGTATATATTTCATTTTCTTTTTTTACATTTATGCTTATCAAACTACTACAACCATCAAAAACCAATTTTCCTATATTTATTACACTACTTGGTATTTCTATTATTTTTAAACTGCTGCAATCTGAAAAAGCATTTTCTCCTATACTTGTTACACTACTTGGTATTTCTACTTTCTCTAAACTGCTGCAACCATTAAAAGCATTTTCTCCTATGCTTGTTACACTGCTTGGTATTTTTATCTCTGTTAAACTGCTGCAACCATTAAAAGCATTTTCTCCTATACTTGTTACATTACTTGGTATTCCTATTCTTTCTAAACTGCTGCAATAAGAAAAAGTTCTGTTTCCTATACTCGTTACACTACTTGGTATTTCTACTGCCTTTAAACTACTACAATTACTAAAAGCATATCCTCCTATACTTGTTATTTTAACTCCATCTATTGTATCAGGTATAATTGCTGATATAACACTATCATCGCAATCTATTATCTCTCCTAAAGACGGATTATAATAAATATTTCCTTCATCAACCGGATAAACTTTATTGTTCTCTAAAAAATAATTATTTAGTGTGCTATTAATATTATCATCAAAAATATCCTCTCTATCTTCTTCATATAAAATACAATTATTAATGCTTATTGTTGTTATTAATATTATCATTTTCTCTAAAATATAATTACTTATTGTACTATTAACATTGTTCCTAAAAATCATCTCAATACTTTTTTCATATAAAATACAACTATTAATGCTTATTATTGTTATCATTATTGTTGTTAACCCTAAAGCAATTAATCTCCTTTTTTTCACAAATATTCCCCCTTTTTTAATAAATAATTACTTAAATCTTTTGTTTATTATTGTCAAAACAAGCATTTATTTGACAATAACCTTATATTTAGTATAATTATTTCTTAATTGTAAAGCAACAAAAAAAGGCATAAAAAATTTATGCCTCTAAATTACTTAATTCCCATAATATACTTTTATTATTTAATCTTATCTTCAATAATTTCATATTTAATTTCATTTTTTATAGCATATTCTTTAGCATACGAATCATCAGTACAATATATAGTTATATTTTCACAATCTGAAAAAGCATAAATTTCTATACTTGTTACACTGTTTGGTATCTCTATCCCTGTTAAACTGCTACAATTATTAAAAGCAAATTCTCCTATTCTTTTCACACTTTTTGGTATTTCTATATTCGTTAAACTAATACAATCACTAAAAGCAAATTCTCCTATACTTGTTACACTGCTTGGTATTTCTATTCTCTCTAAATTGCTACAACCACTAAAAACAAATGCTCCTATACTTGTTACACTACTTGGTAGTTCTACTGCCTTTAAACTACTACAATTACTAAAAGCATCTCCTCCTATACTTGTTACACTGCTTGGTATTTCTACTTTCTTTAAATTGCTACAATAAGAAAAAGAACATAATCCTATACTTGTTACACTGCTTGGTATTTCTATTCTCTCTAAACTGCTGCAGCCATTAAAAGCATTATCTCCTATGCTTGTTACACTGTTTGATATTTTTATCTTCTCTAAACTGCTGCAGCCATAAAAAGTACTATCTCCTATTCTTGTTACACTACTTGGTAGTTCTATTCTCTCTAAACCGATACAGCCATCAAAAGCTCCATCTTCTATACTTGTTACACTTTTTGGTATTTCTATTCTCTCTAAACTGCTGCAACCCTCAAAAGCATATTCTCCTATTTTTGTTATTCCTTCTGGTATTATATAATTTTTATCTTTTAATCCTTCTGGATATCTTAAAATTTCTGTCTTGTCTTTACTAAATAATATTCCATTTTCGCTTGTATATGTTTCATTTTCTTTTTTTACATTTATTTCTATCAAACTGCTGCAATTACTAAAAACCCATTTTTCTATACTTGTTACACTGCTTGGTATTTCTATTCTCTCTAAACTGGTACAGCCATCAAAAGTAAATGATTCTATACTTGTTATACTATTTGACATTTCTACTTTCTCTAAACTGAAACAATTCTCAAAAGCTCTAAACCCTATACTTGTTACACTGCTTGGTATTTCTATTCTCTTTAAACTATCACAATAAATAAAAGCCATTTCTCCTATACTTGTTACACTACTTGGTAGTTCTATTCTCTCTAAACTGCTGCAACCCTCAAAAGCATTATCTCCTATACTTATAATACTACTTGGTAGTTCTACTTTCTCTAAACTGCTGCAATTCTCAAAAGCAAATGCTCCTATGCTTGTTACACTGCTTGGTATTTCTACTTTCTTTAAATTGCTACAATAAGAAAAAGAACATAATCCTATACTTGTTATTTTAACCCCATCTATTGTATTAGGTATAATTGCTGATACAATACTTTTATCACAATCCGTTATTTCTCCTGTAAACTGGTCATAATAAATATTTCCGCCCTCTACGGGATAAGCTTTTTTATTCTTTAAAACATAATCATTTAGTTTACTATTAATACTATTATCAAAAACTTCGTCAATATGTTTTTTATATAAAATACAATCTCTAATGCTTAATATTGTTATTATTAGCATTATAATCAATCCTAAAGCAATTAATTTTGTTGTTTTCAAAAATATTTCCCCTTTATTCAATAGTACCTAATTAAACTGTTTATTTTTTTCCCTTTCAATATCAACATTTATTTTACAATAACTTTATAATTAGTATAAGTATTCTTCAATTATAAATCAACAAAAAAAGGCATAAAAATTTATGCCTTTCTAAATAAAAATACTTATATATTTTTTATCAAAATTTTATTTTTTCAAAACTTTTACAAGTTCATCGACTATATCTGAAAAGAATGATGATGCTGAAGTCATTGTTTCTTCTGAAATCTCCGTATTTGAACTTTCAGCATAGTCAAAAACAAAAGCTATAACGGCAAAAGGAATTTTATTAAGAGTACATGTGTGAGCAACAGCCGTTCCCTCCATATCGGCACAGCATGCTTTATAATTAGTTTTTATCATATTTTTAGTATCACTGTCAAGCACAAACATGTCGCCACTTGCTATACAGCCTTCAAAGGCGTTTATTCCAATATTTTCAGCAGCCTTTTTACAGCAGTCCAAAAGTTCGGCATCAGTATCAAAAAACGCCGGAAGTCCAGCTTTTGAGCAATTAAAATCATAATAAGTAAGTTTGTTTGATACTACAATATCTCCGGCTTTAACCTCACGACTTACAGACGATGCGACTGTAACATTTATTATATAATCAACTGCGTACAAATCAATAAGAATTTGTGAGCATACGGCGCTATTTACCTTTCCTCCGCCACAATATACCATAACAATACTGTTTGAGTGCATTTGTGCCATTATAAAATCCATACCAATAATATTTTTAACGGAAATTACATCAAGCTTTGACTTTATACTTTCAATTTCTTCCTCAAAAGCGCTGATAATTCCAATCGTATTCATAGACGCCTCCTCAAAATTTCTATTCAACAGTTACACTTTTCGCAAGATTCCTTGGTTTATCAACGTCATTTCCAAGTCCAAGCGCCATATGATATGCAAAAATCTGCTGAGGTATATTTGCCAATATAGGAGTAAGCATCCAATGTGTACGTGGAATAAAGAACACATCATCAGCGTACTTTCTTATTTCACTGTTTCCATCCATAGCAACAGCAAGCACCTTAGCACCTCTTGACTTACATTCTCTCATATTGCTAACCGACTTTTCAAAAAGTTCTTCCTGCGTAACCACACCAACAACAAGCGTTGATTCCTCAATAAGAGAAATAGGTCCATGTTTAAGTTCTCCGGCGGCATAAGGCTCACTGTGAAGATATGCTATTTCTTTTAATTTAAGAGAACCTTCCATTGACACTATATAATCAAGTCCACGCCCAATATAAAATACGTTTTTAGAACCAATATATTTATGCATAAATCTTTTTATAACCGGCTCTTTATTCAATATTTTATTTACAAGAGAAGGAAGTTTTTCCATCTCTGTTTTTATTTGTCTGTATTTTTCAATGCTTATTTTTTCAAGTTCAAGAGCAAGTTTTAAAGCCAAAAGACTCATAACCACAACTTGAGCCGTAAACGCCTTTGTTGAGGCAACAGCTATTTCAGGTCCTGCAAGTGTATAAATAACATCATCTGCCTCTCTTGCAATACTGCTTCCTACAACATTTACAACTGCTAAAGTTCTTGCTCCGGCTTTTTGCGCAAGTCTCATTGCTGCTAAAGTATCGGCTGTTTCCCCCGACTGAGACACAACAATAACAAGCGTTTTTTCATCAATAATAGGGTCTTTATATCTAAACTCACTTGCAACCTCTGCACTTACAGGTCTTCTTACAACCCTTTCAATAAGGTATCTTCCCACAAGTCCGGCATAATAAGCCGTACCGCATGCCACAACATATATTCTATCTATTTTTGATATATCGTCCTTATCAAGTTTAACCTTGTCAAGACTTATGCCGTCATCTAAAAGTCTTGACGCTATATTGTCTTTGACAACTTTAGGCTGTTCATATATTTCTTTAAGCATAAAATGGTCGTATCCGCTCTTTTCAGCAGCTTCTATATCCCAATCAACCTTAAAAACCTCTTTTTTTACTTCACTTCCATTATTGTCAAAAATTTTAACATTATCCTTTGTTATAAGAGCAACTTCGTTATCCTCAACTAAATATACATTTCTTGTATAATTAAGTATTGCCGGCATATCCGACGCTATAAAATTTTCTTCTTCTCCAAGTCCTATAACAAGCGGGCTGTCCTTTCTTACAGCTATTATTCTATCTGGAAAATCACTGCATATTATACCTAAAGCATATGAACCTTCAATTCTTTCTATTACTTTAAATACAGCTGACATTAAATTGCTGTCTTTTGAATAATAATAATCAATAAGCTGAGCGACTATTTCCGTATCTGTTTCAGATAAAAACTTATATCCCTTGTCCATAAGTTCTTCTTTTAACGCCATATAATTTTCAATTATACCATTATGAACTACTGCTATTTTTTCTTTACCGCTGCTATGAGGATGAGCGTTTATATCAGATGGTTCTCCATGTGTAGCCCATCTTGTATGACCTATGCCAAGCCTTCCTTTTAACGGAGTTAAATAAAGCTTATCCTGAAGATTTTGTATTCTTCCTTTTGTTTTACATATATTAACATTTTTAGATGTATCGTCATAGACAGCTACTCCGGCTGAGTCATATCCTCTATACTCAAGCTTAGACAATCCGTTCATTAAAACCGGCACGGCGTCGCCTTTACCAACATATCCAACAATACCGCACATAAAAAAACCTCCTAATTAAGTCTTTCTTCAATTAATAAAGCAAGCTTCTTAGCTTCTCTTTCAATAACATCCTTATCACGGCCTTCAATCATTACCCTAACAATAGGCTCTGTACCTGATGGGCGTATAAGAACCCTTCCTTCTCCTTCAAACATCTTCTCAAGTTTATCTATTTCCTCTTTAATAATGTTATCTTCAAGATAATCGTTTTTCTTTGAGTTGTCAACCTCAGCATTAATAAGTACCTGTGGAAGTGTTTCCATTATTTTTGTAAGTTCTGAAAGACTTTTGCCTGTTTTTTTAATAATTGCCAAAAGCTGTATAGCCGTTAAAATTCCGTCTCCTGTTGTATTATAGTCAAGAAATATTATATGTCCGGATTGTTCTCCTCCAAGACAGTCTTTTCTCTCAAGCATTCTTTCAAGTACATATCTGTCTCCGACTTTTGTTCTTTCTATATTTATGCCCTTTTCTTTTCCCATTATGAATAATCCTAAATTACTCATAACCGTAGCAACAAGAGAATCATTTTTAAGTTTTCCTTCTTTTTTAAGTTCGTCAGCACATATAGCCATTATTTTATCACCGTCAACAAACTCTCCGTTTCCGTCAACAGCAAGACATCTATCTCCGTCTCCGTCAAAAGCTATACCTAAATCAACATTATTTTCTTTTACAAATTTAATCAAGTCTTCCATATGTGTTGAACCACAGTTTTTATTTATATTTGTACCGTCAGGTTCTCTGTGTATAGCCAATACCTCTGCCCCAAGTTCATGCAGCACAATAGGAGCTGCTTTATATGTAGCCCCGTTGGCACAATCAACAGCAACTCTTATTCCGTTTAACCTTACAGGACATGTATTGCTTAAAAATAAAATATAATCATCAAGTGCATCTAAAGCCGCCTTTTTTGTTCCAACCTCAATTCCTATCGGTCTCGGAATACTTTCAATGCAATTATCTATAACATTTTCTATCTCATTTTCTATCTCATCGGCAAGCTTAAATCCTTTATTATTAAAAAATTTTATACCATTATCTTTAACAGGATTATGCGAAGCACTTATCATTACTCCGGCATCAGCATTATATTGCCTTACAAGATGTGCTACCGCCGGAGTTGGTATAATTCCAAGAGATACGGCATGAGCGCCTACGGAACAAATTCCAGCTATTAAAGCTGATTCCAGCATATCACCTGACATTCTTGTATCCATACCTACAATTATTTTAGGAGCATGGCTTGTTTCTTTTGTAAGAACATAAGCACCGGCACGCCCAAGCTTATAAACAAACTCTGGAGTTAATTCAGTATTAGCGACCCCTCTAACTCCATCTGTTCCAAAATATTTTCCCATCTTAAAATTTCCTCCCTAAAGCATTTACTTTCGTCATTATACCACTTAATCAAAATATATACAATATATTTTTACCTGTGTGTATATGAAAAAGCAGCTTTAATATACTTTATAAAGCAACGCTATCCAGAGGGTTCTGCACTTTCTATATCGTTATTAACATCTTTTGTCTGTGTTTCTGTCTCTGTTTCTGCTTCCGTAGTATTATCTGTAATATTATTAAACGCAGGAGTTATATTTGATTCCGGCTCTGTAACCTCAGGCGGCTCAACAGGAGCGTTTGTATTCTCGTCAGTTTCAGGCTCGGAATTATTTTCAGATACAATAACTTTAACCGTTGCCGTACCTACTGCCGAAATACCATCAGGCAATTCTATGCTTACAGGCAAATCAATTGTTCCGCTTTTAGCTCCTCCAACATTTACAGATACGCCTATATCTTCTTTATTAACCTTTGAAACTAAACTTTCAACTCCAGTTATTCTAATAATAACATCATCAGGCAAAGTTACGGCGTATGTATTAGACGCCCCTGTAATCTTTATGTCTTCCGGATGTATTATAATTTCTCTTGTTATTTCAGGTTCAATAATTATATTCACTTTTATACTTGTAGGACTTCCGTTTTTAACACTTAACCCTGTTCCATTTAAAAATGTAGAAACATCAAAACTTATACTTTTACTTTGACTTTCACCGCTTAAATCAATTCCCGGAATTGTAATAGAATTAAGCTTTTCAAGACTTTCATCGTTTCCTATAACTTCTATATATTTAGGCTCCCAATTTACCGAAACAACTTTATAACCATTTCTTACAGAACCTACTGTTATAGGAGCTGATACTGGAATTTCTCCCTTTTTGTAGGCTGAAAAAGAAACATTTATAAAAGAAGTATCTATATAAACATCATTTATAACTTTTCCGTCCTTATCATAACAAACAGGAACAAGATTTAATGACAAATCGCTGTTTATTCCTGTCAAATCGGCACTAACCCTTACAGAGTCAATTTTATCTATTACACTTGACGCTCCCTTTACAGTGATTTTATCTGGTTTTACAGCCGTTTGATTAACAGTATATCCAGATGGAATATTGCCTGTCCTGTCAACAGAGATAGTTTTTTTTGCCTCTACCACTTTATCAAGCTTAACTTCGGCATTTGTTGGAAAAAAGCTTACAAGTTCATAACTATAAACGTAGCTTGAAGGTATAGTAGGCGTTACCATAAGAGTAAAAGCCTCATCTATATCATCAGCATACAATAAATCAAACTGTTGTAAATCAATAGTTGCCTTTAACAAATCTCTGTTTTTTGATAAATCGTCAAGCCCTGGTCTTGTCGATTTTACTTTTATATCAATTTTTTTATTTTCAAGTTCATGTGAATTTAAAACAACATAACCTTTATCAGCAAGTTTATCTTTATTTAAAAGTGTTAAATTCACATTAAACGTCATCGTTTCAGCCGGATTATTTATATTCATAACTATAAACCAAAGCATAATAGCAAAAACAAGCGAAAAAATTTTCCACCCCAAATTCCTTTTAACTATATCAAAAACATAGCTACTTATTTTCTTTAACATATTTTTTACGCCTAACCTTCCATAAATTTAACTTCTTGCTTTTTTTGCGTGGATTTCTTGTAAGTAAATTTCTTATAACATCAGGACTTACGTTTCTCATAAGTTTTCCCTCGCTGGCTATTGATACAGCACCTGTTTCCTCAGACACTACAATAACATAAGCATCGGATACTTCGCTTGCTCCAACAGCAGCTCTATGTCTTGTTCCCAAATCAAGTCCTATTTCTGTTTGAGTAAGAGGAAGTATGCACGTAGCAGCCGCAACTCTGTTATTTCTTATTATAACTGCTCCATCGTGCAAAGGCGTCTTATTCTCAAATATATTTATCAGAAGCTGACTTGAAACTATTCCGTCTACTGCTACTCCCGTTTCCTCTAAATCCCCAAGAGGTACGTTCTGTTCTATTAATATTAAAGCGCCTGTTCTAACTTTTGCCATTTTAACAGCAGCTGTAATTATTTCCTCAACTGTTCTTGAAGATATTTTGCCTTCTTCTTCATTATTAAATATATTTGTTACAATATTCCCCTTTCCTATCTGTTCAAGTCCTTTTCTAAATTCCGGCTGAAATAAAACAATCAATGCCAATATACCAACTGATACAGTTTTTTCTATAATCCATGAAATAGTATAAAAATTAAGCTGATAAGACAAAATGCTTATAACAAATATTACAGCCACACCTTTAAAAAGTGACCATGCTCTTGTTTCTTTTATCCAAACCATAATTACATAAATTACAACAGCAACAAGTAAAATATCAATTATATCTGTAAGCCTTATACTTGGAATACTTAATGTTGAAAGATTAAGTTCCGAAAAAATATCTTTAAAAGACTTGCTCATAAACAGCACCTTCATTTCTAAAAAAGTTTTTACTAAAACCCCTTAATTTAACCGACAAAGTAAGTCCCACATTTCTTAAACTGGGTAATTACTCTTGTAAGTAAAGTGGTATTATACCATTTACTTCATTGGTTATAATTATTTTTGCAAAGCAAAAATGCGAATAGCCTTTGACAAAAGATTGACAAAGAACTTTAATATAAATTAATTTTTAAAGCAGAAAAAATAATCAGAGTATTATTTTAATTATATATACGAAGTTTTAAAAAGTATACCTTTTTATTATAACATATATGCTGCTTATCCTACAAATAAAAAACAATTAATTTTTAAATACAAAATATTACTTTTTTAATAAGATTCAATTTCAATTCTTAAAACAAAAACATAATCTATCATAAAAAAATAAAAATCCCGAAAAGAATTTTTATTTTTAAAATTCCTTTCGGGATTATAATTACTTTACAATAATATTTTTATAAAAACAATTACTGAATAACAGAAACAACTGAACCTGAACCTACCGTACGTCCGCCTTCACGAATAGCGAAACGGAGTCCCTGCTCCATAGCAATAGGACTAATAAGTTCAATAGTCATCTCAACGTTATCTCCAGGCATACACATCTCTGTACCTTCAGCAAGGCTGATAACACCTGTAACGTCAGTAGTTCTAAAATAGAACTGAGGACGGTAATTGTTAAAGAATGGTTTATGACGTCCACCTTCATCAGCAGTTAAAACGTAAACCTGAGCAGTAAACTTAGTGTGAGGAGTAATTGTTCCCGGCTTAGCAAGAACCTGTCCTCTTTCAATTTCATTTCTCTGAACACCACGAAGAAGTGCACCGATGTTATCTCCAGCTTCAGCCTCATCAAGAAGTTTACGGAACATTTCAATACCAGTTACAACAACTTTTCTTGCCTCGTCATTAAGACCAACAATCTCAACTTCATCTGAAACCTTAAGAACACCACGTTCAACTCTACCAGTAGCAACAGTACCACGACCTGTAATTGAGAATACGTCCTCAACAGGCATAAGGAAAGGCTTATCTGAATCACGCTCTGGAGTAGGAATATACTCGTCAACTACTTCAAATAATTCAACAATTTTATCTCCCCATTCTCCTGAAGAATCTTGAAGAGCCTGGAAAGCAGAACCTCTTACAATAGGAGAATCTTCAAAACCGTATTCAGCTAAAAGCTCACTTATTTCCATTTCAACTAAATCCAAAAGTTCCTCATCGTCAACCATATCACATTTATTCATAAATACAACAATTTTAGGAACACCAACCTGACGAGCAAGAAGAATATGCTCTCTTGTCTGCGCCATAGGACCGTCAGTAGCAGCAACAACAAGTATAGCGCCGTCCATCTGAGCAGCTCCTGTAATCATGTTTTTAACATAGTCAGCATGGCCTGGACAGTCAACGTGAGCGTAATGTCTGTTAGGAGTCTCATACTCTACGTGAGTTGTAGAAATAGTGATTCCTCTTTCTTTTTCTTCTGGTGCTTTATCAATTTTATCAAAAGCAACTTCTTCACCAAGCTGATATCTTTCATGCAAAGTTTTAGTAATAGCAGCTGTTAAAGTAGTTTTACCATGGTCAACGTGACCAATAGTACCAATATTTACATGGGGTTTGGTTCTTTCAAATTTTTCCTTAGCCATTTAAGTATTTCCTCCTTAAATATATATAAATAAATAATGTTTAGGAATTACTGATTTAACAAAAACAGAAAAATAATTTTCATTATAAGTTAAATAGTATTTCCTTTATTAAAACTTATTATAATTATAGTTAAAATTGGTTTATAATGCAAGTATTTTTTTATTATGATTAATCTTCATTTTTTCCTGAAGCAACCTTTTCCTGAATATTCTTAGGAACAGCCTCATAATGATGAACTTCCATAGCGTATGTGCCGCGTCCTTGAGTTTTTGAGCGCAAATCTGTTGAATAACCAAACATTTCAGCAAGAGGCACATATCCATGTACAACCTGCATACCATTTACAGGTTCCATACCTTCAATACGTCCACGCCTTGAGTTCATATCTCCTATAACATCGCCCATATAATCTTCAGGAACTGTAACATCTACTTTCATAATAGGTTCAAGAAGTGCTGGCTCTGATTTTCTCATAGCGTCTTTAAACGCCATTGAACCGGCAATCTGGAACGCCATTTCTGACGAGTCGACTTCATGATAACTTCCGTCATAACATATAGCCCTTATGCCTACAACAGGATAACCGCCTATAACGCCTGATTTCATAGCGTCTTGTATACCCTTGTCAACAGCCGGAATATATTCCTTAGGTATTGCACCGCCTACAACCTCATTTACAAACTCATAAGTCTTACCCTCATTTGCGTCCATAACTTCAAATCTAACTTTACAATGTCCATATTGTCCGCGTCCGCCTGATTGTTTAGCATATTTGTGTTCAACATCAACATTTTTACGGAAAGTCTCACGATAAGCAACCTGAGGAGCGCCTACATTAGCCTCAACTTTAAACTCTCTTAAAAGACGGTCAACAATAATTTCAAGATGAAGTTCGCCCATACCTGAAATAATAGTCTGTCCTGTCTCTTGATTTGTATAAGTTTTAAAAGTAGGGTCTTCTTCAGCAAGCTTTGAAAGTGCAATTCCCATTTTATCACGTCCAGCCTTTGTTTTAGGCTCAATAGCAACAGAAATAACAGGGTCCGGGAAATTCATAGATTCAAGAATAACCTCATTTTTTTCATCGCAAAGAGTATCGCCTGTTGTAGTAAGTTTCAAACCTACTGCTGCTGCAATATCACCAGCGTAAACTTTGTCAATCTCCTTACGGCTGTTAGCGTGCATCTGAAGAATACGTCCAATACGTTCTTTTTTGCCTTTTACGGAATTATATACATAACTTCCGGCCTCAAGAACACCTGAATAAACTCTAAAAAATGCAAGTTTTCCTACAAATGGGTCATTCATAATTTTAAAAGCAAGCGCTGCAAAAGGTTCTTCATCAGAAGAATGTCTTTCAACTTCAACTTCTTCTTTGCCGGGCTCAACACCCTTTATAGCTGGTATATCAGTAGGCGCCGGCATATATTCAAGAATACCGTCTAAAAGTTTCTGAACGCCTTTATTTCTATATGCTGAACCACAAAATACAGGTGTAGCCTCACAAGCTATACAAGCTTTACGTAAAGCTGTTTTCATTTCCTCAATAGAAAGTTCTTCACCTTCAAGATATTTTTCCATTAAATCTTCATCAGTCTCAGCAATAGATTCAATCATAGCAGACCTATACTCTTCTGCTTTTTCTTTCATATCATCTGGTATATCTTCAATAGAAATGTCAGTACCATTTTTATCATTATAATAGTATGCTTTCATTTCCATCAAGTCAATTATACCTTTAAAATCATCTTCAGCCCCAATTGGAAGCTGAACCGGAATAGCATTTGCATTAAGTCTGTCCTTTATCATGCTTACAACATTATAAAAATCTGCCCCCATAATGTCCATTTTATTAACAAAAGCCATACGAGGAACATTATATCTGTCAGCCTGACGCCAAACAGTTTCTGACTGCGGCTCAACACCGCCCTTTGCACAAAATACACCTACCGAACCGTCAAGTACACGAAGCGAACGCTCAACCTCAACGGTAAAATCAACATGCCCTGGAGTATCAATAATATTTATTCGATGCATAGGACCTTCGTTTATATGCCATTGAGTAGTCGTGGCTGCCGATGTGATAGTTATACCTCTTTCTTGCTCCTGTTCCATCCAGTCCATAGTTGCCGTACCTTCGTGGGTATCGCCAATTTTATAAGTACGACCGGTATAGAATAATATACGCTCTGTAAGAGTTGTTTTACCGGCATCAATATGAGCCATAATGCCAATATTACGAGTTCTCTCAAGAGGACATTCTCTGCCTGACACTCTTTTTTCCTCCTTTATAAAATAATTCTGTATTATCTTAACCTTAAATCACAGAATTAAACATATATCAATTTTATAATTAATTACCATTTATAATGTGAAAACGCTTTGTTAGCTTCTGCCATCTTATGCGTTTCATCTTTTTTCTTAACAGCTCCGCCAGTATTGTTTATAGCATCAACAATTTCTCCGGCAAGACGCTCTTCCATAGTTTTTTCTCCGCGTTTTCTGCTATAAATAGTAAGCCAGCGAAGTCCTAAAGCCTGTCTCCTGTCCGGTCTTATCTCCATAGGAACTTGATAAGTTGCTCCGCCGACACGACGTGCTTTTACCTCTAAAACAGGCATTATATTATTAAGAGCTTTTTCAAAAGCCTCAAGGCTTGGAGTACCTGTTTTCTCAGTTACTCTTTCAAAAGCACCATATACAATTTTCTGGGCAATACCCTTCTTACCGTCAAGCATAATTGAATTTATCAATTTTGTCACTACCTTGCTTTTATACAAAGGATCCGGCAAAACCTCTCTTTTTGAAACATGACCTTTACGTGGCACGATTCTTCCCTCCTTAACAATTTTTATTAATTCAACGGTACTTGCGACTTTTAAGCCGCATTTCATGCCTGCACTATTACGGCTTAAAAGCCGCAAAACCACTGCAACGACAGAGCAGATTAAGTACAAGGCAATACAATTAATTTAATTTATTATTTTTTCTTAGCACGTTTAGCGCCATATTTTGAACGAGCTTGTTTTCTGTCAGCAACTCCTGCTGTATCAAGTGTACCTCTTATAATATGATAACGAACACCTGGTACGTCTTTTACCCTTCCGCCTCTTATAAGAACAACGCTATGCTCTTGAAGATTATGCCCTTCACCTGGAATATAAGCAGTTACTTCTATACCATTTGAAAGACGTACTCTGGCAATTTTTCTAAGCGCTGAGTTAGGCTTTTTAGGAGTAGCAGTTTTAACAGAAGTACAAACTCCTCTTTTTTGCGGTGAACTTGCATCAGTCTGTTTTCTTTTTAAAGAATTTAACCCTTTCTGCAAAGCCGGAGCAGTTGATTTTCCTGTTCTAACTTCTCTGCCCTTTCTTACTAATTGATTAAATGTTGGCATTATATTGCACCTCCCTGCATTTTTTAATTTTCTGCCATTGCATTGGTAATCCGAACATTAGGTTTTTCATACCGACACATTTAGGAATTTTAACATCAAACCCTTAAAAAGTCAATAGTTTTTTACAATTTTTACTTAATAATTATATATAACATATTTAAAACCACTCATGACGAAAATTATGAGTGGTTTTAAATATTAATCAACGTCTTCCATAGCCTTTTTATGATAATCTCTTAATTTTTTCATAACACGTCCATGAATTGTCGTTGGAGAGAATTTACCTTTAGCGCTTTTTTTACCGGCTGTTTTTCCTGTAAGTATCTCAAGCCCTTCATTAATATTTTTAATCGGATATATATGAAATGTGCCATTATTTATTGCATCTAACACATCTTCGTTTAAAACAAGGTCTTTTATATTCTGTTCCGGTATTATTACCCCTTGATTTCCTGTTAATCCTCTTTTTTTGCATATATTATAAAAACCTTCTACTTTATAGGTAACTCCGCCTATCGGCTGTATTTCTCCCTTTTGGTTTATACTTCCTGTAACAGCAATTTCCTGACTTAAAGGAATTTCAGAAAGGCTTGAAATTACGGCATAAAGTTCCGTACTTGAAGCGCTGTCACCGTCTATTCCATTGTAATTTTGTTCAAAACATATTCTGCACGATAATGACAAAGGAAACTCTTGAGCATATGTCTGCCCTAAATATCCTGTCAAAACCTGAATACCTTTATCGTGTATGCTTCCGCTCATTTCTGCTTCTTTTTCGATATTAACAATTCCGGCTTTTCCAAGATAAGAAGTTGCCGTTATTCTTGTAGGTTTTCCAAAACTATATTCTCCCATATCCATAACAGCAAGACCGTTTATTTGTCCTATACAAGCTCCATTAGTATCAATAAGTATCTCATTTTCCATAATCATTTCGTCAAGCTTTCTTTCATAAAGCCCCATTCTCTCAATTTTTTTGCTTATAGCTTTTTTAACATGAATATCCTTTATAATATCAGCGTTATCAGCACGTGCCCACGAATCTGCCTCCGCAAGAATATCATTTAAAATGCAAAATCTTGTTGTAAGCTTATCCCGTCTTTCAGAAACTCTTGCGGCGTATCTTATAACCTCATTTATTCCTGATGCATCAAAATCTAAAGTATTGTCTTTCATAGTATAATTTTTAATAAACTGCGCTACCTGATATATATTTTTATCGTCAGCATTCATTTCATAATCAAAAATCGGGCATATTCTAAAAAATTTCAAAAAATCGTCATCAGCTTCATTTAAAAGTTCATAATAATAACTTGTTCCTATTAATATTATTTTCACATGACAGTCAACAGGTTCCGGCTTAATAGTAGTAACTGAAATTCCTCCAAGCTGATATTCTTTTAAAGGCTCAATTATAATTTTTCCTGTCTTTATAACCCTTTTAAGAGTTTCCCATGCATATGGATTTGATAAAAGGTCATTTACCGATAAAATCAAATATCCCCCGTTTGCTTTATGTAAAATACCGGGCTTTATTTTCATATAATCTGTTGTAAAATTCCCATATTCATTATCATATTCAACCTCGCCTATTAAATTGGCATAAGTTGGATTATAGTCTATAATAACTGGAGCACCTTCAAGTTTTGAGTTATCAACAATTAAATTAACTTTATATTTTTCAGTAATATCATCAACAGTTCTTCTTGCAAGCCACGGAGCCATAAGCTGCATATTTTCATCTTCTTCTCCGGCATCGTCAGCAAATTCCTCAATATTTGTCAATATATCTTCTTTAACTTTTCCTAAATATTCTGATATTATATCATTATCAGCATATTTATCCTGAAGCGGTCTGAAATAATGTCCAACAGCAAAAAGTCCTATGTTATATTCTTCTTCTTCCATTTCTTTTTTAGCGTCTCTCTCTAATTCCTTTATTTCACGCATAACAGAAGACGCTTTTAACTGAACAGTTTCCGAACGCTTTGATATTTCTTCCTTTTGTTCCTGAGTTAAATCCTCAAAATCTTCCTCGGTAATTGTTTTGCCATCTATAATAGGAAGAAAATAAATTCCGCCGCTGCTCATTTTTACACCAAAATCAAATTCCTTAGCTTCTGCTGTCATTCTTTTAATAACTTCATCACGTTTATCCTGATAACTTTTAATAATTCTTTCTTTTTCTCCCTCAAAATCTTCAGAACTAAAAGCATGAGGAATCTCTATACTAAGCACATGTATAAGTTCCTCAAATTCTTCTTTAAACTCTTTTCCTACTCCAGCTTTTAGCTTAATAAGTTTTGGACATTTAGGGTTTTCAAAATTATAAACATAACATAAATCGTTTGGAACAGGCTCTGTTTTTGCTATTTCTTTTGCGTATTTTTTTGCAAATGTTGTTTTGCCTGTACCTGGCACTCCAATCATAAAAATATTAAATCCTTTTGTTTTAATATTAAGTCCAAATTTAAGTGCTTCTGCCGCCACATCCTGTCCTATTATATTCTTTAACGGTTCTATATTTTTTGTGGAATTAACTCCAAATTTTTTTATGTCTATATTAAGTTTTAATTCATCCGCTTTTAATTCTCTATACATATACAACGCTCCTTCCGTCAGCTATAAGCCTTATTTAAGGAAGTACCGAATAATTAAAAATTGTAAAATTATAACGGCATTCCTCAAGCAAACGCTGATGTTCATTAATTTACTTCAAATACACGTTTACTCGAAATATTTCCACATAATTATAGCGTCTTCTTTATCGCTTTTATAATATTCTTTTCTTATTCCTTCAATTTTAAAACCCATTTTAGCATAAAGATTTCTTGCAGCAGAATTAGACCTTCTAACCTCAAGCGTCATCCCTATCATACATCTTTTTTTCGCTTCTTCTTCAAGTCTTTTTATAATTTCCGTAGCAATGTTTTTTCTTCTGTATTTTTCTAAAACAGCAATATTTGTAATATGTCCCTCATTTACAACATGCCACATTCCACCATAACCAACGATTGTATTATTTTCATTATCAACAGCTATATAATAAAGCGCAAGTTTATTATTTTCAAGTTCATCTTTAAATGAATTTTTCGACCAGCCTTCCTCAAAGCAGTTTTTCTCAACTGCAGCTACGCCGTCTATATGCTTTTTTCGCATTGGAACAATATGTATCATTTTAGTTTTTCCCTTTCGTCATATTCCCTTTCGGCTTGTGGTTTTCTTAAATAAATTATACTAAATTCATCATAGTTTACAGCATATTTTTCTCCCATTTTAATTGCAAGCGCCCCTACCGATGCCGCCCTCTGCATATTCAAATTAGGACTTGCCAATCCATCTTCTCCATAAAAGTCCTTTATTTTATCAAAATAAACTTTCGCTCCATCTCCTAAAAAAACTGCTTTTTCAGAAAACGTATTTTTTAACATTTCAAGAACCTTTGTTATATCCTCAGCAAAATAATCTGTAATTTTCTCAAACTTATCATTATTATGTCTGTAAAAAGACGTATATACTTGGTTATTTCTTGCATCAATCATAGGCACAATAATTTTATCAGTCTTAAATATATTATATGCAAGTGCATCTAAAGTAGGAACAGGAATTATTTTTTTTGATAAAGCATGTGCCATTCCTTTTGCCGATGCTGCTCCTATCCTCAAGCCTGTAAATGAGCCGGGACCATTGGCACACGCTATATAATCAACTTCCTTAGGCTCAATTCCAATAATATTAAACATATAATCAAGCATAGGCATAATAGTTTGAGAATGTGTCTTTTTAAAATTAACTGTAAACTCTGCTATGGTTTTTTTATAATCAACAATTGCGACCGATGCCGCAAGTCCTGTTGTATCTATTGCAAGAACCTTCATCTAAACACCTCAATAATTCTATAATCATTACCTTTTTCAATATCTTTTTTTATATTAATCCAAACAGCATTTTTTGGTATAAAATCTTTTATTACATCAGCCCACTCAACAACACATACCCCTTCCGAATAAAAATACTCGTCTAAACCAAGTTCACAAAATTCATCAGATTCCTCAAGTCTATATACATCAAAATGGTAAAAAGGCAATCTTCCTTTTCTATATTCATTTACAATTGTAAAAGTAGGGCTTGTTATATGTTCGTCTATTTCCAAACCCTTTGCCAATCCCTTTGAAAAAACAGTTTTCCCTGTTCCCAATTCACCTGTAACACAAAAAACATCATTTGGCAGCGCTTTTTTTCCCATTTCATAAGCAGCCTTAAATGTATCTTTGTCAGAAAAAGCCTCTATTTTCATAGCTACAATTCCTTTCCAAAATTTTAAAAAATATAAGGAAACACTAATTTATAATTAAACGCATTTGAAAACTTAACTCCTGTTATTAAAACTGTATAAAACAAAATAGTTTTAATAAACATTTTAGTTTTCAGATATGCACTAATATTAAACATTGTTTAACTTACAGACAAAAATTTAACAAAATAAATTTTTATCAATTTTTTAATGGTGTTTATACTAAACACCATTAAAATCAGTGTCGCCTATAAAATTTTAACATACAATACCGTTTTTTACAAGAAATTATGTCATTATGCCGTCTAAAGTCACATTTATTTTGTTATTTGCCTGTTTACAAAATCAAAAACCCTTTTCCAATATTTTTCTTTTCCTACCATTGCTGAAACACCATGCCCCGCATTTTTAATTATATATATATCTTTACTGCATACAGCGTTTGTGTATAAATCATATACCATTTTAACAGGAACAAGCATATCATCTTCACCATGAAGAAAAAGTGTCGGAATACGACATTTTTTCATTTGCTTAAATGCCGATGCTTGATGAAGAAAAAAGCCGGCTCTTATACGGCATATAATTTCAAGTGAATATATCAAAACATAAATAAGATTTGTTCTATATATTTTTTCTGCCTGATATTTAAACTCATCTATGCATGATGTATAACCGCAGTCTTCAATTATACATTTTACATTATTAGGGAGTTTTTCTCCGGCTGCCATCATTACAGCCGCCGCTCCCATTGATACTCCATAAAGTACAACCGGCATATTTGAATTTATTTCTGAAATAATTCTGCACCATAATATAACATCAAATCTGTCATGCCAGCCCATAGCTATATATTTTCCTCCGCTTTTTCCATGTCCTCTGCAATCAGGAAGTAAAACATTAAAACCATTTTTGAAAAACTCACATGCCGCATAATCCATAGACTCCGAATCTTGACAGTAGCCATGTACTATTATTACAGACTTTTCTGCTAACGTATTTTGAAAATAACCTTTTGCATAAAGTACATTATTATCAAAACTTTTTATATAAAATTCTTTTTTTAAAGCACTTTTTAAAACATAGTCTATTTTATCTTTTTCCTTTTTCAGCTCTCTTTTAACAAGTTTTTCTTCTGCTGAAAGATTGAGAAGACCTTTATATTTTAGTTTATCATTTCTTGCTATAACAAAATTATAAAGATAATCAGCCGTCAAATATATTTCTCTTATAACAACAGCTATAAATCCTAAAAAAGATATACCAATAATTTTTTTAACTTTCACTTTCATTTTTATTATCCTCAAAATGAATAATATTATTTCCTATACTGTTTCCAAAGTCAGAATATCCTCCTTCCGGCCCATTAGCAATTCCGGAAAACAAAATTTCATCAGCAAACTCCTCATCTGTTCCAAAACCTGTAAAACTGCCTTTATTATAACAATTAAGACAATAATCATAATTAAAACTGCCGTCTTTTTCCCTTCCTCTATATCCATCATTTATAATAAGTTCACCGCATTTTTTGCATCTATCCACAATAAAAGCCACCTTTCATTTATACTTACTTTTATTGTTTCAATAATTACGAATTTAATACAAATTAAATAAAAAAAGCATTATTTCATTTTTTAGAAATAACGCTTTATAAAAATAAAATCGGGGCGACAAGATTTGAACTTGCGACCTCTTGAACCCCATTCAAGCGCGCTACCAAGCTACGCCACGCCCCGATATAATAAACATAGGTATTATTATACCATATGACTTAAAAAAAGAAAAGAAAAAATTATAAATTTTTACAAAAAATATCTTCAGCAAAAGTATAAACTTCCTCTGAAGATATTAAAATTAATTTTATTAAAAAATATTTTTATCTTTTATAAGAATATACCACCCGTTTTCATGTATAACCTTAACCGTATCTTCTAAAATAGGATGATTTTCCTCAACCTTTCCATTATACTCATGCTCTGCAAATAAAATAAAATATGTATCTCTTCCCGGCTGTGTTTTATACCATTGTCTGTCACAATTAAGCCATCCGTTTTTATATTCCCCATTATCAAAATTAACATCTCTTACCTTTACTTCACTATCAGAAAGCAATGTTAAAATATTAGCATTCCAATAAGTAGCATATCCATAATCTAAATCATATTTCTTTAAAACTTCTATTGCCTTATGATGGGCATTGTCAAAACCGTAATCAAAAGGCATTTGCAAAATCTGTGAAACTGTAACAAAACAGCCTAATACAATTAAAGACGCAAATAGACCGGCTATTCTTTTTGATACAGCATTATACCATATATGTTTCCATACAAGCACACAAACAACCACAGCAGAACAAATAATAGGAGAAAGTCTCCAATTTGCCGATGAAAGTCTTCCAAATACATATCCATAGAGTATAAACCCTGTCATAAGCCAATGAAAAAGCACATAAACTTTTTCATTTCTGTTTAATTTTGGATAAAGAAACAAAGCATATAAAGGAGTTAAAAACAAAACAAGGCTTGCTGCCATTTTAATAGCTGCAAGAATATTTTCTTTCTCTGTTATTGCCGCATTAACTTTAAAATCTGCTCCTAAAAGAGTAGTCCAATGTTCAAGAAATTTTTGAGCGTTCGGACTCCAATCCGAACCTCCTGTAATAACTGAATATGTATTTCCATAGTCTGTTGCAATATCTTTTGTAAGTATATTAAGCACAATACACCCAGCAACAGTCGTAACTGTTATAATTAAAAAAGAAACTATTAAGTCTTTATTTGTTTTAGAAAAAAACTTGTTCTTATAATCAAACAAAACTTCAAAAAATAAAGCTCCCAATGCCGGAATTGTAGATAATGTAAGAGTTGTAAGTCCGTCAAAAGCACTGAAAAAAGACCACAACGCAAGTAATACAAAAAATATAACCGCTTTTTTATGTTTTCCTTTATTTACCGGTATCTTTTTTAATGTATAGTTATTTTCAGTAAAATATTTCATAAAAGCAAAAGTAAGAGCTAAAAGTACAAGCGCTAAAAATGCTCCTAAACTATAATGTATAATATGTTCCCAAAAAAGTTCTCTTAATTTTCCGCTTGATGATAATGTTATAAGCTGTACTGAAACAGCAATTAAAGCCCATCTTCTATTCCAATTCATTTGTATAGCCACAAAAAATGTCGCTGCGGCAAACATAAGCATAAATGTAAGCATAGACAGTCTCTGAGCAAGCATTGTAAAACCAAATATCAACTCAAAGGGATAAAATAAAAACGTACCTCCAAAAGGCAAAAGATATGGATAATAAAAAGTATCGCTAAACAGTTTGCCGCTTTCAATTGTTCCTGTTGACCATGTCATTGTATCTACACAATCAGAATGCAAATACCCTTCCGACGGTCCAAACATATAGTATATTACCATATAAAACGCCAATGCGGCAAAGACATAAGTAATTACATCTTTCAATGTCAAATTCTTCATCGTTAGTTCCTCCTATTTTTTTCATTATATTACAAAAAAGCCTGTTTTATTATTTTATTTCCTCTATCTAAAATAACAGCTTTTTTTACATCTTTATATAAATATATTAACATTTTATTATCAATTATATTTTATACTTTATAAAATGTCAAATATAATTTATAAAGTAAATATAAATTATATTATAAAAAAAATATAGTACTTAACCTGCAGTTTGCAAATGCTTTTACTTTTTTAATAATACTTTAAAATTTTACTTGACGGAATAATGAAAATTTTATATAATATGTTTTAAATGTTTCCATATTTTTTAATAATATTATTAAATTGTAATTAATCTTGAAATTGCAAATAATTTTAAGGAGTTGCTAAGATGTCAATAGGGTTTATAAATAATTTTTTATATTTTCTTACAGCGTCAAGTGTAAGTATAGGTGAAAACGTAATAACAGGAGGAGCTGACTCGGAGTCTGCCGGCGCTGCTGTTCAAGGTGTAAGTGAAGCAGTTACTTCTGCTTCCGGCGGTGGGTTTGGAGGTTTTGGAATAGGCGGTATGGTATTATATATAGTAGGACTTATCGCTTTATTTTATTTCTTTGCAATACGTCCTCAGAAAAAGCGTGAAAAAGAACTTAAAACAATGCAAAGTTCAATTATAGTCGGAGATTGGGTAATGACTACAAGCGGTTTTTACGGTAAAGTTGTTGATGTTTCAGATTCTGTATTTGTAATTGAGTTTGGAACAAATAAAAGTATTTCAATACCTGTAAACAAAAATGAGATTTTAGGAAAAAAAGAACCTGATTTTACTAAAAGCAGTACTTCAAATAATAAATAATTAAAATTATACCGGATAATTTCCGGTATAATATGGAGACGTATCGAAGCGGTCATAACGAGCTTGACTCGAAATCAAGTTGTCGGTTTTCCGGCACGTGGGTTCGAATCCCACCGTCTCCGTTGTTTATAAAAAATGTGCCTTTTTAAGCACATTTTTTTAATTTTTATACAATTCTGTTCATAGGCAAACTATTATTAACACCTTTAGACATAAGCAATTGATGAATATCTGTAACTCCCCTGTTAAAAATCGCAGCACATGATGACAAATATAAATCCCACATTCTATAAAACTTCTCGCCTTTCATATCAATTACTTTATCTTTTTGTTTATTAAAATTATCCCTCCACTTTAATAAAGTTTTATTATAATGTCTTCTGAGACTTTCTACATCAATTGTATAAAAACCGTATTCAGAAATAATATCTATAATTTCTCTAAGACTCGGAATTACTCCGCCCGGAAAAATATACTTTTTTATCCATGGGTCACCCGGATATTCTTTAAGTGCACTTATATAATGAAGTAAAAACAAACCTCCGGGTTTAATTACAGAATTTGCACATTCTATAAATTCTTCGTAATTGCCTCTTCCTACATGCTCAATCATTCCGACACTTACAACTCTGTCAAAAGATAGATTTAATTTCTTTAAATCCCTGTAATCCATAATCTCAACATCAATAACATTTTCAAGCCCCTCATTTTTTATATCTGCCTTAAACTTGTTATACTGCTCCATACTTAAAGTAATTCCATATCCCTTAATTCCTCTTTTAGCCGCCTGTTTCAAAAGAAACCCCCAGCCGCAGCCAATATCAAGTAAAGACATACCTTTTTCAATACATAATTTATCAAGTATATGATTTACTTTATTAATTTGTGCTTGATAGAGTGTATCGTTTTCACTTTGAAAATATCCGCACGAATAAGACATTGAATCATCAAGCCAAAGTTTATAAAAATCATTTCCAATATCATAATGACTTGAAACTTCCTCTTTCTGATTTTTTCTTGATAAAGAAGTAAAAATAAGCTTTTTAAGACTTTTTCTGTCAGATATAAACTTGTCTATATTTCCTATAAATAAATCCAAAACTTCATAAAGACTTCTGTTAAGTTCAAGTTTTTTATCCATATATGCTTCACCTAAAGCTAAAGAAGTACTAAGCAAAAGTTCTTTTTTGCTTATTTCCCCGTTTAAAGCAACTGTAAACTCAGATTTGCCATTTCCTATCTTTGTTTCTTTGTTATTTGACTTTAATGTAAACGGAACATCAATTATATTATTTAAGTATTTAACTAAAAAATCATTCATAATTTTAATTCCTCCTCTTTTGTCTATAAAGTAAAGCTGATATTCCTTATTCAGTAATAAAAAATATCAGCCAAAACCATAAAATTATAGTTGTGTATTGCTTATTAGCGTATTTATAAGCTTAACATAAAAAAGAATCTTTTAACAATTTGTAAATAGTTGGATTTATATTAAATTGTTTAAGCAAATTTTCATATGTTTCAAGTTTACATCTTAAATCTCCTGTTACCTCCTTTTTTATTGCTCTTATCATAATATTTTTAGGGGTATGCTCCATATCTATAAATTCCATAACTGATACACTGTAACCACAAAGTTCCAATGTTTCAGCTCTTACAGAGTCAGTAAGAAGAGATGAAAAACGTTCTTTTAAAACTCCGTGAGAAAACATATTTTTAAGTAAATCATTTTCAACTTGCTTAAAAACTTCGTGCTGGCAACAAGGTACGCTTAAAATAACCTTGCTTTTCCATTTAACAGCATTATAAAGCGCATAATCAGTAGCAGTATCACATGCGTGGAGAGCGACAACCATATCTGCCTTTTCAATAAGTTTTTCAATATCGGAGATATCGCCAAAAGAAAACTCAAGATTTTTAAAATTAAAATCAAAAGCAAGTCTGCCGCAATATTCAACAACATCTTTTTTTAAATCAAACCCCTTTATATATACGTTTTTATTTTTTACCAAATTCAAATAATAATACATAGCAAATGTAAGATAACTTTTTCCACAGCCCATATCAATTATAAGCGAATTTTCAGGAAGGTATTTTGAAACGTCATCAATCATCTCAAGAAAACGATTTATCTGTCTAAACTTTTTTTGCTTACTATTTAAAACAAAACCGTCTTTGCTCATTATTCCAAGTTTTATAAGCCAGTCAATTTTTTCTCCGTCTTTAAGTATATAATTTTTTTCTTTATTATGACTTTTTATATTATATTTACCGCAGTTCATATTATCTTTTAATCCTGTAATTTTAAACATTCTTTTTTTATTCATAAGCAATGTAATTTCTTTGTCAGAAAAAATATTACATTGTTTAAAATTATCGCTCATTATTAAAAAAATCTTTTCAATTATATCCAATTCATCTTCAAAAATATTTTCATGCTTTACACTTGTTTTTTTATAATAAGAAAACTGAAAACAAGTTCTTTTTTTTACTTCAATTTTACATATATCAATTTTATAAGCTAAATCATCACTTTTTTTAATAGGGCTGCTTATAATTACACGTTCAATATCATTTGTATTTAAAAGTTCCCTAAGTCTTTTTTTAGCATTAGTTAAATCATTCATTAATTAAACATCCTCCAAAATATCGTCATTATCAGCCTCAATAATAATAAGGTCATCTCCAATACTTTTAATATTGCTCCATTTTATATGGTATTCTCTTTCCCTTCCAAACACTCCAAAAACTTTTCCTGTCACCGGAATAATAATCTTCTTTATTTTGCCGTTTTCTGTATCAATTTCAAAATCACTTACATAACCGAGACGATTTCCGTCTTTTACATTAATTACTTCCTTTTGTTTCATTTCATACATTCTTGCCATAATTACCACATCCTTAAATATATATATTATATAAATATATAATACTAAACACCATTTAATTTTATATATTTTTTAAATGGTGTTTAGTAAGTGATACCATATATAATAATTATATTTAATATCCCTGTCTTTTAAGCCAGTCCTTACACATTTCACTCCAATTTTTCACTCCGTCTATATCAATACATTTAGTTATTCCCAAACCATGCCTTCCATAAGGGAATATATGTAACTCAAAAGGGACTTTACATGAACTTAAAGCCGCTGCCAAAGACAAGCTATTTTCTACCGGAACACTTTTGTCTTCGGCTGTATGCCATATAAATACAGGAGGAATATCTGAACTTATATTTTTTTCGCATGAGAGTTTTTCAATTAAATAATCATCTTCTCCTATAAGCCTTTCAATTGAGCCTTTATGTGAAAAATCCTCCGAAAATGAAACAACAGGATAACATAATATTAAAGAATGTGGTTTTGCGCACTCATTATCAATCTCATCTGTAATTTTTATACAACTTAAATCTTTATAATATATAGCTTCAAGACACGCCAAATGTGCTCCTGCCGAAAAACCCATTACAGAAACTTTTTCAGTGTCAATATTGTACTTACAAGCGTTATATTTTACATATTTTACAGCTCTCACCGCATCGTTAAGCGCTGCCGGATACATATAAGGGGAAACTCTGTAATCAACTACAAATGCGTTTATTCCTATTTCATTAAGCCATTTTGCTATTGGTTCTCCCTCATGAAGTGCTCTATGAGTATATCCTCCTCCCGGAAATATAATAACACAGCCTCTTTTTTTACCATCGTTAATTATATAATCTGTTATATAAGGAGCGTTCATATTTTCCTCATTTTGAAATTTTTGTTCAAAATAAGGTATATCTCCGTTCCAAAGCCTTTTTTTACTCATTATTTATTTCCCCCTGTTAAAATCTCATACCCTGTTTGTGTTACAAGTATTGTATGCTCCCACTGAGCCGACAAACTGTTATCCTTTGTAACAACTGTCCAGTCATCGTCAAGAACCTCACAGTCAAAATCTCCTAAATTTATCATAGGTTCAATTGTAAATACCATACCCGGTACCATAATCATAGTTTTTTCTTCTGTTCTAAAATGTTCAACCATAGGTTCATTATGAAAGTTTAAACCTACACCATGTCCGCATAACGCTCTTACCACAGAACAGCCATTTTCATCAGCATAATCATTTATAGCATTTCCTATATTTCCTATTGGAGTATATGGTTTGACTTTCTCAATTCCTATCTCCAAACATCTTTTTGTTACCTCAACAAGCCTTCTTGCATCGTCTGATACATTGCCTATCATATACATACGGCTCATATCTGAATAATATCCATTTAATATTGTAGTAATATCAACATTTATTATATCTCCATCTTTTAGTTTCCTCTCACTCGGTATACCATGACATACACACTCATTTATAGAAGTGCATACACTTTTTGGAAAACCGTTATAGCCCAGTGTAGCAGCATAAGCGCCGGCTTGCTTTGTCATTTCACTTACCCATTTGTCAATTTGATTAGTTGTAATTCCTTCCTCTATTCTTTTGTCAAGTTCATCCATTATATGTATTGAAACATCAGCGCTTTCTCTTATTCCCTGAATTTGCTCAGGCAAAAGTATAAGTTCTTTTGAAGGCATTATATAACCCTGCATTTCAAACTCTCTTAATTTTTCTTCGTCGCTTCTTTCGTGGCATTTTTTATATTTTTTTCCGCTCCCGCACCAACACTTATCATTTCTTGATATTTTAAACATAATTTTATAGCCTCTTTTCTGTAATATTTAACTGTTTCCTCAAATACACCACTTTTAAGCATATCAGCCCCTGTTTCAGTAAGTATATAAATTCCGTTTCCCTTAGGAGCAAACCAGCCATAAAAGTTATTATAAAGTATACTTCCTGTTTTATCGCCAAAACCAGCCTTTTTAAGATAACTTATTTTAACTTCTCTAATCCTTTCAAGCACACATGCAATAAAAATGGCGTTTTCTCTATACGCCGTTATTATCTTTTTTCGTGTGCTTCCGCCTGTATTAAAATCTTCTTTTCTTAAATTAATCTCCGAAATTACACACTTATTTTTTATAGACAAATTATTCTTTTTAATTTTAGGCTCAAAAATAACATCAACATTTTTCACGCCTGTAAACGATACTGTAATCAGACCTATATTAAGTATTTTCAAAAGTTTCAGCATATCCTTTGTATTTTTTGACTTAAAGCTTTTTGGTCTTGGTATAGCTACATATACTAAGTCAGCAATTTTTTGTCTGTCTATCGCTTGATAAACAAGTTTTAAATTAAAACTTGTTTTAAGTTCAACAGCTAATAATATTCCGTTACATTCAGCAGCAACATCTATATTTTTAACTTCTGCTCTTACTTTAAAACCTTTTTTTTCAAGATAATTTTTTACAGGCTTATAAAGCTGTTCCTCTAATATTTTATCAGGCATTTTTAAAAGCCTCCGACATAAACATTTCTATTTTATCAGCATCTTTTATTATATCTTTTGTTAAAACCTCGCAGCCGTTTTTTGTAACTAATACATCATCCTCTATTCTAATTCCTATTTTCTCGTTTTCTATGTATAACCCCGGCTCAACAGTTAAAACCATATTTTCTTTTATAACGCCTTCTCTAAATCTTCCGGCGTCATGAGTTTCAAGACCTAAAGGGTGGCTTACGCCGTGATAATAATATTTAAAAAGACATTTATCGTCTCCATCTTCAGAAATTAAACCTATTTTCTTTAGTTCTTTTAAATAAAACTCTCTTAAAGATTTATTTAAAACAGAAAACTCTATTTCCGGCTTAATTAAACCTATAACAAATTTTTGTCCCTCAAGTACAATATCATATATTTGCCTTTGTCTTTTACTAAATTTACCGTTTGCCGGAATTGTCCTTGTCACATCAGCACTGTAATATCCATATTTAGCTCCCAAATCAAATAATACAAGCTCTCCGTCATTAATTATTGAATCATTTTTGTCATAATGCAATATACAGCCGTTTTTTCCTGATGCCATAATAGTATTAAAAGCTTTATCCTTTACTCCTCTTTTTTTAAGTTCAAAATCAAAATAAGCTTCAGCCTCATACTCATACATTCCCACACGAATATTTTTCATTATTGAATAAATACCATGTTTCGTAATTTCAGCAGCTTTTTTTATATTTTCAATTTCATATTCTTGTTTTATCATTCTCATATCGGCAAAAAAATTATAAATATTTTCAATTTTAATATATTGATACTCTCTTTTAATAAAATCAGCAAAATCCAAAGAAGGAACAGAATATCCAACTTCTCTTTTTTCAATATCAAGCATAAACACTTTTATTGAATTGTTAAATATAATTGATGATAAAAAAGACTCAAATTCATCTACATATTTTATATTTTCTATTCCCGATATATCCTTTGTCAAACTTTTGTTTGGAGAACTTACAGTCCACTTAGCTGCATCTTCGTCATATCTGTTTATAAAAATAAACTCATTAACAGTATCATTAAACTTATATATAAGATATATAAAATTCTCGCTTTCAAGCCCCGTCATATAATAAAAATTTCTGTTAGGCGTAAATGGATATTTTTCATCGCCTGCCTTATACGGCGCTTTTCCTGAAAAAAGCACACATGCACTTCCATTTTTAATAAAATTTGAAAGTCTTTTCCTATTTCCTTTTAAAAAGGTTTTCATAATACCACCTCATAATATATTATAAACTTAACTTTGCCATAACTCAACAATTTTAAATTTAATTTTCACCGGAATTGACGTATTATTTTCAGCACTTGATATTATAGAATATTCTTCTTCAGTTAATATATTTTTAAGCTGTTGTTTATCGTTTTCAGGTATTTCATTGTGAGTAATATCTACAAAACAAAGGGGAGGAAACATAACGCACCACCAATTACGCCCCTTTGCTTCTCCTATTTCAATTCTTAGTGCAGTATAATCTCCAGCCGGAAAAACAACGTCCCCATATTTTTTTGTAGGAAACTTATCAACAGACAAACTTGCTTTTACATTATAATCATAACCTTCATTTTTTATAGTCCTTTCAGCGCATTCAGCTATTTTTTCTAAGTTATCATTTATTACTTTTTTTGTCTGATAAATATTTTCACATGCTGACAATTCTTCTTTGTATTCATTTAAAATACTGTCTCTTACCTTTATTTTCAATTCCTGGTCTTCTTTACTGTCGCTGTTGGCAAGCACATGAAATCTTATAACCTCATTTGCAATACCATTTTGTATTGTATCTGAATATGTCTTTGTACAAAACGCTGATATAACAGCTGCAATTAAACCTATTAAAATTGAAATTGCTATAATATTTTTGTCTTTTTTTATAAACCTTACTATATTCACAATAAAACCTCCTATTTTTTTAATATAAATATAGTATTGCCATATAAAAAAAGCTTATACAATTTATTAAAAATCTGTAAAATCACAATTATACAGACATTTCTTTAATACTTCCGCTTCCTGTAATTTTAAAGTCTGTTTCTACGTTTACTTTCATTTTTACAAAAGCTTCATTCCAGTTATCTTTATATTTTGAATATATATCAGTATATTTTTTTTCGCAAAGTTCATTTATTCCAATAGCGTCTATTTTAAATTTTTTCATAAACAGCTCAAAACAATCTTTTATATCCTCTGATACTTTTTCTGATAATATGCTTTGTATATACTCATCTGAATATAATTTAGAATTTTCATATATTTCTCCTTTAATATTAGCTTTAACATTAATTACAAGACCGTCTGAATCCTCTGAAATAACAGAACTTATTTTTTTATCCTTTACTTTTGCACTAATATTAACCCCTTTTTTTTCAGTATTTATAAAACCTCCAAAATCCTTTTGCGTAAAAAGTGTATAGCATCTTGTTTCTTTATCATTTAAAACGCCTTTAAGAGAATAATCTTTAATTACAACCGCTCCCTCTAATTTTAATTCATCATCTTTAGAATATACCTGAGGAATTACCGTTGTTCCTGTTTCTAAAATATCGGTTATTACTTCCTGTAAATCTTTTTTAAATGTATAATCTGTATTTTTAACATTATTGTTATAAAAATCAGCAGCAAATAAACCCGGCATTTCCGATTGAGACGATTTTGCATTTAAAATATCACTGCTTTTATCTTCTGCCGCAAGTATAATTACACGACGGCTTATCTCGTTATTTCTCTCAACATAATCAATAACTTCTTTAAAATGCTTTTCATCTTTTAATACATCACTTCCTACAACGCATACCTTTGCTTGACTTAAATCCAATTCTCCCGTAAGACAGCCATCTATTTCATCAATACAATAAGCGGAGTTTAAACCTTCAGCAGTCAAAACATTTTTATCCTTTTTATCTCCTTTTGATTCCTCGCTTCTTCCTCCGTCATTTGATACTTCCGGAAATCCTAAGCTTACAGAATCTTTATCAAATCCAACGGCAAGCACAAAACTGCTGTTTTCAAGTTCAGTTTTATCAAAACAGCCCGTAAGCAAAAATAATGTAAAAATAAGCATAAAAAACAAACTTAACTTATTCATTACAATTACCCGCCTTTCTTAATTTAGAAAAAATTATAATAATAACAGGTACAGCAAAAAAATAAAAACCTCCTAAAAATATATTTATTTTATAAGCTAATTCCGCCGCCTGTTCTATACTTTCCGGCACAAACGATATTGCATACGCTATAAAAGCACTTGCCCATATATAACTTTTCCTTTTCCCCTTTTTGAATATATCATTTAAAAGAAGTGACGAAAAAAATAAACCGGCATTAGCAATCATAAACTCTGACATTATCCAAAAACTTATTGTAACAGCATCTTGCCTTTCAAGGAACGCTCCCGGAATTTCAATTATATTCATTAATTCTATAACAGGCCACATTTGCCTTTTTGTATCGTTTACACCAAATACGCAAATTGTAATCATTGTAATTAATGTCATTGCAATTCCCATTATAATTACTGCTTTAAAAGAAAATTTTTTAATATTTTCCTTATCTCTTATAAACGAACCCGCAAGCAAAATAAATTCTATTCCTGAAAAAGCTGCCGTAGTGAATATACCTCCTAATACAGTTCTTTTTAAATCAGTATTTAAAACCGGAAGAAGATTTGTATAATCGGCTGATGCCATTGCTGTAATAAATAAAAAAGCCGCTGGTACAAATATTAAAAATATAAGAATCTCGCCTATTCTTCCTCTTGTTTCATAGCCTTTAACTGCACAGTATGCTCCTATTGCAAGTAAAAGCGCTGAAGTAACTGAATAAGGAGTTTTATATAAAATAGTCTGCTTTAAAATTTCTCCGAATATTCTTACTTCCATAGAAACAGATAAAATTATTCTAACCGCAAACCCTGCACTTAAAAGAACAGCAATAGGAGAAGATACTATTTTTGAAGTATAATCATAAAAACTGTCATTAGGATATATAGACGCCGCTTTTAATATAAAAAATAAACATATACATGCAAATAAAAGCGCAATTAATACGGTAATCCAGCCGTCTTGTTCAGAAAAAGCGACCACTCTTCTTGGAAGCATAATAACCCCTGTACCAAAAATATATATTGAAAGAAGCATAGCGAATTGTTTCGCTGTAATTTTATTATTAGAAGCAAACATAATTATCACTCTTTTCTTCTTTTATTTACGTTATCCTTTAAATCCATTCTTATTTTTTGTGAAGGATTTGCAAAAATTGGTCTTTTTTTCATCATAAATATAGGAAGTCTTAAAAACGTATCCTTTTTATCGCTTTTGTTTGTTTTATTTACAGCCGCAAAAGGAAATATATACGGAATAGAAAAACTTTTTAATGAAACAAGATGAATTAAAATAATAATTAAAGCGCTCCAAAAACCAAACAATCCTAAAAGTGATGACATAATAATAATAAAATACTTAACAAGTCTAAAACCTGATACAAGCGCTATATTAGGTATTGAAAAACTGCATAAAGCAGTTGCTGCTACTACAATAACAACCATAGGGCTTACAAGTCCTGCCTCTACTGCCGATTGTCCTATTATTATACCTCCTACTATGCCTAAAGTACTGCCTATTGCACTTGGCAGCCTTATTCCTGCCTCTCTTAGCGTTTCAAAGGCAAGTTCCATTACAATTATTTCTACAACTGTTGGCATAGGAACACCTTGCCTTGCTCCTGTCATTTTTAAAAGCAAGTCTAAAGGAAGCATTGAAGGGTGAAAAATAGTAAGGGAAATATATAACCCCGGCAAAGCTACTGCAAAAAAACTTGCTATATATCTTATAACCCTTACAAAACTCATTATTTCCCATCTTTGAACATAATCTTCAGCCGACTGATAAAATGACGCCATTACAGCCGGAACAATAAGCACAAAAGGTGTATTGTCAACAATTATTACAATACGTCCCTCAAGTATAGCAGATGCTGCCTTATCCGGTCTTTCGGTAAGCTGTATCTGAGGAAAAGGAGATAAATAATCGTCTTGTATAAGCTGTTCCACATAACCACTGTCAATTATAGCATCAATATCAATCTCATTAATGCGTTTTTCCGTTTCAGCTAAAATTTCCTCTCTTACAACATCTTCAAGATATACAAGTGCTATATCAGTTTTTGAGCGTCTTCCCAATCTAAGCTGTTTCATTTTAAGTTTTGTATCCCTTATTCTTCTTCTAACAAGAACTGTATTTATTCTAAATCCCTCTGAAAATGAATCTTTTGAACCTTGTACAACAACTTCTGTATCGGCTTGATTTACACCTCTGCTTGGAAAACCTTTTGTACTTGCTATTATTGCTTTTTCACAGCCGTCTATTAAAACAATAGTATTTCCCATTAAAACTTCGTCAACTGCCTTATCTATGTCAGTTTCATCTTTAATATCTGCTGTTGTAACTCCTCCGTCTTTAATAGCGTTAAAAAGTTCCATGCCTGAATTCGGCATATTATCCGGAGGGGCTTGTCTGATTTTTATCATAAGAGAATTCATTATACTTTCATCAATAACAACTCTATCTGTCATATCATCTATATAAATTATATAAAGCCATACGTTTTTGTCTTTGCCTACGGGAAACTTTCTTTTTACTATATCGTTGCAGTCTTTAAAAAGATTTTCTATATACTCAATATTTATATCAATACTTTTATTAATGTTCAAAAAATCACCACCATTGCAAAATTTAATAAAAATATTATTTCTCAAATACGGAAATTTATACTATCAAAAATTCAATTAATTAAAAAAAGCCTATAATTTCCGTTTATCTTTATTAAAGACTGCAAGAAATTATAGACATAATTTTACATTTCATATTAATTATAGTTTTAAATCTTTCAAAATATCTTTCATAGGGTTATTTATTTCTGTATCATTGTTAAGCTTTTTTAAATACTTTGAAACACTTTTCTTATCCATTTTGTTATTTTCATCCTTTTTTCTTTTTTGGAAAGAAGAATATTTTTCTTTATATCCGCATGAACATACAAACTTTCTGCTATCACCTTCCCCAACAAGTTCAAGCCGTTTTTTACATTGAGGACATCTTGCATTTGTAATTAAAGAAAGAGTAATCCTTTTACCGCATTGCCTATCTTGACAAACAAGCATTCTTCCCTTTTTGCCAGTAACCTCAAGCATAAGTTTTCCGCATTCAGTACATTTTGTATTTGAAATATTATCATGCTTAAACGATTCGTTACTGTTTTTTATTTCTTCAATTATGTTTTTTGTATATACTTTAATCTCATTTAAAAATTTATTTCCCTCAAGTTTGCCATTTGCTATTTTTTCAAGCTTTACTTCCCATACTGCTGTCATTTCTGGAGATTTAAGTTCCTTTGGTACAAGATTTAAAAGCTGTCTTCCTTTTGAAGTGAGAAAAATATCTTTTCCTCTTTTCTCTATTAAAAACGAGTTAAACAATTTTTCTATAATATCGGCTCTTGTAGCCACAGTACCTAATCCTCCGGTATTCCCTAAAGTATCTGCTAATTGTCTGTTCTTATTTTCCATATATTTAACAGGGTTTTCCATAGCAGTTAAAAGCGTAGCTTCGTTAAACCTTGCCGGCGGCTTTGTAATTGACTGCGTGATTTCAAATTTTGAAAATGAAATTGTATCGCCTTCCTTAAAACTTAACATTTCCTGTTCTTTTTCTTCTATTTCATTTTCTTCATAATCTGTAACTTCCTTATATCCGTTTTTAATAGTTTTTCTTCCTGAGGCTCTAAACAACTCATTTTCAATCTCTATATCAATAGATATTTTTTCATACTCGTAAGGAGGATATAAAACAGCAAGAAATCTTTTTACAACCATATCGTAAATTTTTCTTTCTTTATCATTAAAATCATCAAAATATACAGGCTGTTCCGTAGGTATTATAGCATGATGGTCTGAAACTTTACTGTTGTCAACAAAATTTTTATTTACTTTTATACCGTTTTTCAATACAAAAGATTTTGCTTTTAAATACTCTTTCGGAATAGAATTAATTCTTTCTGATATTGTAGATATTATATCGTCTGTTAAATACCTTGAATCAGTTCTTGGATAAGTTAAAACTTTATGTTTTTCATAAAGACTTTGCATAATAGACAAAGTTTCCTTTGCTGAAAAATTATATCTTAAATTTGCCTCTCTTTGAAGCTGTGTAAGATCATAAAGCTTTGGAGGCAAAACCTTTTTAAGCGTCTTTTTTACAGATACAATCTTTCCATTTTTATTTTTAATTTTATTAACTATATCAATACATTTATTTTTATCATCAAGTCTTGTTCCAAAGCCTTTTTTATCACTCCATATAAATAAAATTCCTTTTAAATTGGCTGTAATTCCATAATATTTAGAAGGCACAAAATTTTTTATCTCATCTTCTCTCATTTTAATTATGGCTATTGTAGGTGTCTGCACTCTGCCGCATGAAAGAGACGCATTAAATTTAACAGTCAATGCTCTTGTAGCGTTTATTCCTACTATCCAGTCAGCTTCAGCTCTTGCAAGTGCCGAAAAATAAAGATTATTATATTCTCCGGCATTTTTAAGACGTGAAAAACCTTCCTTTATAGCATTATCTGTTACAGATGAAATCCAAAGACGTTTAACAGGCTTTTTATTTGATGCCATTAAAAGTATAAGTCTTGCTACAAGTTCTCCCTCCCGTCCTGCGTCAGTAGCTATAACAATATCTTTTATATCATTTCTCTGTATCAAAGTTTTAACTGTTTGAAACTGTCCTCTTGTTTTACTTATAACATTAAAACGAAATTTATCAGGTATTATAGGAAGGACTTCCATATTCCAGCTTTTATATTTATCAGAATAACCTTCCGGTTCTGAAAGTTCGACTAAATGCCCCATTGCCCACGTAACGATATATTTATCGCCTTCAATGCTTCCTTTTGATGATTTTTTGCAATTTAAAACCCTTGCTATGTCTTTTCCAACCGAAGGTTTTTCAGCTATAACTAATGTTTTCATTAAAAACTCTCCTTTTTCTAAAAGGTTTAAAAAAAATATGATGATTATTATTGATAATAACATATTTTCATATTTTTTAAAAGAGTTAAAAACATTTATAACATTTAAACAATAATATTACTAATTTGTCATTTTCAAATTTTCAATTATATATTATTTTATATTTCATTAAGCATTTTCTTTAAAATATCGTTTACAAGATTAGGTTCTGCCTTTCCTTTTAAAGCTTTCATAGATTGCCCCACAAGAAAACCAAATACTTTTTGCTTACCTGATTTATATTCTTCAACACTTTTAACATTTTCACTTAAAACCTTTTTTATTATATCGCTGACAAATTCTTCGTCATTTATAATCATAAGAGCTTTTTCATTAACATAATAAACAGGGTCAACATCATTTTTAAATATTTGCTCAAAAACTTCTTTAGCAACATTTCTATTTATTTTCTTTTCATTAACAAGCTTAACAAGTGACGCTATTTTATCAGGGCTTATACTTAAATTTTCAGGCAGTGTATTTGTATCACTTAAAAGCCTCATAAGTTCACCCATAATCAAATTGCATACTTCTTTAGGGCTTTTACACTTTTCAGATGCCTCCTCAAATAACATAGCTATTGGTTTAGCCGATGTAATAACAGACGCATCATATTCTGAAAGACCTAATTCATTTATATATCTTTCTCTTTTAGTCTCTGCAAGTTCCGGCATATAAGAAATTATATTATTTATCCACATATCGTCTATATCAACAGGCGGAATATCCGGCTCAGGAAAATATCTGTAATCTTGAGCATTTTCCTTGCTTCTCATAGCAAAACTTGCATCTTTATTTTCGTCCCATCGTCTTGTTTGCTGTATAACCCTTTTTCCTTCTTTAATAAGTTCAATTTGTCTTTTAGTTTCATAATTAACTGCTTTATATATAGCTTTAAAAGAACTCATATTTTTCATTTCAGTTCTTGTTCCAAGCTCACTTGTACCTTTTGGTTTTACTGAAATATTTACATCGGCACGCATTGAACCTTCCTGCATTTTACAATCTGAAACACCTAAATAAATTAATATTTCTTTAAGTTTTTCAAGATAAGCTATTATTTCTTCGGCACTTTCAAAATCAGGTTCTGACACAATTTCTAAAAGAGGAACTCCGCATCTGTTATAATCTACAAGCGTACAATCATCCCAATCATCGTGTATAAGTTTGCCAGCGTCCTCCTCCATGTGTATTTCATGAATCCTAATACTTTTAAATCCATTTTCAGTTTTAATATCAATATGTCCGTTTGTACAAATTGGAAGATAAAGCTGTGAAATTTGATAAGCTTTTGGAAGATCAGGATAAAAGTAGTTTTTTCTATCAAATTTATTATGTCTTGTTATACTGCAATTTAAAGCAATTCCTGTTTTTACAGCAAATTCAACCACAGATTTGTTTAAAACCGGAAGACTTCCCGGCATACCTGTACATACTGGACATGTATGCGTATTAGGTTCTCCCTCAAATTCAGTAGTACATCCGCAAAAAATTTTAGTCTTTGTTGAGAGTTCAACATGTACTTCAAGACCTGCCGTCATTTCAAATTCCATTATTTTTCCTCCTTTATGCTGCAAGTTCTTTTATGAAAATCAGTATTGTTTTGAAACGCACTGCATATTTTAATAATTTTCTTTTCTGAAAGTGTCGGACCTATTATTTGAACTCCAACAGGCAAATTATCCTTAGTAAAACCGCAAGGTATGCTTGCTGCCGGTATTCCGGCAAGATTTACAGATACTGTATATATATCTCCTAAATACATTTTAAGAGGGTCTTTTATATTTTCTCCTATTTTAAAAGCAGCCGTAGGAGCTATTGGTGAAAGTATAGCGTCATATTTTTCAAAAGCCGAATCAAAACTGTTTTTAATAACAGCTCTTGTTTTAAGCCCTTTTTTATAATAAGCTTCGTAATATCCTGAACTTAAAACAAACGAGCCCAGCATTATTCGTCTTTTTACTTCCATTCCAAAACCCTCGCTTCTTGAGTTATAAAACACATCAATAAGCCCTTCCCCTTTATTGCTTCTATACCCGTATTTTATTCCATCGTATCTTGATAAATTTGAGCTTGCTTCTGCACATGCTACAATATAATAAGCAGCAACTGCATAATCAGTATCCGGCATTTCAAATTCAAATATTTGAGCTCCTAATTTTTTAAATATATCTGCTGAATTTAAAATACAATTTTTAACATCATCGTCTATTCCTTTTGATAGATAATTTATCGGTATTCCAATTTTCATTCCCTTTATATTATCATTTTCAAAACAATCCGAAAAATCAAATTTAGGCATATTAATAGATGTAGAATCTTTTTTGTCATGTCCTGAAATAATACTTAATATTTCTGCACAATCCTTTATATCTTTTCCTATTGGCCCAATTTGGTCAAGCGAAGACGCAAACGCAACAAGTCCATATCTTGAAACACTTCCATAAGTTGGTTTTATGCCTGACACACCGCAAAATGAACAAGGCTGTCTTATAGAACCTCCTGTATCAGAGCCTAAAGTATAAGCCGCCTCCATTGATGATACTGCCGCTGCCGAACCTCCTGATGAACCTCCTGAAACTCGTTCTATATCCCATGGATTTCTTACTGGTCCAAAAAACGACGTCTCTGTCGAACCTCCCATAGCAAATTCGTCCATATTAAGCTTTCCTAATATAATTGCTCCTGAATTTTCAAGCTTATCATATACTGTGGAATTGTATATGGGATTAAATCCTTCAAGCATTTTAGATGCACATGTTGTATATATATCTTTTGTCATAATATTATCTTTAATTGCCATTGGAACTCCTGCTATTGGAGAATCAATAGAATTTGAATCTATAAGTTTTTGAACTTCCTCAGCTTTTTTTAAAGCCTTTTCCTCTGTTACAGTTATATATGCATTTATATTTTTATCATTTTTCTTTATATTATCTAAATAATGTTTTGTAAGCTCAACAGCGCTTATCTCTCCTTTTTTAATAAGCTTTCCCTGTTCTATTGCCGTCATGGAGTCTATATACATTTTTATTCCTCCTATTCAAATTATTAATTTTTAGTATAGTAAAGACTACTCAACAGTTTTTGGCACTTTAAAACAGCCGTCTTTTTTATCGGGAGCGTTTTTAAGTATTTCTTCAGATTTATAAGAAGTTTTTAAAACGTCCTCTCTAAATACATTTGAAAACTCAAAAGTATGAGACATCTCTTTTTCATTTTCCGTATCAAGTTTTGACAAAACATCAATATAACCAATTATTTTTGATAAAGATTCCTTAGCTTTTTCTTTTTCCTCCTCATCAAGCTTTAATCTTGATAATTCCTCTAAATACGTAATAAGTTCATTATCTATAATCATAAATTTTTCCTCCCTTTTTTATGGTACAAGTCTTGTGGTATCACGTGGAAACATTGATGTTTGTCTTATATTTGCTGCATCTATAAGTTTAAGCATAAATCTTTCAAGTCCTAATCCTAATCCTCCATGCGGCGGCGCTCCATACTTATGAAGCATCAAATAACTTTCAAACTCCTCCGGCTGCAAAAATTTTCTTTTCATTTTTTCAACTTGAGTGTCATAATCGTGTATTCTTTGTCCTCCTGTTGTAACCTCCATACCTCTAAAAAGCAAATCAAAAGTTAATGTATATCTGTTATCCTCTGGATCATCCATAGCATAAAACGGACGTTTTTTTGACGGATAATGTGTTATAAAAACAAAATCGCTTCCATATTCTTCAATAAAAAGTTCTCCTATAAGTTTTTCTTCTTCAGGTTCAAGGTCATAAGGCTCTTTTATTTTTCTTGAATATTTTTTAGCTACCATTTCTTTTGCTTCACGAAATTTTACAGTCGGTATACTATCTATTTTAGGAATTTTTATATTAAGCTTTTTAATAATATCAAAGCAGTTTTCATTTAGATAATCAAATGCACTTTTTATCATTTCAGTTTCCATATTAATTATATCATAAAAACTGTTTATAAAACCCATCTCAAAATCAACGCTTATATACTCGTTAAGATGTCTTGTAGTATTATGTTTTTCTGCTCTAAATACAGGCCCTATCTCAAATACTCTTTCATAAACCGGTATAAGAGTTTGTTTATAAAACTGCGGACTCTGCGCAAGACAAGCTTTTTTCCCAAAATACTCAAGTTTAAATATATTAGCTCCTCCTTCAGCTCCCGATGACGTAATTTTAGGTGTAAAAATTTCAGTAAATTTATTTTTATATAAATATTCTCTGAACGCCTTTACAATACATGCCTCTATTTTAAATATATTCCTTTTTGTTTCATTTCTTAAAACAGCTGGTCTAACTGTCATCTCATTTTCAATTGCCATATTAATATTTAACTTGCTTATATTAAATGGAATTTCTTCTTTAGGGCTTGATAAAACTGTCATTTTATTTATCTTTATTTCAATGCCGTTAACAGCCCTTTCTTCTTTATATGCTTTGCCTTCAATTATAACAGCACTTTCCTTTAAAGGAAGTTTATTCATTTTATCATATACACATTGCAAAAAACCTTCTGATTTTCTAAGCACAATAAAAGCAAAATCACCCATATCCCTTATATTATGCACCATTCCATGTACTTTAATATTTTCTCTCTCATCATCCTTTAGCAATAAAATATCGCTTATTTCTAAACATTTATACATAGATACAACCTCCCTAAAAAGTAATTTAAAGATAATAAATTCGACTTTATATTATTTTAAATAAATAAAAAAAACCGCCCTGAAAAATCTCTTTTTCAGGACGGATATAATCTCTAAACTCCGCGGTACCACCTAAATTAACACTGATATATAGACATCATTGCCAAAATACAGCGTCCGCTTTAAAATTAAGCATTATAACGTATGCTATACGTATTTTCCTACTTAATTCAGAAAACAAGCTCCAAAGTGTTTTTTCACAAGAGAATTTCATAATCAAAAGTCTCAGTCAGATATTTTTAAAAATTCTGCTTTTGAATCCCTGTTAAGTTTCTCTGGTTACTTTTCTCCATCATAGCTTTTAATGGTAATTAATATATCATATTTTTTTATTAATTGCAAGAACAATTTTTAATTTTTTTATAAAAATTTATTAAATTCTTTTTTTAATCTTCCTATAATCTTCTTTTCAAGACGTGATATATATGATTGGGATATGCCTAAAAGGTCGGCAACCTCTTTTTGCGTTTTTTCATTTCCTCCGCATGCCAATCCAAATCTAAGTTCAACTATTTTCTTTTCTCTTTTTGACAATTTTTCTATTGCCTTTTTCAAAAGCTGTCTATCGACTTCTTCTTCAAGATTTCTATATATAGAATCTACATCCGTACCTAATATATCTGACAAAAGCAATTCATTTCCTTCCCAATCTACATTTAAAGGCTCATCTATGGAAACTTCTGTTTTTGTTTTTGTGTTTCTTCTTAAATACATAAGTATTTCATTTTCTATACATCTTGACGCATAGGTTGCAAGTTTTATTTTTTTATCCGTTTTAAAAGTATTTACAGCCTTTATCAAACCAATCGTTCCTATGGAAATTAAATCCTCCACATTTACTCCTGTATTTTCAAACTTTCTTGCTATATACACAACAAGTCTTAAATTTCTCTCTATAAGTATATTTCTTGCATCTTCTTCATTTTCAGTTCCAAACTTTAAAAGTTCCTCAGCCTCCTCCTCAGGAGTAAGCGGCGGCGGAAGAACTTCATTTCCGCCTATGTAAAAAACTGTATTATTATCGTCCTTTTCTAAAAACAAATTTTTTACAAAACGGAAAAAAACAAATATGTACTTTTTCAATTTAAACCCTCCATTTTACTTTCAAAAATATCCGGACTTAAAAGCGCATTATATACGCCGTCCTTTGACAACTTAAAATTATATATTCCAATTACAGCATTGTAAATTTCAGTTTCATTTTCTCCAAGTATTCTAATTTTATCCGGCTTAAAGCCTATAAGCATACCATTTTGTCTGCCTAAACTTGAAAACGGAATCATTTTCATGCGTTCCTCTGCCATAAGCTTTGTAATAGACTGCAAATCGTTTTCTCTGTTTTCATAAAAAATAAGTCTTACACTTTCCGGCAAAATATCTCTTAATGCGTTAAACTCTGTTACAATAACAGGATTGTTTGTAATAGGCTCATGCAATGAGTTTCCTGTATCAACTAACGCATTTACCTTAGTTTGTTCATTTTTATAATAAATTATCACTTTTAAAAACTGTTGTCTTTTTAACACTATTTTTCTATACCAATAAAGAGCATATTTAATTGTTATATAACTTATACATGTTGCTGAAAGAAGTATTTTAAATGAAAAATTATTTATAGTTATTCCTGTCATATTTCCTATTAAATTTTGTATATCTGTAAAATAAAAAAGACCTATACCAGCCCCTCCAACTGCAAAAGCTGATATAACAGACAAAAAAATAAGCTTAAAAAACTCTTTTACACTCTTTGGGCTAAAACAAATAACAACAGAAATCATAATTATAGCAAAAGCACCGAAAATATTATAAACTTGTCTGAATACCCCTACAAATATCATAATACAATATAATAAAGCCGCAATAAAAGCCGCGGCGCATATTCTAAAAGTTGATATTTTTCTGCCTGTAAGTTTCATTACTATCCAGTAAATAAAATAAATCATTATAAAGTTTATTAAAAAAACCACGTCTGCGTAAACTTCTATTTGCATAAAAGCACCCCTTTGAAAACTAAGTTTTCTTAAATAATATAAACTGTCTTAAAACTTTATATTTATTTTTAAAACCTTATGAGTTTTTAATTTTTTTAAATATTTTTACTTAATATTTTAAATGGCAGTATCAAACTTCTTTTATTGAATTATGCGGTGTTTTTCTAAATTTATTATAAATAAATCGCTCTTTATTTTTTGTCGTATACCGCCTGTTTATAAAAAAACAAGGTGACAAGTAAAATTATTTTTCGCAATTAAAGATTACTTAGTAAATAAAAAAACGCCGCTTTTTAGCGGCGTAATTAAAATTATTTTTCTTCTGAGTTATTTACAGTTTCGCTTGTTTGTTCTGTTTTATTTTCCATAGGGAACTTAAATTTTCCATCAAGCGCTCTTTTAAGTATATAAGCGGCATCTAAAGCTGAAACTTCTTCATTTCCAGTAACATTAGCTTTTTTAAGCCACTCGTCATTAATATTATCAAGTGCATCATTATTTAAAATATATTGTAATACAAGTGACGCATCATCAAAATCAACCTTTCCAGTTCCGTTTACATCTCCATAAAAATCTTTCGTCGGTTCTGGTCCTGATATATCATCAAGTCCAGCTCCCTCTCCTGTAATTTTTACATCTGTAAACAAGCTTGTATTAAGAGAATAAAACTCATTTTCCTGCTGGTTTGAATCAGCTACAAAACCAACTAAAACCTTTTCATCCATCTCAATAGTTTTTTCATTAAGCTTTGTCCATGTAACACCATCTTCCGAATAATAAGCTGTAAATACGTTTCCTGTTCTGTTTATTTTAAGATATTGTCCAAGAGTATCATCATACTGCCTAAAAGCTATATTATTCTTTTTTTCAACCTTAGCGTCATTTCCCGGAGTAGATGGAACTAATCTTGCTCCCGAAACAACTTGAAATGCTCTTCCTGTTCCTGAACCGGCAAAATCACTTTCGCTTTTTGTCCACGTAAGTCCCATATTAAAACTTCTGTCTCCGTATTTTGTGCTGTTTCTAATCATAAGTCCAGCAAAAGCATCATTGTCAATATCTGTTATAGAACTTAATTTAGCTTCTATTTCGCAGTCTCCTGTTATCTCTTGATAAGCAAAATGTCCAACTTCCCATTTTTTGCCTTGCGCAAGATATGTTCCCTGTCCTTTTATAGTAAGTGAACCATCGCTGTTTACATGGAAATTTCCGGGGATAGTCGTAGTCTGCATTACTGTACCGGTATTTTGTTGTTCAGTTCCCGAATTTATATTCAAATCTATATTTTTCCAATATTTTGAATTGTTAGGGGTATTTACATGAACCCTTATTACATTAGACTGAGTTTGATTTCCATCCCCGTCTGTTGCTTTTAAACTAAAATAATATGTTCCATCCTCAAGATCTTTCATTTTAAACTCATAAGGAGCTTCAGTTATAGAACCCATAACTTTGTCATTATTATAAAGTTCAACTTTGCTTATTCCATCATTATCCGTAATATTTGCGCTTATAGTAAATTCCTCACCTAAATCAAAAATAGCATTATCAGAAGGATAATTCAAATCAATTTTAGGATTTTCCGGTTCATAATCAATGCTTACAAGCGAATTTATATATTTTTCAAGATTTGTATATCCGCTTCCATCTGCTGCAAGTTCCTTACTGTCGTCAGGATTAGTTGGGTCAAGACCGTTTTCTATCTCCCACGCATCAGCTATACCATCTTTATCTGAATCAAAACTATCATCACGTTTAATTTCTTCTGTAAACGGAAGTCCTCCAACTTGATATTCTCTGTCTATCGACCTTCCTATGCCTTTTCTGACTTCGTCAACAATTCTTGCATCATAAGCATCTCTTCTCGGGAAAACAGCCCCGGCACGTTTTAAAACGAGTTCATAAGCGTCTTCTGCCGACTGCGTATTAACAATACTTTCAAAACTTGTTCCTTTTTCAAAAGATGTATCAGGCTCTAAAACATCAGTAGTAAAAGGAGTATCAACAACCGTAATAAAAGTATCTTTATTTTCATATGGAATACTTCCTATTGCCGGAGTATTTTTTACCGTACTATCAATAATACCGGCAGCATTATTATTTGTTACTTTAGTATTTACTGTTCCATCTCTGTTTAAAAGAACATTTCCCGAAAAATAATAATTACATATTTTATAACCCTTTACTTTATTTCCATTTTCATCTTTTATAACATTTCCGTTTTCATCTTTCAAATCATAAGTCTCTCCAATATTAAATATATTTTCAAGACGTCTCTTAGGAGTAATAGGTCCCGGCTTAATATAGTTATTAACAACATTTGTTCTGCCCCAGCCGCCGCCGTACATAGCATATTCTCCCGAATTGTAAATAACATTGTTTCTTACATCTGAAACTGAAATATGGTCTTTATCCTCAATTCCTGTAAGCCCTGGGTCTTCTTCGCTGCGTGGATAACCTCCATATCCTCCGCTTACACGTGGAGTTCTTGATATATGACTTGCAACAAGATTATGATGAAATGTTGAATTAAGACCGCTCCATATAGCTCCATAACCATGCTTTCCTTTTGTGTGTCCGCTCATTGCAAGACTCTCGGAAGTAATAGACCACTGAACAGTTAAATCAGAAGAACGGTAAAGCGGCATTGTTTCATCCGTAGACCAACTTGAAGATATGTGGTCAAATATTGCCGTATTCATATCCCTGCCCCATACAGCGTCCATTGAATCTCCGGCAAATCTGTTTTTAGAGCCTGTCCTAAAACGAATATATCTTACAATTATATTTTTACTTGCACTAAAGTCAGTATCGTATCCCGTTACAGTAATACCATTGCCGGGAGCTGTTTGTCCTGCTATTGTTATATTTCTTCTTCCTTTTACATCAAGTCTCTTTTTTAAATGTATATTTCCCGAAACATTAAAAACAATTGTACGATTGTCGCCGCTTAAAGCATGCCTTAAAGAGCCTTCAATAGGTTCTTCTTCCAAAGGAATATAATCTTCAAGTGTTGTAACAACATAAACATCGCCTCCACGGCCTCCGGATGCGTACATACCTCCGCCTTCAGCGCCCGGAAATGCTATTACCTTAGCTTCCTCAGCGCCAACAAAATTAACGTGAGAAAAAGAAGACATACACAAAATACATGCTGTAAAAAATGAAACAAGTTTCTTTTTCATAAAAAATACCTCCAAAATAAAAAATAAAACAAAGTAAATCTTTTTATTTACATTTATACTGTCTTAAAATTTCACAAATTTTTAAAAATAAAAAAATGTTTTTACTTTAATACAGTCCACCAAAAATTTATGTACAAAACAACTTGTACGTATAAGTATAAAAATTAAAAAACATATTAACTGCACAAAAAGCAATTAAAAATCAAACATATTTTCATCAAATTTATTATATAACAAACCCTTACCCAATGTCAACCAATTAATATATATTAATAGTCATTGTTTAATATTTTAATAATTTTCATACACATTTTATTATAAATAAATTTAAAGCCTATACGTATAAATTTGACAAGCTTTATAACCCTTTATTTTTAACTTTATTATATAGTTTTTATAACTATATGTAAACACCTCCTTGACATAATCCCTACAATATATTATATTAAATCTATGGAAACACTTATTTAATAACAATCAAAAAATAATTAGTATTCCATATTATAATTTTTTATTTATTATATGATTGTATTGGAGCGAATATATATGAATTTTAAACCACTTGTAATAGGAAATTTAATAGCGTCTATTCCTATCATTCAGGGCGGAATGGGCGTTGGGATTAGTTTATCATCTCTTGCCGGAGCTGTTGCAAAAGAAGGGGCTATCGGAGTAATATCTGCTGCCCAGCCGGGATTTATGGAAAAAGATTTTTTAACTGACATAGCTGCCGCTAATAAAAGGGCATTGAGTTATCACATAAAAAAAGCTAAAGAAATATCAAACAACGGTATAATTGGAGTAAATATAATGGTCGCTGTAACACATTATGAAGAATATGTTAAATGCTGTATAGAATCGGGAGCTGATTTAATTATTTCCGGAGCCGGACTGCCTATTAATCTGCCTGAATACACAAAAGGCAGTGACATAAAAATTGCCCCTATTGTTTCTTCTTTAAAAGCGGCAAATGTAATACTTCACCGCTGGGATAAAAAATACTCTCAGACTGCCGATTTAATAGTAATTGAAGGCCCTAAAGCCGGAGGACATTTAGGCTTTCACATGGAAGAAATTGAAAAATTAGAAAATATAGACGAAGAAATACCTAAAATAATTGAATTTAAAAAGCAATATGAAGTTAAATACGGCAAAAAAATACCTGTCGTTTTTGGTGGTGGAGTATACGATAAAAATGATATAGATTATTATATTAATAAATTAGGTGCAGATGGTGTACAAATTGCTACAAGGTTTGTTGCTACCGAAGAATGTGATGCTTCTGAAAAATTCAAGCAAGCATATGTAAACGCAAAAAAAGAGGATATAGGAATAGTAAAAAGCCCTGTTGGAATGCCCGGGCGTGCTATATTAAACGATTATATAAAAGAAACTGCCATACTCGGAGGTGACCCTGTTAAAAAATGCTTTAAATGTCTTAATAAATGCAATCCTGCAAAAATACCTTATTGTATATCAAAAGCTCTTTTTAACGCTGCCGAGGGAAAACTTGACAAAGCGCTTATTTTCTGCGGTGAAAATGCGTGGCGTATAAATGAAATAACTACGGTTAAAAAACTTATAAAAGAATTAACTGAATAAGGTGTAAAATTATAAATAATAAAACAACAGTAAGTACCCAACATATATAAACGTGGGTACTTACTGAATAAAATTTTATAAAAAACAATCTTAATATTAAAATCTAAAATCTCTGTCTCCGTTTTCCATTTCCTCAATATGCTTTAAAGCAATTTCACGTACTTTATCAGATGAAATATTATCTATTTCACTTTTTATAACTTCTTCTCCTAATTTTTTTGTATTTTCAGATGCATAATCCTCTAAATATTCCTTTAATGTCATAAGCGCATTTGGCTGACAGCAATTAGCTATTTGCCCGCTTTTAACAAGACTCATAAATCTGTCGCCTGTACGACCTTCTCTGTAACAAGCCGTACAGAAACTTGGTATATATCCCAATTCAAGAAGCCAGCCGACAACTTGGTCAAGAGTTCTTGTATCACTTACCTCAAATTGAGATGAGTTATCTTCTTCTTTTTCTTCCTCAACATAACCTCCGACACTTGTTCTTGAACCGCCGCTTATTTGAGAAACACCTAAACTTAAAGCACGTTCACGCATTGCCTTTGATTCTCTTGTAGAAATTATCATGCCTGTATAAGGTACAGCTATTCTTAAAACAGCTATTATCTTTTCAAATATAAAATCGCTTATAGCGTTTGAAAAATTACTTACATCAATATCATCAGCCGGTCTTATTCTTGGTACGCTAATAGTATGAGGTCCGACTCCCTTTGCCGCCTCTAAATGTTCAGCGTGCATCAAAAGACCCGTAAAATCGTATTTATACATATTAAGCCCAAATAAAACACCTATTCCAACATCGTCTATTCCCCCATCCATAGCCCTGTCCATAGCTTCTGTATGATAAGCATAATTATGCTTAGGCCCTGTTGGATGAAGGTTTTCGTAATTTTCCTTGTTATATGTCTCCTGAAACAAAATATATGTCCCTATTCCTGCTTCTTTAAGCTTTCTATAATTTTCAACAGTAGTAGCTGCAATATTTACATTGACACGACGTATCGCTCCGTTTTTATGCTTAATAGAATAAATTGTCTTTATACTTTCAAGTACATATTCTATCGGGTTATTAACAGGGTCTTCTCCTGTTTCAAGTGCAAGACGCTTATGTCCCATATCCTGTAAAGCTATAACCTCTTTTCTTATTTCATCTTGAGAAAGTTTTTTTCTTCTTATCGTCTTGTTTTTAGCATGATAAGGGCAATAAGTACATCCATTTACGCAATAATTTGAAAGATAAAGAGGAGCAAACATAACTATTCTGTTTCCATAAAACTTCTGTTTTATTTCTTTGGCAAGTTTAAATATTTTATCATTTAATTCACTTATATCACATTCAAGAAGAACCAAAGCTTCTCTATGGCTTAACCCCTTTAAATCTTCTGCCTTTTTTAAAATACTTTTTATAAGTTCAAAATTGGATTTATTTTCTTCAGCATACTTAATAGTTTCTTTTATTTCCTCATCATTTATAAATTCTTCAGCTTTTAAAGATTTAACATCATATAACATTTTAATTCTCCTTTCCGGTTTTAGCAAATACAGCTTTACAGGTTACATTATCAATCATTCCTATTTTTCCCGAAACAGCGCTTATAACACTTGCCGGAGCATCAAAGGCAACACTTATAAGCGAAATTTCTCTTTTACAATATGGCAGTCCCATTCTGCCGATAATATATTCCCCGTACCGGTGAAGAATTTCATTTATTTTATCAACGGACTCTGTATCCTCAACAACAATAGCAAGTATCGCTATCCTGCAGTCATCCATTTTTAAAAACCCCCTTTCGCCTTCACATTTGAATACTCCATTTGTATCAGTACGAAAAAACAAAAAAAATAATATTTATCGTGAATTTACTTAAGGCAAAAACCTATCGGTTCATTCACAATAAATATATCACATCTATTTTCTTTGTCAATATTTTTGATTAATATATCCGTCAATAATTGATTTTTTTTCTGTATCACTAAGAATATAATTATCCTTAAGCCTTTTAGCTATATAATCATTTGTACTATGAAGAATCATATTATTATAATCATTTATAATTATTTCAAACAGTTTTCCCTTTAAATTTTTACTTCTAACCTTAATATAATAAGCCTCTATTCCTTTATAATCCAAAAGTTCAATTATTTTAAGAGTAGCTTTATCCTTTTTATCGTAATAATAATCAGCTTTTTCCATATATTCATACTTTATTTCCCTATCAGAAAAATCATAGCTCATTTGTCTTGACTCTTTAGCAAGAGCGTTAAAATATTGATAATTAAAAAGTCCCTTTTCCAAAGTATCAATATTTTTAAATGGTTTTATATTAAGACCTAAAACAGCGTCTAAATTTTTCTCAAGATATTCGCTTTTAGTCATATCCCCTTTTATATATTGGTCAATTAAACTTTGCCTGTAATTAAAATACCTTGTCAACACATTCAATAAAAACACCTTTTTTCATTTTGCTTTTCTATATTTTACAACTGGATTATAACATACATTATGATATAATTCTATTATAAGATATTTACAAAATAAAACGCTTATTTATTTGAAGTTAAAATAATTTTAAATAACAAATACAAATTAATAAGCGTTTTAATAAAAATAATAACAAAAAAAACAATGCGAGGATTTTAAAAAAATGAAACCAATCGAAGACAAATGTATACCTAAAAACTTTTGGGAAGAATATTCTCAAGAAATAAAGCCTGCCCTTATGAAAATAGACATAGCAATAAAAGAACAATCGGAATATATATCCCCACGTCGTGCTGCAAAGCTTTTAAATATTACAGAAAATGAAGTTAAATCAATTATGAAATCAATACATATAGACAAAATAACAAGCTTCAATTTCTTTAATATAATGCTTAATTCCACAAGCCGAATATCCTCTCTTATATCAAGAGAAATAGAAACAGGAGTTTTATCGGACTACACGCCTTTTGACATATCTTATATATACGGACTTGATGAAAACGACGTACTAAATGCGTTTAATTTTCTTGGACTTGAAAAAATAAATGCATCTCTTTTAAAAGCTGTTTTCATACAAATACCTGTAAAAAATTAAAGCATAAGGCTTTCTTTAACACTAATAACAGTTTCCTCTCCCTTTAAAATTTTAAGGAGAGTAAAAGCGAACTCCATTGAAACGCCCATACTTTTTGAAGTAATTATATTGCCGTCACAAACAACGCTTTTTTCAGTAATAACGGCTCCCTCAAGAAATTTTTCAAAACCATTATAGCAAATTGCTTTTTTACCTTTTAATATTCCCCTTTTTCCCAATATGCTGGGAGCCGCACAAATTGCTGCTATATATTTTCCTTTATTATTAAAATCTATTAAAAGAGAACTAATATCTTTATTATTATCTAAATTTTCAGTGCCGATTCCTCCTCCCGGAAGAATAAGCATATCGGCATTAAACGCTATTTCTCTGTCATAAAACATATCAGATTTAACACTTATGCCATGAGCACCTTCTACAACTTCAACATCATCTATTGCCATTGTTTTAACCTCAACGCCGCCTCTCCTTAATACATCAACAGGCGTTAACGCTTCTATTTCCTCAAAACCTTTTGCTAAAAATAAAACTACATAGCCCACAAAAACATCTCCTTAAACTTATTTTTCCTAAGTTTCTTATTCTCTAAGCTGCTTTTCAGAAACAACTTTGGCATCTGCCCATATTCTTTCAATATTATAAAATTCTCTTTCTTCTTTACTAAACAAATGTACAACTATATCTCCAAAATCAAGCAAAATCCATGTCTTAGACTGAAAACCTTCTGAATGTTTGAGTTTCCAGCCGGTTTTATAAAGCTGTTGTTCAACCTCATCAGCCATAGCTTTTAATTGATTTGAGTTAGATGCACTTGCTATAATAAAATAATCTGCTATAACAGATACTTCACTTATATTTATAACAGTTATATCTATTCCCTGTTTTTCATCAATAGCTTTAAACGCCGCTTTAGCAGCTTCAAATGAGTTTACTTCGGTTTTCAATATAAATTCCCCCTAAAACTTTATAATTTTTTTATTTACTTTTATAATAATTGTAAGCCTCAATACTTAAAGGATGTATAAGACGTCCTCTTTCCCTATTAACCCTTATTGTTCCTTCAAGACTTAAAAGCATTGCGTAGTCAAGGTCTGAGTATGCGGCGTTTTTTATTTCTTTCATTCCGTCAAACTCCCTTCTTTCAGGCTCAATTAAATCGGCAAGATAAATTATTTTTTCAAGTTTTGTCATATTCGACCTGCCGGTAGTATGATATTTAACAGCATCTAATATCTCTCTGTCATTTATTCCATATTCAAATTCAGCAACTGCTCCTCCTAAAAAACTATGAATAAGGTCAGGCTGTTTTTTTAGCACTTCATCTAAATAAATATTATATTCCTTACATTTTTCAATTCTCAATTTGTGTGAGAAATCCTTTGCACAGTCATGTAAAAGTCCAGCTATATATGCCTTTGAAGTATCTTCCCCAAATATATTAGCAAGCTTTGCCGCCTCTCTTGCTGTTGAAAGTGTATGAATGTAGCGTTTATTCGTAAGAACCGATGACAGACGTTCTTTTATTTTTCTAACCAATTCTCCGGCAACATCATTTTTATACAATCCAAACTTAATTATATACTCCTCAACACTTTCAGGCAAAAGATATTTTATTGTCTTTCCAGCTTTTACCCTGTCTCTTATATCCGTTGATGAAATAGCAAGCGCCGGTATTTCAAGATAATACATGCTGTTATTTTTCTCAAGCCTTTTCTTATCGTACCCCGGTCTTGTAACAGCTACAAAATTTGCCATATCCAAAAGCTTGTCCGCCTCACGCCATGTGAAAATTTCATTTACAGCATCTGCTCCTGTAATAAAATAAATCTGAGCATCTGGACGGCATATCTTCTTTAACTCTCTTAACGTATCAATAGTATAAGTAGTTCCTTTTCTGTCTATTTCCATTCTTGAAACATCAAAATACGGATTAGCCGCAGTTGCAAGAACAGTCATTAAATATCTTTGTTCATCAGGAGCCACAACACTTAACGCCTTATGAGGAGGTCTTCCCGTTGGTATAAATAATACTCTCTCAATTCCAAATTCCGCTCTTACGGCTTCAGCAGCTACTAAATGCCCATAATGAATTGGATTAAATGTTCCGCCCATTACCGCAATTTTTCTGCATTCTGAAATTTTAAATATTCCATTTTCCATAAAATCATTCATCATTAATTCCTCTTGTTTGTTTTTATCACTATACAATAAGGTATCACAGCCAATAAAAAGTGTCAATAGCGTATTTATACATAAAATCTCCACAAAAAGTCTTTCGCCTCTTCGGCATAATCAATATTTATCCTTTTTGAACATTTAATATCATAATTTTGTTTTTTTCCTTTGGCTATATAAAAATCGTCGGAAAGTAAATCTTTCTCATTAAGTTCTTTTGTAATTTTCATAGCAATACAAAGCTTTCCAGGCCCGTTAGCAAAATTTTTTATTTGATACGCCGTTAATTCATTATATGCTTTTTCATACCTAAGCTGTGACATCTCATTAATTCCTTTTTCCGGAGAGCCGCCCCTTATTAAAACAGCGCAAGCTTTTTCTTTTTCTTCTGTAACAATATTAAAACAATTATACATTCCATAAATTAAATAAATATAAGCGTATCCTCCAATACCGTACATTATTTCAGTTCTTTTTGTTCTTCTGCCGCCATATGCATGACACGCTTTATCTATACTTCCTATATAAGCTTCTGTTTCAGTTATTTTCATTATAAGTTCAGTTCCATTGTAATTTCTGACTATATACATACCTATAAGTTCTTTTGCAACTTTTAATGTATCTTGAAGGTAAAAATTTCTATCAAGCTTATTCATAGCATTTTCCCTTTTCTTATTTTATCGTATATTTATTTAATTTTAAACAATAATAATATTAGCTGTCTATACAATTATTATGTATTTAGACAGTACATTATAAATTATTGCACAATAAATTTTTTTGTCAAGGGGTGAAAAACATGGAGGCATGGAAAGGTTTTAAAAACGGAAAATGGAAACAAGAAATAGATGTAAGAGATTTTATACAGACAAATTATACTCCATATGAGGGAGATGGAAGTTTCCTTGAAGATGCTACGGACAGAACAAAAAAACTTTGGTTAAAAATATCTGAACTTTTAAAAGAGGAACATAAAAATGGTATATTAGATGCTGAAACAAAAATACCTTCATCAATAACGGCTTACAGCGCCGGATATATAGATAAGGAACTTGAAATTATAAAAGGATTGCAGACAGACAAACCTTTAAAAAGAGCAATAATGCCTTTTGGCGGATTAAGAGTTGTGAAAAAAGCTCTTGAATCTTATGGCTATACTCTCGCTAAAGAAACTGAAGAAATATTCTCTAAATATAGAAAAACCCATAACAACGGAGTTTTCGACGCTTACAACAGCGAAATTAAAAAAGCACGTCATTCCGGTATAATAACAGGATTGCCTGACGCTTATGGAAGAGGAAGAATAATAGGAGATTACAGACGTGTTCCACTTTATGGAGTTAATAAACTTATTGAAGAAAAACAGCATGAACTTGAAATATTTAACCCTCCTGAATATGATTCAGAAACAATAACTGTAAGAGAACAAATATCTGAAGGAATAAAATCATTAAAAGAACTTATAGAGCTTGGAAATATATATGACTGTGATTTAACACGACCAGCCGAAAATGCCAAAGAGGCTATACAATGGCTCTATCTTGCATTTTTAGGAGCTGTAAGAGAACAAGACGGAGCGGCTATGAGTCTTGGTCGTACATCAACATTTTTAGATATATATATTGAACGTGATTTAGAAAACGGTACAATAGATGAAAAAAAAGCTCAAGAACTTATGGACGATTTTGTTATAAAACTTAGAATAATTCGTTTTTTAAGAACACCTGAATATAATGCACTTTTTTCGGGTGACCCTACATGGGTAACTGAATCAATAGGCGGAATGGGAATAGATGGAAGAACACTTGTAACAAAAAGTTCATTTAGAATGTTAAATACATTAAATACATTAGGACCAGCTCCTGAGCCAAACATGACTGTTTTATGGTCTACAAGACTTCCTAAAGGTTTCAAAGATTTTTGCTGTGAAACAAGTATAAATACAAGTTCAGTACAATATGAAAACGACGATTTAATGCTTCCTTACTGGGGAGATGACTATGCAATTGCCTGCTGTGTATCGGCAATGCGTATAGGAAAACAAATGCAGTTTTTCGGAGCACGTGCTAATTTGGCTAAGGCTCTTCTCTATGCTATTAACGGAGGACGTGACGAGAAAACGGGAGAACAAGTAGCGCCACGTTTTGAACCTATTACAAGTGAATATCTTGATTATGACGAAGTAATGGAAAAATACAAACAAGTACTTGAATGGCTTTCCGGAATTTATATGAATTCTCTTAATATAATACACTTTATGCACGATAAATATAATTACGAAAAATTGCAGATGGCTCTTCATGACAGAGAAATATTAAGGACTCAAGCATGTGGAATAGCCGGTCTTTCAGTTGCAGCAGATTCACTCTCAGCCATAAAAAATGCAAAAGTAAAAGTTATAAGAGACGAGACTGGACTTGCCGTTGATTATGAAATTGAGGGAGATTATCCGGCATTTGGAAATAACGACGATTCGGTAGACGATATAGCGTATTTAATTGTAAAAATATTTATGGAAAAACTTAAAAACAGACTGCCTTACAGAAACAGCAAAACAACATTATCTATTTTAACAATAACATCAAATGTTGTATACGGCAAAAAAACAGGAAGCACTCCTGACGGCAGAAAATCCGGAGAACCTTTTGCCCCCGGCGCTAACCCAATGCACGGAAGGGATAAAAAAGGAGCTTTAGCCTCTTTAAGTTCAGTTGCAAAACTTCCTTACGAATACTCACAAGACGGAATTTCATACACATTTTCAATTATACCGGGAGCTCTTGGAAAAAATATGTCTGAAAGAAAAAGCAATCTTTCCGGAATGATGGACGGATTTTTCTCTCAAAGCGGACATCATCTTAATATAAACGTATTTGACAGAGAGACACTTATTGACGCTATGGACCACCCTGAAAAATATCCTCAGCTTACTGTAAGGGTATCCGGATATGCTGTAAACTTTATAAAACTTACAAAAGAGCAGCAGCTTGATGTAATAAACAGAACCTTCCATGAGGTATTTTAACATGTCAGATACAGCAAGAATACACTCAATAGAAACTCTTGGAACTGTTGACGGTCCCGGAATAAGGTATATAATATTTTTTCAAGGATGCCCTTTAAGATGTAAATACTGTCACAATCCAGATACATGGGATATAAAAAAAGGAAATATTTATACTTTAGACAAACTTTTTTCTGATATAGAAAAATATACAGGTTATATGAAATACTCAGGAGGCGGAATAACTGCAAGCGGCGGTGAACCGCTTTTACAGACTGATTTTTGTTTAAAACTCTTTAAAAAGTGCCGTAAAAATGGTATAAATACAGCACTTGACACATCAGGAAACATATTTTCGGATAAACAAAAAGAACTTTTAAAATATACAGACCTTGTTCTTCTTGATATAAAAGCATTTAACCCAGAAACTTTCAAGTCTCTCACAGGGCGTGAATTAAACCCCACACTTGAATTTGAGGAATATATAAATAAAGAAAATATTCCCGTATGGATTCGTTTTGTACTTGTACCTGGACTTACGGATAATGAAGATGATATTAAAAAAATGGCAGAATATCTTTCATCTTTATCAAATGTAAAACGAGTTGATGTTCTGCCATTTCATAAAATGGGCGAATACAAGTGGAAGGAACTTAGATATGAATACGTATTATATGACACAAAAGCTCCTACTGCTTATGCAGTTAAAAACGTAAAGAATATTTTTTCATCTTTTGGTCTTTATGCTCCATAAAAAAACTAATAATAAATAAAAAAAGCAAAATAACTTATTTTAAAGCTATTTTGCTTTTTTATTTATTTTTTTTCAGTTACAGAATTTGAAAAATGTATTAATTCTTTAAGTTTTTCAAGCGCCGCACCGCTGTCAATAGATTCTTTTGCAAGTTCAATACCGTCTTCTATATTTTTTACCTTTCCTCCGGTATAAAGTGCGGCGGCGGCATTTAAAACAACAATATCACGTCTGTACCCAATTGTTCCTGTAAGTATATCCATTGTTATTTTAGCATTTATTCTTCCGTCTCCTCCTGTAAGCTGCTCAGGCATAGCACGTTTCATTCCAAAATTTTCAGGAGATAATTTATAATTAATTATTTTATCATTAATTATCTCAGAAACAACTGTTTCAGAAGTTGTAGTTATCTCGTCCATACCGTCTAATCCGTTTACAACCATACCTCTTGTAACTCCCATTATACGCATAGCCTGTGCAAAAGGCTCTGTAAGTTCAGGACTAAACACGCCTATAAACTGCGTTTTTGCATCCGACGGATTTGAAAGAGGTCCTAATATATTAAAAATACTTCGTATGCCCATTTCAGTTCTTGCTTTGCCTACATTTTTCATTGACTTATTAAATATTTGAGCAAACATAAATCCAATTCCAATCTCTTCTACACATCTTTCAACCTCCTTAGCCTCAAGCATAATATTAACACCTAAGGCCTCAAGAACATCAGCAGCACCGCTTTTGCTTGAAATAGCCCTATTTCCATGTTTAGCTACTGAAAGACCGGCACCGGCTACTACAAAAGCTGATGTAGTTGAAATATTAAATGTATTTGTGCCATCTCCTCCTGTACCGACAAAATCAATATATGTTTCTGTTTTTGGGTTAATATGTTCAGCTTTTTGATTCATTACAGAAGCACAGCCTACAATTTCATCTAAAGTCTCTCCTTTCATTCTAAGTGCTGTTAAAAAACTTCCAAGCTGAGCCTGTGTAGCACTTCCGCTTAACATTATATTCATAACTTCTTTAGCATCGTCAATGGAAAGATTTTCACCTTTAACAACAGAACTTATTGCTTTTTTCATTGTCATCATATCAAAACACACTCCTTATATTAAAAATACATAAAGAAACGCTGATTTTAATTTAATCAGCGTTTCCATAAAAATGCCTACATACCTGAATCTTTCATAATAATATCAACAATATATAATAAATCTGCAAAACTCATTGTATCCTTTGGTCTCGCTCCATATGTGTTTTTAAAAAATCCTATTTGTCCTGCTTTTAAAAGCCATGTTCTATACTGTTCAGAAGCATTTCTAATATCAGTATATTCAGTATTCTCAATAGAAGTGTAATATTCAACAGGACGTCCTGTCTTAGCTTCATAAAGCTTAACAAGAGCTGTTATTCCTTCTTCTCTTGATACGTTAGCCGAAGACAGTACCATACCTTTTCTTGAAAGAGCTGTATAATTTTCATTATCAAGCGCTCCGTTTACAGCTACATCCTTTTTTCCGTTAGCAACAGCCGCAATAATATTGTTAAACTGAACTGTTGAAACTGCTGCTTGTGGATTATACTGCTGTATATCCGTAAAATGCAACTTTGTTGTAACGGAAACAAGTGAATTTACAACTTCTCCTGTTGATGATACGTTTGGAACTTGCTTTTTAATTGCACTGTATGCACCTAATCTTTTTGTTGAAAAAGAAAAATCTCCATTAGCATAATCATATACATAATCAACTCTGTTCCATTGGCTGTCTGTTGGCGTATACATATAAGCGCCAACATTTGTATCCAAAAGGCTGTATCTATCATCAAGCTTTAATTTGACTTTAACATTTTCTGCCAACTCATTTAAAACAGTTGTTGTATAATCCGATACAACGCTTACCGAAAGTCTTTGAGGTTTTGTTGAGTATGATTCTCCATATCCCATAATAGGAACATCGGTAGGTCCTGAAGTAATTTTTATTTTAACTTTAGCGCCCAAACCATAACCTCTCATTTCCTCAACCTGCTGTGTTTTTGCAAAATCAGGGTCAAATACATAAGTAATATTATCAGCTCTTACCTCAAAAGTTATTTTATTTTTTCCAAAAGCCTCGACAACTGTATAAGGCATTTCAACAATTCTTTCTCTTATTTCATAATTGTACTCATTATATTTTGTCAAATCAATATCATAGTTATATGTCTTTCTTGCTATAAGTTTTGAAATAAGTCTTTGGTCTACAAAATTATCATCTAATTTATCCTTATCTTCATCCATAGCTCTAAAACGATATGTTAATGTTTTTGTTGCTCCGTCATAATAAACTTCAAAATCGTCTTTAGGCAAAGGATATAAAGCCGGATTTTTGTCTCCATCATATTCACTGTCACTTTTTCCCGTTCCTGCTATTACAATAGAACTCCAATCCGATTCTGCAACATAAACACCTGTAAGGTCTTGACTTAAATCTTCTGGAACAATAATTGTTATAGCGTCTTTAAAATCCTCGTTATCAGCAAATTGCAATGTATAGAAAAATGATTTTTCAAGCTTTCCATCACTTCCGGCTTTAGCAACTACTGTCGCCTTTACCCTTGCATAATATTTTGTATTTACTTCCAAATCATTCATCTTTATTATATAATTTTCTAAAATTTTATCACTTGTTAAAACATCGTATTTATCTCCTGATGTTCCGCTTGGATTAGCATTATCACCTTCATTTTTAAACCATTCAAGTATTAAATACTTATCTTCTCTTTGCTTATATTCCGTAGAGTTTGCATTATTATATAAATTCAAATGTTCTTGAGATATAAGCCCTAATCCGTCTGGCGGAAGCGGTTTACCCAAAGCATCTGTAACAATGTAAAGAGGATTAGACCATGATGAGTAAGCATCTCCGCTTTGATTATGCGCAATTGCTCTTATCCATATATAATACCCTGTTGACGGTACAAGGTTATCAATTTTATAATGCACATAAGCCTCTCCGTTTTCATCTTCATTTTGCTCATCATTTTTACCTTCATATTTCTGCAATCCATTATCAATAATTTCCTGACTTGACACAAGGCGTCCTTTTGAAGGGTCGTCAAGAGGATAATCACTTATTGCAAGCTCATAATCAAGACTTTTCTTATCTCCCTCAATATATCCTTTCCATTTTACAGAAATATCTATGTCTGTATGTCCTTCTTCCTCAAGTGTCGGAACTGTTGGCGTTATATCAACCGAAACGGATTCCGGAAGTGTAGTTCCTATTACATATGTCGGATAAGCATCTTTCTTATTATCGGCAAGAATCCTATATGGTCTAAGTATTATAGCATAAGTCGTATTTTTCTCAAGTCCTGTCAAATTATATTCACATGTAAATTCAGATGATTTAACCGGGGTTATCTCTTTCCAGTCACTGCTTTCCGATGCCATAATTTTTTCAAGGTAACTTTCATATCCTCCGTTTTCATTAATACCGTCAAAAGTTACATAATTAATTTCATATTTAATATCTTCAGCAGTTAAATCAACCTCACGTACAGCAACAAGATTAAGTGCTTCGCTGCTTACACCGGCTGCCTCTAAAAGTCCCTTTACAGCCGCAGCGCTTGCTGCTGAATGAAACTCAACAGCACTGTCGCTTGGAGCATTATCTTTGTCAAATATAATCTCTCCCAAATCATTTACATAAGCTTCTGAATACCATGTATCAGTAGCGTTATCATAAATTTCAAACCATTTAGTTTTCCATTGAACTGTAATTGAACTGTCTGTTATTACGTCTGCACCGTTTTCATCTTTTTTAATTTCTAAAGGCGGTTTATTTATAGCACGTGGATTTGAAATATCTCCGCTTGCCGGATAATATATAAGCGCATATACAGGCTGCGTGCTTAAATCCTTTCCACCTGTTACAGGTTTTGTTGCTACAAGCTTAATATAATAAACTTTATTTTCTTCAATATTTTTATCTACATAAGCATTTTCTCCAACAGAAGTATATTTGTCAAATTGTTTATAATATACAGGGTTTTCAGATTCCTCAATATTTGTCTGAGAAAGACTTGCCGGAGTAACATCCTCATACATAGGATTCATAAGCCCTGATTGAAGCGCCTCAAGCGAATCTGATATCCAAAGGTCGTATTCTATGTTTTTATCGTTATACATTCCGTTTTCATCAACAAATCCAAGTTCACTTTCAGAATAAGGATATCTTAAAAATACATCCCAATAAACATCAAGCGCTCTTGTACCCTCATTTTTATATGTTTTAATATAAATATTAGGACGATTTGGCGTAATATTTACTGCTGAAGGGTCGTATACTGCCACTTCGGATTCAAGGGGAACATTCATTCCCTTTAAATAAATTTTCAATTGATAATAAGTTGTACTTTCTGGTTTATCAACCTGCCAATAATTTATATCAACAGCATTTGATGAATAAAGAGTACCAATTCTAACTCCTATATCGTCAGCAGCTATACCTTTGTATATCTCAATTCTTTCAATATCTCCTGATGTAGATGAATTTGATATGCCCCACCAATGAAGTTTTAAATAATCTCTTCCGTTTTCATTAACCTCAAGAGGTATTGATACATAAGCATCATTTGTTCTGTACTCTTTTGTTCTGTAATCTGTAAAAGCCATTTTATACATCTTATTTGAAATATTTACATCGGCATAACTTAACCCTGTTTTTGAAAAATCTCTTATTTCAACTCCGTTGTACAAAGGTTCTACTTTTACAGCATAAGTATCTCCCTGTGCTAAAGAATCATCTGTTATACTATATTCAATTCTCTGTACTCCCTTTCTTAACGGGTCGGCAGAAACAATTATATCTTCGTTATCTATGCTTACATCTCTTCTTCTTCCCTCGTTAAGATTTGTAACGGAACTTCCGCCTCTTTGATAATAAATTCTATATCCTGAAAAAACATTAGCTCCATCAAACTGAGGGTTATCCCATGTTACAGTAAGAGTATTTCCTGCACCCTTTGCAGAAACTGTTAAATCAGTCATATAAAGAACACTTTCAAGAGTTGTTGAATTATCATAAGGAGCTGGTTTTGTCTCTATTGTTAAATCACGGTTCTGATATGTATGATAATGGTATGGAACAACTCTATATTCATATATGCTTCCATTAGTTAACGCCGCTGTCATTTCAACCGATGCTTCTTGATTTTCGGTTTTAAGATAATCATCTGAAAACTGTTTTCCTATTACACTTCCATCAAAAACCGTATCTCTTGCCGTAGCATTTCTTCCCTCTACCCTAAAAGCTTCTGGTGTATGTACTACTTGGTCAGACTCAACAGCATCTGTATCCATTACAGTCGACCATTGAGGATTTCTCCATCCAATACTAAAAGAATACATTACATTACTGCTGTTAGGAACATTTCTTATTGTAACATTTCCTACATATTTTTGCTGATTTGCAAAAATTGTTAAAAGATTAAACGGCGTCATTTGTATTATCATTACAAACATAATAAAAAACGCCGATATCTTTTTATAAATACATTTTTTCTCCGTCATTATTTCATCTCCCTCAAAGAGTGTATAAAAATTTACCCTAAAATACAATTGTCAAAGACTATTCGTAATAAAATTTAAAGGGTATTTAATATTATACACTCTTTTAAAAATTTATAAAAACTAAACATTAATCTGCATTAAAAAATTATTATAAAAGTTTTGTTTTAGCAGCCATATTTATAAGCATTTGCAAAAACTCACTTACAGTAATATTTGAATTTGGATTCATTCCTGTATTACTGTAAATTCCAATTTCAAAAGCCGCCTGTACACTTTTCTTATAATTAGTTTGTATACCATTTATACCGCTTGTAAGTGTATAATTTCTAATTTGCATAGTTTCAACTTTTGTATTTGTACGTGCCTGATAAGCCATCATAGTTAAATAAATAGCTTCTTGTACAGTTATAGGCTCTTGTGTCGCTCTTGTAGAAAGTATAATTCCTTTTGATGCAAAAAACGCCGTAGGGTCTGTTGTTCTCGGAGCTCCGGCAAGCCTTGCAGCACAGCCTATTGCCATACTTCTTGTTAAAGGTGCGCTTAAATTCATTGTATTTGACTTTCCGAGATAATCGTCAAGCCCAAACTTTGATACAAGATTTGTAATAGGAGTTCCGTTAGGCACTTCATTTATACCTGGTATATTAATAGTACGTCCGGCAAATACAAATACTCCTGTAAGAGTTGAATAAATACCCTTTTTACCCATATAATCCATTGCATTTACAGTAGTCCATATACCTGAACCTTGTCTGTAACCGCTTACGGAAGAAGTTGCCTCAACAGGATAAGCTACTATTAAATTTCCCTTTAATTCGGTAATACTATATGTTCTGTCAACTATATCTTCAAGTTCTTCATCAAGTTCCTCTCCAAAATCTTCCTCAAAGTCCTCAAACATATCCTTTAATTCTTTTATAAGTTCTTCGCTCGTTGACTCGTCTTTAATTTCATTTTTTATCTCTCTTTTTGCATCTTCAAGGTCGCTTTCAATCATACTTTTAAGCATTTCAACCATTTTGTCGTCCCATAAATTTATCTTTTCGTCACTTCCAATAGCCTCTATTGAAATATCAGCAATAGGACTTAAAGGATTATTTCCGTCTATTGTATAGCTTACTTCATTAAAACTTGCCGATATTCTTATAAAATAATCGTCAATAAAGTTCTCATCAATACGTTCAAGTACCTTTCTTACCTCTTGGTCAACATCAACATCTATTGCTCTTGGAGAAATAATAACATCCATATCTTCCCATGTTATTTTAAATCCCTTATTAGCGTCATAAGCTTCTTTTATAGCACTTGCTGGTATGTAATAAAGCTTTCTAAAACCGTTATCTCCTTCTTCAGTTGATGCTAAAGTCAAGGTTGCACTTGTTTCGCTTGCTAAAAGGTCTTTAAAATATTGAGGTCTGTAATAGATAATAGACTTTGTAACAGAATCTTCAATTACCCAATAAGGTTTTTTAAGTAACTCCTCAAGCATCTTTTTATAATGATCAATCCAATCATTTGTATCTTCGTCGTTTTTATTATCATCTGGGTCAACCTCTGTACGCATTTGAACAATATTTGAATATACAGAAGGCTCATTTAAAATACTATCAAAAAGCCTTACTTTTATACTATAAAGCGTACCGCTTTTAAGTCCGCCTATATTATAAATAAAATGAAGTGAACCATCTGGGTTTGTGCTGTAACTTCCCTTTAAACTTCCTGCGTTCATTCTTTCTGCCTGTGACCAATCGGCTGAATCTTCTTTAAGAGAATACTGCAAAATATAGTCTGTTCCAAGTTTTTCTATATCAAAATAAGGAGTGTCAAAGCTTACTACAATTTGACTCTTTTTATTATGCTCTATATCTCTTTCAACTTTTAAATTATAAGGAGCTGAAACAGGTGTAGTAGTTACAGAAAGAGGAACCCATACAGAATATGCCTTAGGTTTTCCTTCCACCAATCTTACAGTTCTTATATAATAGAAATAAAGTTGATTTGGATTTAAAGTCTTATCAATAAGACTGTTTATAACAGCATCTGAAATATCATACTCAAATTTTGTATCTTCAGCCGGCGTTTGCGAAAAAGCATTCTGTTCATATGGGTAAATATTTGATTCACCAGTTTGCCATCCAGCTATTTTATAAGACTGAGAAAGTTTTGAGTATACTTCCCCATACTCATCTCTTGTTCCCATATCAGTTTCGCTCATTTGCGCACCTGATATTCTTATAAACTGATACTCAAGAACATCTTCTTCTGATTCTTTTACTCTGTCCCAATATAAATTAACACTGTTTAAAGTTATATCTTTTTTATCAAAATTCTCAGGAGCTGCTGGATTCTTTTCATCTTCATTTGGTTCATCATAAGGAGGCAAAGTTGTAGCTGACACTATTACAGATACATCTGAATATTGTGTTTCTTCTTCAAGATATCCTCCCTCATGTGTATCATCTTTTTCTTGATAAGGAACAACAACAGTCTCAACAACTACATAATAATTCTGGTTTGTATCAAGTCCGTTAAATTTAAGTTTTTGCTGTAAAAGATTAACGTCTTGAAGAATATTATCAATAGAAACTATTTTTTTATCTCTTAAATTATCTCGTATAGATATTTCATTATCTGCTATCGCCGAAACATCTATGGGATTTATTCCTGATTTATTTTCATTGTCATATCTTGCTATTGACAATTCTTTATACATATCTTCCCTTTTTCCGCTATAATTTATAAGTTTATCAATTAATTCTTTATCCTGTGCTATATAAGCATTATATTTAATTGAATCTTCTCCTACGGTAAGCCCTCGTGACTCAAGCATTGTCTCTATATAATGGCTCATAGGCCCATCTGAAGAAGGACTTAAAGTATCCCATACAACTGTAAAAGACCTTTCTGTAACAGTGTCTTCTCCTTCCTTAACAACCTTAATATTTTGCGGCTGCGGAACTGATGCACTATCAACTCCATCTAATGTTAAATAAGCCGGCAGAGACGCTGGTATATTTATTGTACTTGAACTGTTTGAGTCATAATAACTGCCGCTTACATTTAAAAAATATACATTAGGATATAAAAATATTGTATTTCCGGTAGCTTTTGGAGCACATGGAAGTCTAAATGTAACTTGAGGAGATATAATATTATGAAGAGTAGAATTTATAGTTGTTTCCGTTATAATAGTTTCAAACTTTTCTACTTTTCCCTCATCGTCTGTTACTGTAATTTCAATATTGTCTCCGCTTAATGAGGCATGAACTTTCACATCAGCAAACACATCTTCAAAATCGTCATAAGGTATTACTCCTCTGTTAAATACATAATTGATGTCAAGTTTATTTCCATTTTTAGCTAATATATTCTTTAAAACTTTCTCATAGCACATATCCCATTTAAGCGTAAGAACAAGTTCTTGTTTCGATGGGTCTGTTAATGAATTTACAACTTTTGAGTCTACAACAGTCAAATTCTGAGGAGTGCTTATAATTATATCGTCTTCTGAAGGAGTGTATTTTAATATCTGAGACTGAACCGTAATTTGACTGCTTCCCGGTGTAGCATCAGGAGGGGTAAATCTAAACTCAACCCTAAAATATTTTGTTTGCATATTATCAGAGTTAATATTAACCGGAACATAAATATCTTCTGTTCCTCCCTTTGTGTCCTCAACCTGAGACCATTGCGCAAGTGTAGATGACGTATCTCCCATATAAATTACATAATAACCTCTATATCCTTCATATGGCTTAATTCTAACATAATACTCATCAGATGCTATTGCCTCTACATTATATTGTACAAACGTGTAAACCTTGCCATGTTCTATACTTGTAGCATAAGAAAGAAAATCCGGATTATTAGGTTTATACATTGATATTTCCGTAGGATTATATATAATACCCGGTTCAAGATTTGACAGTCTTATTCTTATTCTTTGATTTGAAGAGTCTCTTGATACGCTTTTAATTACAGCCCCATTTGCATTTGTTATAGACGTAGCACTTTTCAAATCAGAAGCGTATATATTGCTTATATTTATTTGTATTTTTCTTTTGTCGCTGGCATTTCCCATATTTAATACAATACTTGCTATATCATCTTCTGAAACTGAAGACGGATTTACAAATACATATTTATTTTGAGACGAATCCCAAACTTTAGGAAGGTCAAAAGAAAGTTCAAGTTCAGGGTCAGTACCCGGGTCAGCGTCTGGATATGGTCTTGAAGAATGGTCAACAACATCTCTTATTCCTTTTCCATTATTCGCATAAGGCGAAGATGTAACCGAAGCAGCATTTATTCCGGTAAAAATTTCAAGATTCTGCTTTATTTCGCTTTCTCCTGGTATATTAAGTTTTAAATCAAAATCATAAATATTTCCTTGTGTCATTCCATTTGTTGAAAAATAAAAAATATCATTTGAAGTCCACTTAAATTTTACGTCTTTATTATCAAGCTTAAAGGCAAAACCTGTATCTTTTCTTATTGTAAAACTTGCCGATTCTGCCTCTCCATTTTCATTGTAATTAATTTTATATGTATCAGCAATAGGCGGATATGAGGAAAGTGTCGGCAAAATATATGCTCCTAATGTATCACGATAAACCTCAAAAAGCATGCCGCTGTCATTTACAGACATATAGGAACCCTTTGAGTAATCCCATATATTATATGTAACAACAGCTTTTGATCCGCTTTTTTCAACTTTAAAATCAATTCTTTTTCCATCAAGGTTATAGCTTAAATCATATGTTCCTACATCAAATAAACTTCCGTTTCTGCTTCCAAAGTCCCACCATACAAAAACATCGTCATAAGCTGTACCTTTTTCTTGAATATTAAGCATAGAATCAAGCACACGACCCGATTCCCATTTAAAATTAAATGGGGCGTTGTCATCAGCCGATACTATTATACCTCCAATTCCCATTATAAAAGTATTTAAAATAAATACTAATGAGAGAATTTTAGCAGTCAGTTTTCTCATGAATATTACCTCCGTTTTAAAAATGTGTTTCTGCATAAAAAATGCTATATATTAATTATAGCTTAAAAAAATAAAATGAAAATAGGTTTTATATTATTTTTTTATTACAATATTTAGAAGAAATGCTGATTAAGAAAACGTGTCAATGCGTCTTTCCATATAGGCAGCCTTTCAAACCCGTTTATTTCCAAACATCTTTTTGAAAGCATAGAATTAAATGGTCGTTTTGCTTTTGATGGATATTCACTGGAATTAATAGGTATAACTTCTGTATTCTTGTTTGAAATGGCAAATATTTCTCTTGCAAAATCAGCCCATGAACAAAAACCTTCATTAGTAGCATGATAAATTCCATAGTGTCCTACACTTATCATATTTGAAATAAGTTTAGCTAAATCAGCAGTATACGTAGGAGAACCTATTTGGTCATTTACAACAGAAACACTCTCGTTTTTTTCTGATAAATTAAGCATTGTCTTTACAAAATTTTTTCCATTTTCTCCAAATATCCAGCTTGTTCTTAAAATATAATATTTATCAGTAGTCTTTTTTACAGCCTCCTCGCCTAAAAGCTTTGTCATACCATAATAATTTATAGGATTAGGCTTATCGTCTATTTCCATAGGCATATTATTTGTTCCATCAAATACATAATCGCTGCTTATATACATAATAGACGCACCTACTGAAACTGCCGCCTTAGCTATATTTTCAGTTCCTGTTACATTTATAAGTTTACATGTGTTTCTTTCCTCCTCCGCCATATCAACATTTGTGTATGCAGCGCAGTGAATAACGCATTCAGGCATAAATTTGTTTATTTTCTCCGAAACATCTGAAAAGTTAGTAATATCAATTTCACTTCTTCCGGCAGCTTTCACATCAAATCCCTTTTTTTCTAAAGCCAATACAACGTCTGTTCCAAGCTGTCCATTTGCACCTGTAACTAATACCTTCATAATATTGTTTCTCCTTCATTATCTTTTGATATATATTATGTGATTATTCGGCTTTTACATATTATAAAACAAAAACTTGCGCTAATCAAGGCTTTAAAAAACTCTATTTAAATTAAATAAAAAAATTCGGCAATTTTGGCAATTTTCCTATTTTAATAAAGTAAAATAAAGTATATAATATATACAGGCTGCATAACAGAAATTACATTTAGTTTTAAAAAACATATATAATACAGCCAAAAACAATATAATGGTTAAAAGGAGCAATAAAATGAATAAATCAAGCAACGACTGGATTAATTTCGCTGAAAACATCAGCTTATTATCAGACGGCTGTTACAATTATTTTAATGTTGACGCTGTTTTCTCTGATGAAACAGAAAATTACAGAACATATAAATTCCGTGGGCTAAACAAATCTACCATAGTCAAACTGAGAACCGGACATAATAACTGTGATGCGGCGTTTATATGCTGTGACGGTGAAAAAATGAAAATGTCAAAAAAATCTTCCGAAAACCGTTTTGATTATTTTGAGACTGAAATAATACACCTTGACAAAACCGTATACTATTACTTTGAAATTATATACTCTGGAAAAAGATTTTTTTATAATAAAAACGGCATTTCATTAAAAAACGACCCTGCTTATAATTTTATAATAATACCTGATTTTAAAACGCCTGACTGGGCAAAAGGAACAGTTATGTATCAAATATATGTAGACAGATTTTACAACGCCGATAAAACAAACGATGTTGTAAATAATGAATACGCATATTTGGGAAGAGCTGCAAAAAAAATAGAAGATTGGGACTCTCCTGTTGAAAAAGACGATATATGCAATTTTTATGGCGGCGACTTAAAGGGCGTTATGGAAAAAATGGATTACTTAAAAAACTTAGGCGTAGAAGTAATATATTTTAACCCTATTTTCGTATCTCCAAGCAATCATAAATATGATATACAAGATTATGATTATATAGACCCACACTATGGAGTAATAGTAAATGACGGCGGAGAACCTCTTTATTTTGAGAAATTTGCCAACAAATTTGCAACAATGTATATGCAAAGAACAACAAATAAAGAAAACCTTGAAGCAAGCAACAGACTTTTTCAAAAATTAGTTGAACTTGCGCATAAAAACGGAATAAAAGTTATACTTGACGGAGTGTTTAATCATTGCGGAGCATTTAACAAATGGCTTGACAAAGAAGGTTTTTATCAAATGAACGGTTATCCCCAAGGGGCATACTCCGACAAAAAAAGCATATATCATAATTATTTTAAATGGTATTCTGACAACTGGCCAAATAATGACGCATATGACGGCTGGTGGGGACATGACAACCATCCTAAATTAAATTATGAAAACTCTCCGGCTCTTTATAATTATATAATGGAAATAGGAAAAAAATGGGTGTCACCACCTTTTAATGCCGACGGCTGGCGGCTTGACGTTGCTGCTGATTTAGGCTGTTCACCTGAATTTAACCATAAATTTTGGCGTGATTTCAGAAAAGCCGTAAAAAAAGCAAACCCAAATGCCGTAATTTATGCCGAACATTACGGAGACGCTTCAAGCTGGCTTACAGGAGATCAATGGGATTCAGTTATGAATTATGATGCGTTTATGGAGCCTATTTCATGGTTTTTAACAGGGCTTGAAAAGCACAGCGACGAATATCGCCACGATTTATACTGCAATGCTCAAAGTTTTGAATCCGCTATGCGTTACCATATGTCAAAGTTTTCATTTGAGTCTCTTTCAATAAGCATGAATGAGCTGTCAAATCACGACCATTCACGTTTTCTTACAAGAACAAATAAAACAGCCGGACGTCTTAACTCTCTTGGAAGTGAAAGAGCATCTGAAGGTATAAACAAGGGAATTATGAAAGAAGCAATTGCATTTCAAATGACATGGATAGGCTCTCCTACTATTTATTATGGAGATGAAGCCGGAGTATGCGGCTGGACTGACCCCGATAACAGACGAACTTATCCATGGGGAAACGAAGACAAAGATATATTAAGCTTTTATAAAGAAATGATAAAAATACACAAGAAATACAGCGCATTAAAATGCGGCTCTACCGAATATTTATATACAGACTATGGAATTATAGGCTATGGAAGATGGAACAGCAAAGAAAAAATTATAGTTGTATTAAACAACAACTGTACAGATAAAACAATACAAATGCCTGTATGGAGAATAGGCGTAAACGATAACTCAAAACTTTCAATAATTATAAGTTCTGACGAAAATGGGTTTACAATGCCTAATAAAAGCGTTATATCAAAAAATGGGCATGTAAGTGTTTCAATACCTGCTTATGGAAGCATAGTAGCTGTTGAAAAAAATAAATAATATAAAAAATAAAATAAATGCGGCTGTTCTGTTAATTTATAAAAAAAGACTCATTCCGTTAAAGGTTTGAGTCTTTTCTGTTTAGTTATTAAAATTTAATAAATTAAACCTATAATTTAATGAATTACTACATTAATTATTATTTATATTGTTATTATCATTATTTACAATATTATTTCCGTCATTATCGTAATTATCCAACACTTCGTCATGTTTCTCCTCATTTTCATTTGTTCCTCGTTTTTCTCCAACATCCTTTAAAGCTTGTGATAATTCGTCTACAAATGCGGTTGTTTTTTCAACTATAATCTTAGCTGTATTTTTAACCTTAGGTTCAAAATCCTTTGCCGCTTCGCTTACTTTTTCTTTTACCTCTTTTGCAAAACAATCCATTGACCTTGCTGCTTTATTTATTTTCTCATCAAACCCAGAGGACTTTTTTTGAGCTGCAATACTATCTAAAAGCTTAACAGCATCGTCAGTAGATATTTTACCTTCTTCAACCATTTTAAGTATAGCCATTCTTTCTTCCTTCATAGTAAATTCCTCCCTGAAAAACTGAATTATTTTTTTATATTTAAAATAATATACGTTATTCAAAAATTAAAGTTTATAATTTTTTTGTATTCAATTCAGTTTTAGGCATACCTCCAATAAGTCTTTCAAACAAAAGCCCGGCTATAAACCAAACAGGAGCATAATCAAGCCGTATTACACCATCTATATTGAATTTTGAACCGCTGTAATCCCATGGGCATATTCCAAAACTTTTTAAAAAAGCGCCTGTAAAATACTCAACAGCAAATATAAACAAAGCATATATCACCCCTCTTAAAAAAACAGGCATACCATTTAAAGCATTTTTTAAAGGAATCAAAAAGGCAGCAGCGGCATATATCGGAAACATAATAAGCGATGTATGCGCCATCATTTTTAAATCGCCGGCAAAAAATGAATTTAATCCTGTCCATACAACTTCCATTATCCAGCCGGCGCTTCCACATAATAATAATTTTTTTACCATAAAACTATTATGCTCTGTTTTTTAATATATATCCATTCGCCAAAGACTATTCGCATTTTTGATTTAAAAAAATACTCATAACCAACGGTTTCATTAGAAACTGATGGAATAAATGGGATAATATCACTAAATACAAAAGTAAGCGCCTGCTTAAAAAGCATAGGCGCTTAACTATGTCGGTTAAATTATTGATTAATATATTCCTTAACCTCTCTTATAGGATTCATTTTGTCTAAATCATTCCATATCATTATTTTCATATTATATTTTGATTTTTGATTGTCAACAGTAATAACAGTTTTATTGTTATCTTTGTTTAAATCAGCTTTTTGTTCTGATACAAGTTTATTGTTTTCATCATAAAAAGCAGTTATAACCTTAGCATTTTCCACTTTGTCAAGCTTATCAAAATCAACCTCTATTGTGTATTCTCCTTGTGAAACAGCTAACTTATTATAAACTTCACTTCCTTTATATACAGTAAGAATATCTGTATTTTTAACAATCTTTTCTGTTGTACCCGAAAGTTCCCTTACATTACACATATAACCCTCTTTATATGTAGACTCTGGGTCTCCGCGAAATACAACAAAGAGTTTATCTTTACCTGAAAGTCCTTCTTTAACAGTCATTTCAACAGGTGCATAGCTGCCTTTTGACGCTGTTGCCTGAGCTATTTCTTCACCGTCTTTAGAGCCTTTTCTTACAGAAATATATATAATTCCGTCAACTCTTCCATTAACATTGAGAGATAATTTTTTAAGATTGTCAAGTTCACAATCAGGATAAGCAAAACCTACCTCAGAACCTTTTTTATCATCCCAAATATAGCCTACATTAACAGGGTCGTTTTGAGTTTCTTGCTTTGGAACTTTATTTTTTCCGTCTGATGCTGTAACACCAAAGAAATCAGTTGTAGTATTTGCCGGCTTTGTCCATGTCTCAACAACAAGCCCTTCTTCTAAAGGAAGTTCTCCAAAACCTGTAATTGTATAATTTACATTAGCATCAGCGTTAAAAACAATAACAGTATTTTCACTTTCAAGAGTACTTGCAATTTCGTTTCCGTTTTCATCCTTAACAACAGCAGTACCAACATAAGGATTTCTTATCTTAACTGTTCCTCCGTCTATTGATTTTATATTGACTCTTGTAGGAACTCCTTTTTTCCATTTTGTTCCGACCTCAATATTTCCTCTTGCTTTAAAGCCTTCAAACTTTCCTTCTCTCCATTTAGCCGGAAGCGCCGGAAGAATGTCTATTGTACCGTCATGGCTTTGCATAAGCATTTCTACAACTCCCGCTGTCATACCATAATTACAGTCAATCTGAAAATTAGGATGCTGCCCAAGAAGGTTTGGAGAAGTACGTGTTCTTAAAAGCTGGTCTATTCTTGAATATGCCGTTTCTCCATCTAATGCTCTGGCGCTTAATGCTATTCTCCATGCAACACCCCAGCCTTGTCCCGAACCGGCTCCTCTTGCTAAAACTGACTTCTTATATGCCTCAAAAATTTTCTTTTCATCTTCATTCTCACTATAAGCACTTAAATTTGTCCCCGGATAAAGTTCATATAAATGAGAACAATGCCTATGTTCAGTATTATTTGATGCAACATGACGTTTATATCCTGTTGTTTTTCCATTAAAAGGATTTGTAACAGTCCATGTATCTCCGCCGCTGAAATCAAATCCTACATCTCCTCTTACCCACTCTTGTATAAGTCCGCTTGAGTCAATTAAATTAGGAGCAATTTTACCCTTTTCGTCTGAAAAATATCCATTTTCAGGAAGCTGAGATTTAACCTTTTCAATTAAAACACTGTCTTGTTCAGTTTTTCCTAATATTTGTGCAGCATTTATAAAAGAATTATATAAATTTCTCACAAGCTGTGTATCCATTGCCGGTCCTGGCTGTATACTTCCTTGCTCCGGAGATACAGACGCCGCTGTTACAAGGTAACCTGTCTGTGGGTCTATAATTAAAAACTGTGTAAAGAAATCACATGCGCCTTTCATAATAGGATAAAACTCTGCAAGATACTCTTCATCTTTATTAAACTGATAATACTGCCATGCATGGTCTAAAAGCCATATACCCCCTGTTGGCCATACACCCGCCGTAGCATTGTCAATAGGCTGAGTACCTCTCCACAAGTCAAAATTGTGGTGCATTACCCATGGGTCTCCTTCTTGATAACTTTCATCACCTCTTGAATTTTCTATGCCATATTGCTCTCTTGCCGTAATACTTCCGCTTTTCGCAAGTTCTGAAAAAACATTAAGAAGCGGTTTTTCACATTCTGCAAGATTTAAAGGCTGCGCAAGCCAATAATTCATTTCCGTATTAATATTAATAGTATATTTTCCATTCCATGAAGGACTTAAACTTGGATTCCACTTTCCTGTCAAATTAAGAGGCTGGCTTATCTGAATATCACTTGAACCGTCTCTTGAACCGGCAACCATTAAATATTTTCCATAATTAAACTGTAATACGGCAAGCTTATTGTCACCTTTAGTAAATGTAGAGTAAACACCATATGAATTAGCATCCGATAATTTGTTTCCTCCGCCTGACGAAAAACCTGACTTTCCATTTATATCTTCTCGTATACGTTTTTCTGTTGCTATTCCCTCTGAATTAAATCCAAAGTTTTCAATAGTTAAAGATGAACGGTCAAATAATTCTTTATAATCTTCTATATGTTCTCTTTTTATCTGCTCATAGTTTTTGCCTTTAAGAGCTGAAACATGTTTTTCACATTCTATATTTGGTTTACTGTCATCTACTGTTAAATAATCAACATAGTTTGATGCTCCAACAACATAAATTGTTGCTTCATTTCCTCCGCTTATTAATATTTTTTTATTATCTTCTGAAACGCTTAAATTTGAATCCGGTGCATCAACAAAAAGTCTTGCTTCAATTTTTATTACACTTGCTCCTCCTACTTCACTTGTTTTTCCGTCTTTTACCTTTGCTGTAATTTTAATTTGATTATCACTTATTTTGTGAAATTCCGGATTTTCAAGAAACGTATGTAATTCAGCGTTAAAATTAAGTTCTCCATTTTCTACCTTTACATTTGTTACTACTGCCTGAGCCGGATAACTTGCAAAACTTTCTCTTGTATAATGTGCATTTTCGTAATCATAATCAACTGTAACAACAGCATTTCTCATATTAAGACTTTTTGTATAATTTGTTACTAAAGCATTTTTCTGTCCAAAATCAAGATATGTCTCAACAAATGACTGATACGATTTTTGACGGCTTGGACTTCCCAAAAAATATTTTTCTACCATCGCAATTAAATCATATCTTCCTTGTACAGCCTCATTTGTTTCTTCATTTACAACATTTAAACTCATATTTGATATACTTTTATTAGCAAAAGCCGGAAACGCATCTCTAAATTCAGAAGGACCTACTAATGCGTCAGATGAGCCTATTTCTGCCGGAGTACCATCAGCATTAGCCCCTCTATAAAACTGCCATGCGTCTTTTATTGAACCGCTTGTAGGCTCTCCTGTATTTAAATCCTTATATGGAGAACCAGTCCATACTGTATCTTCATTTATTTGAATTACTTCTTTATCAATTCCGCCCATTACAGTAGCCGCCATACGACCGTTTCCTATTGGGTATCCATGTGTCCATAAAAATTCATAATATGCCCATTGTGTAAGATATTCACCTTTGCGCCCATATGGAGTTTGTACATCTGTGGCAGTTTTATTGTCACCATTAGGGCTTAAATCAGCAAACCCCTCATCTATCATTTGATTTGTCCACAAACAATATTCTGGGTCAAAGCTATTTATTTTCTTTTCATATTCATTAGTTTCCTCTCCAAAAACAAATCCTGAAAAACTTAATGAATTTACTACAATCATTGCTGTCAGTATTAATTTAAGTGTCCTTTTTAACATAGTTATATTTCTCCTTCCTTGAAAGTTAAATTATTTTTAAAGTGTATACGAAAACTAAAATATACAAAGTTTTCATATACACTAAATATTATAAAATATATAATTTATTTCTTAAAAATCCTGTATCGTATATATTCCGCCCTCAAATGTGTCAAACTCTATAATATCAAATCCATTTATATTATCTATATATTTATACTTTACAGAATTTCCTAACGAATTTTTAACTTCTTTGCCATTTATCTCTTTCGCACATAACTTAACTTTATTTCCTTTTTCTGATTTTATCTCAATTCTTTCAGCAATACCGTCACTCCAACGGCAAGAAACTTTAAAATCTCCCCTTGCCTTAAATCCTTTATATTCTCCGCTTTTAAATTCATTAGGCAATGCTGGAAGAATAGTAATAATTCCCGAATGACTTTGTAAAAGCATTTCCGCAATGCCTGCTGTTAAACCATAATTGCCGTCAATTTGAAAATTAGGATGCTGGTCAAACATATTAGGAGACATTCTTTTGGAAAGAAGAGTTTCAAGCATTTCATATGCTCCATCAGAATCAAGACATCTTGCTCTTAAATTAATTCTCCATGCAAGTCCCCACCCCTGTCCGGCTTTTTCTTTAGCCTGAGCAGTCTTTTTAAAAGCATTAAATAAATCTATCTCATCTTTTGAATTGCTAAACGCACTTATATTTGTTCCCGGAAATAGCTGCCACAAATGCGAACAATGTTTGTGACTGTCATTATTTATGGCAGTATGATATTTCATATCATATTGAGCCTCAACAATTCTATTTCCATTTTTATCAAGTTCATAAGTGCCGTCAGAATTTCTTTTATACTCATTTAAAGTCCATGAGGGCAAACTGTCTGATTTTGTTTTTTGCAAATCATAACTTACATCTCCTCTTGTCCATTCTTGTATAAAACCTGACTCATCTATTAAATCCAAAGCAATCATAGGAGAACCATTTTTGCCATATAACTGTTCAGATATTTTGTTAAGTAAATCAGAATCTTCCTTATCGTCAAGTATATCACTTGCCTCAAGAGTTATACTATATAAATTCCTTATAAGCTGACAATCCATTGCCGGTCCTGGCTGTATTCCTCCATGCTCCGGTGATACAGATGCCGGAGTTATTAAATATCCCGTTTTTGGGTCTTCAACTAAAAACTCGGTAAAAAACTTGCAAGCACCTTTCATAATAGGATAAAACTCTGCAAGATACTCTTTATCCTCATTAAATTTATAATAATTCCATACATGGTCTAAAAGCCATGCACCGCCTACCGGCCATACGCCTGCCGTAGCATTGTCAATAGGCTGTGTACCTTTCCATAAATCAAAATTGTGGTGCATAACCCATGGGTCTCCAGGTTCATATATTCCGTCTTCATCAGTTATTGCATATTGATTTTTCGCTGTATAATAACCTGATTCAGCAAGTTCTTTTATTGATTCAAGCAGAGTTTTCTCACAATCCCCTAAATCTAAAACCTGCGCCGGCCAATAATTCATTTCTGTATTAATGTTTATTGTAAATTTCCCATTCCATGAAGGGCTGTTTGTTGAATTCCAAATCCCTTGTAAATTTAAAGGCTGTCCTTCCCTTGAACCGGCAATCATTAAATATTTTCCAAAATTAAAAGCAAGTACAGCAAAATCATTGTCTCCTTCAGAAAATGTTGAATATAAGTTTTTATTATTGTCCCCTGAAGAATAGCCGCTTTCACCATTTTTTAACGGTTTTCTGCTTCTCTCCTGCGTTTGTATAGAACCATAATCATAATCATTATTATTATCAATAGTTAAAGCTGACTTGTTAAAAACCTCTTTATAATCTTGTATATGAGCCTTTTTTATATCATCATAATTTTTCTTTAAAACATTTTCAGAATATTTGCTGCATTCTATTTCCGGCTTGTTATCATCAAGAGTTTTAAAATCAACATAATTTGTCGCTCCAACAATATATACAACAGCAGCTCTCGCATCATTTATACTTAAATATTTGCAGTCATCGCTTACAGTAACCTTTCCGCCTTCTGGAACAACTATAAGACGTGCCTCAAATTTTATCTTGCTTTCATTTCCAACTTCACCTTCTTTTGAACCATCATTAACTTTAGCTGTCAGCGCTATTTCATTGTCTGAAATTTTTTCCCATTTAGGATTACAGTTTTCATTTTCATGAAATGTATGAAGTTCAGCATTAAAATTTAAACTTTCGTTTTTATCAGCTTTCACTCTTGTGGCTATAACCTGATCCGGATAACTTGCAAAACTTTCTCTTGTATAATGAATATTATTATAATCATACTCAACTGTAACAACAGCATTATCCATATCAAGTCTTTTATTGTAATTATAAACCTCTGCATTTTTATGCCCAAAATCAAGATAAACCTCTACAAAAGATTGATACGCTTTCTGTTTTACAGGTTCACCTAAAAACTTTTTTTCAACAAGACAATCTAAATTCTTTCTATATTCAACTGCTTCTCTTGCCTTTTCCTCAAATTCAGCTATACTGCTGCTGTTTCCATTTTCAAACTTCAAATCAGGCGTATTGTCAATATTTAACGCCTCATAAGAAACCGTTCCTTCTTTTGTTCCTATTTCCGCTGGTGTCCCGTCATCATTTTCTCCTCTGTAAACTTTCCATGCGTCCTTTCTTGAACCGCCTGTAATTTCTCCCAAAGAATTTATATACGGCGAACCTGTCCATACCGTATCTTCATTTACTTGTATTACTTCTTTGTCAACTGCTCCCATTATCATAGCGCCCATTCGTCCGTTTCCTATTGGAAGTCCTTTCGTCCATAAATATTCATAATACTCCGAATTATTAAATACATTTGTCTCTCCAAAAGCCTTATACGGATTCTGTATCGTATTTCCCTCAGCATCTTTGTAAATTTCTTTTCGGTCTATGTTTGGATTCATTTTCCAAAAACCTTCTTCAAGCGGACTGTTAAACCATATTACTTTTTGAGGATTATAACTTTTTTCAGAATTAATACTTTTTCCTTCTGCAAATGCAGAAAATAAAACAGTAAAAGACATAATTACAGCCAGCCCCTTTAAAATTTTAAACTTCATAAATCAATCCCCCTGTATAATCAAAAAAATATTAAACTAATCTCAATTTTAATTTTACTTTAACCGTCGGTTATGAGTATTTTTGCAAAGCAAAAATGCAAATAGTCTTTGACTAAATCTTACATAAAAATTGAATCGTTTCTATTTTTAGCTTAAATATATTATACTAAATTCCCTAAAAATACCCTCTATAAAAAATACTTAAATTTATTATCTTATTATAATGTTTGTTACCTTTTTATTAATATTATTTATTCTGTCAAGCAAAAGCGTAGCCGCTGTTTTTCCAATTTCATAAATAGGCTGGGATATAAATTTGCACTTTATATTTATAAACTCAGGCAATTCAATATCATCAAAACCAATAAAATAAATATCTTTGTCACTTTTACCTAAAAAATTAAGAGCTCCTATAACCATTTCCCTATTAGAGACAAATACAGCTTCTAAATTGCTTTCTAAAAGCTCTTTCATGCCTTCATAGCCGCCTTTATATGTATAATCTTTCTTAACTGCTTTAACACATTTTATATCAAATTCAGACAAAGCTCTATAAAAACCTTCTTTTCTTTCAACAGCATTAGAAATGCTGTCAGGTCCTTCTATTATACCTATTTTTTTATATCCATTTTCAATAGCAGCCTTAAGTTCATCATATACCATTTGCTCATTAGCAACCGTTACCGAATCAAAAATGTTTCTATCAAGAAGTCTGTCAACAAGTATTACAGGTATGTCTTCTGTTATTTTTTTATTTTCGATGAATTTTGCCCTACCGGAAGTATAATAAAACCATCAACCATCTTATTTCTTAAATCCGCTATTTTTCTATATTGATTTTCTTCATTTCCATGACATCCCGCAACAATGAGACTATAACCGCTTTTTTCTATTGTATCTTCAATAGTTTCTATTACACTCATACTAAACATATTCGTAAGTGAATGAACTACAACCGCAATAGTCATCGTTTTTTGAGTTTTCATGCTTCTTGCTATGGGGTTTACTTTATATCCTAACTTTTTTATTGCGTTATCTATTGACATTCTATTTCTAAGTTTTAAATTAGCATTTCCATTTATATATCTTGAAACAGTACCAACACCTACTCCTGCTTCTTTAGCTACATCTTTTATAGTACTCAATCTCAACTCCCCTTTTTTGGAATCGTTTCTATAATATAAATAAATGATACCGCATTATTTATTTATTGTCAATATTAATTATTTAATAAAAAAATTAGCAGCTTTTTAGTTTTATTATCCTCTTTCTTTTTTAAATATTCCTGCCCATACTTCATTTTCCCATTTTATGCTGTCCATTAAATCATCATAATTTGCTACATATGTACCTTCACCCTTAGAAGTAATAGGCATTATAAATACAAATCCATTTTCTTTTATAAAAAATCCATCATTATTTTTATATGAATCTGAATACTCTGCAACACGGTCTCTTTCTTTATTATATGGTTTATATTTAGGGTCATATTTGTATTTGTTAACAGAGGCTTCGTAATAATAACCATTATAAAAACAAAAATCTAAATCTTTTTCATTTATTATTTTTTTATATGAATCTTCAAATAATTCATTAATGGTTATTTTATTTCCTGTATGTAAATTTACATTTACGGCATATATTATACGATAAACACTAAGCGCCTCGTTATTTACCATTTCATATGAATATCCCTCAAACACTACGCTAATTACATTTTTATCTATATATTCTATAGTGTAATTTACAATCCATTCTGTGTTATCATAAAAATTTGGCTCTTTATTTTTAACAAAATAATATTGTTTAAGAGCTGTGTCTTTTATTGTTTTATTTACTTTATTTTGAATATTTTTATTTTTAAACCCTGTTAATTGAGGATAATTTATTACTACGTTTTTTTCTTTTTTTTCGTCTATATCTTTTAAATTTTGTGTATTTACTTTATATCCCATTTTAGATATAATTGTGGCAGTATCTTTCGGCAGCAAAATATATTCTGTTGTTATACTTTCTATTATATTCTCTGTCGTAGTTTCTGTTATTTCGTATGTAGTCTCCTCTTTTTTATTTTTATAATTAAATAACTTAATTTCTGTTATATTGTTAGCATTTATATTTACAACATCTTTTGATTGTTTATTTATTTTTATACCGCCATAATATATAGCTGCAATTAACATAACTACAGAAGTTAAAATAATTATATTTCTTTTCATATAAATCATTCCTTTTTAATATGTTTGCAGACTTCTTTGTATATATCTAAACTGTACCCCTTGTCAAGGACATTTTGAGAAGAAGGTATAAAAAGTTC
>CAMTZM010000005.1 GCA_947086655.1 uncultured Eubacteriaceae bacterium
TAGAGCATTCGGCTGTTAACCGAAGGGTCGTAGGTTCGAATCCTACTCGGGGAGTTTGTAGGGGTGTGGTCAAATGGTATGACAGAGGTCTCCAAAACCTTTAGCGAGGGTTCGATTCCTTCCACCCCTGTTATAAAGAGACTATAATGTGAAATTTGCATTATAGTTTTTTAATTTAGTTTAAACTAAAGGGGGATATTATTAAAATGTATAAAGATTTTATTGAAGCGCTGAATAAAAAATATAATTGTTCGGGAGAAAATGATTTATCAGGTATGGACTTACAGCATTATAAATTTGCATCGACTACAAGACAAAGAGCATTAAATGCCATAGAAACCCTTGAAACATGTGGTTTTATGTTAGATGGGGGGGGTATTAGGATACTTGATATTGGATGCGCATACGGGGGATTTTCTATTGAAACAGCCAAAAGAGGCGCTGTAAGTTATGGTATAGAAATAAATCAAAAATTGTATGATTATGCTAATTTGAATAATAAAGATGAAGTATACGAAAATGGAAACTGTATATTTATATTAGCTGATGCTACTTCACCTAAGTTTCTTGAAAAACTTCCACATAATTATTTTGATTTGATTATTGTAAACGATGTTTTTGAACACGTATATGATACAGTGCAGCTACTGAAAAATATTTCTAAAGTAGCAAGTGATAAATGTGTTATTTATTATCAAATACCTAATGGAAATTGTTTGCGCTTTGTAGCTAAAGAAGGACATACAGGTCTTTGTGGTCTTAGTATTATACCTCCGCTTTTTTGGTGTGCTCTTACAAAGGACAAGTATAGCAGTATATATTATCGACAGTATGAGTATTATCTTGCTTTATTCTCTTACTTTGGTTTTGATAATGTTGCTCCTTTTAATTTTTCTGATTGGTCTAATTACATAAGCAAGGATAAGGTTATTGAAAGAATTTCCCATGAATATGAAGTTGTAAAACAAACTATATCTGATAATAAAAGCAGTTTTTCAAATGCTTATTCCTCTAAACTTAATAAAGAATTGTTTTTGTTTGAAAGTCAGCTTAATTACGATTTTAATGAACTTACCCCTTTAGATTTGACATGGAAATATTTGACTACATTTTGGACCGGACTTGCTATGAAAAAGGATTTTAAATTTAATTTTATGAAAAGTACATCAAAACGTAGTTTTCGTTCTGATGATATTGAAGGAATTGAATTTTTGTTGAAATGCGATGATAATAAAATGTTAATAGATATTATCTGTGATTCGAAATATGAAAATTGTAAGTTTGATATTTATTTGAAATCAATGATTGAAAGTATAAGCTGTTATAGTCATGTAAATTATAGCGAGCAAATGCATTGTGAATGGAATCTGACATATTCAGGAATATACTTTGTTTTAATCCGTGTAATAGAGAATGAAGAAAAGAAAAATAACATATTTACATACCCTCTTTATTATTGTAAAGAAAACAGTTTTTAATTTTAATGGGGATTTGTTTTTTTCCGCTTATGTTAAAAAAAGTTTCAAAAGTCATCAATTTTTGAAACTTTTTTTATTTTAAATTTGTTTAAAAAAACTTTAATTATGAAAAAATATAATTAGTATTTAATAGGAGGTATTAATATGTGTACGGCAATAACTTATAAAACAAAGAATTTTTATTTTGGAAGAACATTAGATTATGAATTTTCTTATGGTGATGAGATAGTAATAACACCTCGTAATTTTCCATTACATTTTTTAATGGAGAATAATATGGAAAATCATTATTCCATGATTGGTATGGGACATGTTGAAGACAATTATCCTTTGTATTATGATGCGGTTAATGAAAAAGGTCTTTGTATGGCTGGTTTGAATTTTGTTGGAAACGCAGATTATAAACATAAAAAAGAAAATATGTGTAATATAGCTGTATTTGAATTTATTCCATGGATTTTAGGACAATGTTCTTCTGTAAAAGAAACAAAAAATATTTTAAAAAATATTAATCTTATAGGAATAAAGTTTAATGATAATTTGCCGATTCCTGAACTTCATTGGATAATTGCGGATAAAGATGAAACTATTACAGTGGAATCTGTTAAAGATGGAATTAAAGTTTATAATAATATTGTTGGCGTTTTAACTAATAATCCTACATTTAGTGAACAGATGTTTAATTTGAATAATTATATTGGCTTATCGGCTAAAGAACCAAAGAATTATTTTTCTGAAAAATTACCTTTACACACATATAGCCGTGGAATGGGAGCATTAGGTTTACCCGGAGACTTGTCTTCTCAATCCCGTTTTGTTAGAGCAGCTTTTATAAAAATGAATTCAGTTTCAGATGATTCAGAATTAGAAAGCGTTGGTCAGTTCTTTCATATACTTGCATCTGTGGCTCAGCAAAGAGGTTGTTGTGATTTAGGAAATGGAAAGTATGAAATTACTATTTATACGTCATGTTGTAATGCGGATAAAGGAATTTATTATTATACAACTTATGAAAATCATCAAATTACAGCTGTTGATATGTATAAAGAAAATATAGATTCTACATCTTTAATAAGATATAATCCAATTCAAAATGAACAGATTAAAATACAAAACGATAGTGTTTAATAAAATTTAGAAATAAGTCCCCCGCCTCTAAGGCGGTGGACTTTCCTCCGTTGGTTAAATTACACTGTGATTTACATTGATTCATTAATAATTGGTTTAGTCATTATTATTTCTCCTTTCGGAAAGATTTTTGTGCTCCTTGTATAATTGTGTCGTTTGAATTTATTACACCAAGAAGCAGTGGAGAAGTTTTGTTATGATATTTATAGTTTTCAAATGCTTTTTGTGGGTTCTTGTTGGCATAGCAGTATTTACAACCATTCATACATGTATCATAAGCCCCTATATCTCGGCTTTCAATACAATTACAGCCCTTTCTTGTGCCTTTATGCTTTAAGTTTTTAAATATTATACCATTGGCATTTCCTAAAATATCAAGTGTCATACAGCCGGAAGAATGGATGTGATATTGGGAAAAATCACCGTTTGTTCCACAGGTTTGAATAAAAATATTGTTTCTTTCTGCAATTGTTCCAAGTCCCTGTGCAAGTATTTCCATATCTTGAGTTGAAAGTGGAATAAGCTCCGGCATATTGTTTTTTAATTTTTTATACATTTCAATAAAACTGAAAATGCAGCGGTCAATATAAGGAGAAAGTACCTTTGACATATATTCAAAGGTATCCAAATGCTTTTTTATTGTATATTCTTTTGTCAGTAAAATAGGGTCATATCTCCATGCAATACGCTGTTTTCCAACTAATTCAGACAGTTTTATCAAAGTTTCCATACTTTCTTCTATATTTGGAACACCTGGTTCAACATCTTTGCCGTAAGCGGTAATTGTATAATGGAAGTAAGTATTAAAACGGTCTGTAATTTCGTGCAAGTGTGGTAGTATAGGATTGTAATTCTTAGAACAAAATACAATGCAGTCTACCGTCTCTGGTGTCAGTTCATAACGTGTAACTTTGTTTGGAAACAATGGATTGCGTGAGAGTACATATCCCTCTGAAAAGCGGTTTAAGAGCCATTCTGTGTAATATTGTACGGTATCTGTACGTCCTCCTGTATTAATAATCATTTTTCTACCTCCATTTTACCATTTACAAAAATTTAATGTGTTTTTTTACTGTGTGCTCTGTCTGCTCTAAAACGACAGCATACAGCATCTTCGGTAGGATAACTAAGACCGATATAAACGGTTTTTGCTGCCTGTAAGCCCTCGTTTTTATAAAGCAATAATAAATGTTATTATTGTGTCATTATGTTTTTGACTGTTATAAGAGATATGATTTTTTATATATAATAATTTTGAAGTTGTCAATTGTAAAAAAACACTATAAATATCTTTATTTTTTATTTTAAAAATCTATATCATTAATTTTATTAAATTTTTCTTTCATGCAGTTTGAAAATATTGTAGTAAGACGTATCAGTTCAATAATATCTTTCTCTTTTAATTCAGCCATAGCATCAATTTCAGCATTTGCGGCAGATGGAATAATATTTTTTGCATATTCCTTACCTGTGTTTGTGAAACGGACAATTTTATTTCGGCGATCAGTTTCCGATTCTGTAAGAGACAGATACCCTAATTTCCAAAACTTTTTAATAATAGCACTTATGGTTTGCTTTGTTGCAGACAGCCGCTCGCATATTTCTGATTGCAGGCAGCCGTCCTCGGCAAACCAAATTAAATCCAAAACAAACAATTCTTTTGATGTCAGATTATACTTTCTTGCGTGAAGTTCATAAGCACAATATTGTATATCACGAAGTTTACAATACTGATTTACGTAAGCTCTTACTTTTTCTCTGTTCATATAGTTCCTCTCTTTCTAAAAATATTAGACTTTAAAATAACATACTGTCTAATATCAGACTATATAATATCAAAAATTTTTCCTTATGTCAATATAGTTAGATAAAAAAATATTTATAAACTTTTTGAATTTCAAAAATAAGAAAAGAAAAACTCAATTTTAATTATATTATACAAAAGAAACAATAACAAAAATTCAAAATGCTGTTAGTATAGAAAACATTTAAAAAATTATAATAAAAACAGTATTATTATGTTTTGTAAGAAAAACTCTATAAGAAACATGTACATTTCTTATAGAGTTTTAATTTTATTTATTTTTAACTTCATCTAATATTTTCATAAATTGCTCGCCTGTAATATTTTCTTCTTTATATAAAAATTCAGATATTTTTTCTAATGCTTCCTTGTTTTCTAAAAGTATACTTTCAGCTTTTTTATGACAGCGTTTAATTATATCCAAAACTTCTTCATCTATTTTTGCGGCTGTAAGTTCTCCGCAGTTTAAAACAGCTTTTCCATCTAAATACCTATTTTCCATATCAGAAAGTCCCATCATATCAAAATGTTCACTCATACCATATTGTAAAACCATATTTCGAGCCATTTCTGTGGCACGCTGTATATCGTTTGCTGCACCAGTTGTAGCTGTTGAGAATATAATTTCCTCTGCAGACCTTCCTGCTAAAAGCACTGTAATTTGTTCAAGCATTTCATCTTTTGTCATTAAATAATGTTCTTCTTCAGGCATTTGCATAGTATATCCTAATGAACCCATAGTACGTGGAACAATAGTAATTTTTTGCACTGGCTGTGTGTTTTTTTGCAAAGCTGTTGCAAGTGCGTGTCCTACTTCGTGATATGATACAATTTTCTTTTCCTTATCGGATAATATTCTGTCTTTTTTTTCTTTTCCAGCTATTATAATTTCAACAGCTTCCATTAAATCAGCTTGACAAACTTCAGTTCTTTTCATTCTAACAGCCATTAATGCCGCTTCATTAACCATATTGGCTAAATCTGCACCAGTAGCGCCGCTTGTAGCAAGTGCAATAGTGTTGAAATTAACATCATCGTTAAGTTTTACATTTTTAGCATGTACTTTTAATATGTCTTCACGTCCCTTTAAGTCAGGTTTTTCAACAATTATACGTCTGTCAAAACGTCCAGGTCTTAATAAAGCTTTATCTAAGACTTCAGGTCTGTTTGTTGCGGCAAGAATTACTATTGCTTTTGAGGAATCAAATCCATCCATTTCAGACAAAAGCTGATTTAAAGTCTGTTCCCTTTCATCATTTCCATTAAGTGAACTGTCACGTTTTTTTCCAATAGCATCAATTTCATCAATAAAGATAATACACGGAGAATTTGAGCTGGCTTGTTTAAATAAATCTCTAACACGTGAAGCACCTACTCCGACAAACATTTCAACAAAATCTGAACCGGAAATAGATAAAAATGTAACATTTGCTTCGCCGGCAACAGCTTTTGCTAAAAGTGTTTTTCCTGTACCCGGAGGACCTACTAAAAGTGCACCTTTAGGCTGTTTTGCACCTATTTCTCTGTATTTCTCGGGATTATGAAGAAAGTCTATAATTTCTTGTAATGATTCTTTTGCTTCTTCTTGTCCTGCAACATCTTTAAATGAAACACCTGTTTCTTTTTGCATATAAACTTTGGCATTACTTTTTCCAACGCCCATTATTCCTCCGCCCATTTTTTTGCCGGCAAAGTGCATAAACAGCATAAATATAAGGTATATAAATAATACAGGTATTATCCAAGACATTATAAAATCAAAAAAAGGTGAGTTATATTCAATAGGTCTGTAAAATATAATGTTATTTTCCTTTAAAGTTTCATAAAGTTCAGGGTCTCCAACATTTCCGGTATAAAGTGTAATTTCATCTGAATTACTTATTTTGGATATGTTTTCATTGTTTTCAATTTTTTGAGGGTCAGCATAAATTACAAGTTTGTCTGACAATATTTCTACCTTTTTTACGGCTTTGCTTTCAATCATTTCAAGAAATTTTGAATATTCTACCTCACGCATACTTCTTATAGCATAAGAAGCTGTAAGCAAATTCATTAAAAATGTAGAAATTAAAGCAAACACAAGAATACTTATAAATATTTTTTTGTTGTTTCCGCCTTTGTTATCTTTATTGTTTTCCTGCATAAGAATCACCTGCCAATTTTTATTGATACTAAATGTTGTTTAAATTTTATATATGGGATAAACAATGTTTAGTATGAGTAATAACAAAAAAATATATAATTATAATACATAATAATTTTTAATTTGTCTATAATTGTTTTTACATTACTCAAAACATATATAAAATTTGACTTTTAAAAATATTATTTACAAAAAATATTTTTATGATATAATTAAACTGTAAATAATAGCGTTAATGTTATACAATAATGGCTGTTATTTTTTTATTTTATATGTATATTATAAAAAGTTTGTGTTTTAAGGAAGTGCTTTTTAATGAATATTGCTGTTATAGATGATTGTAAAGATGATTTATATAAATTAAAAAATTACATATTAGAGTATTTTTTAGATGATTATATTAATATTGATATATATATAAATGGTGAAGAATTTATAGAAACATTTAAGTCTAAAAAATATGATATTGTTTTCCTTGATATTTATATGACCCAATTAACAGGTATTGAAATATCAAAAATTATATTTAAAGCTGATAAAAACTGTAAAATTGTGTTTATAACAATGAGTAATTCATTTGCATCTGAAAGTTATGACGTGGAAGCGGCAGGTTATATTGTTAAGCCTGTTGATAAAGTGCGAATAAAAAATTTACTTGATAAATGCTTGTCTGATTTAGAAAAGAATAATAAATATATTAATTTTATTTCAGCAAAAAATGTATATCATATAGCTTATAGAGATATTGTTTATGTTGATAATATTATGAGAAAAATAAGAATACATCTTTGTAATAATTTAATTGAAATTAATGATAGTTTTTATAAAAATGTAGATGTATTGCTTGAAGATAAGCGCTTTATTGAGTGCTGCCGATGTGTAGTTGTGAATATGGACCATATAATTAAAATAAAAGGTGACGATTTTATTATGGATAATAATGAAACAGTGCCTATACGAAAAAGAAATAGAAAAGAAATACATAAAAAGTATATGAGATATAAAATAGGTGAAATGTAAGATATGAAAAATTTAATTTTATTAATATTAATTTCTTCTATAATGAATAATATAGTTGTTTTTGCTGAAGAAGAAATATCTAAATCAGATAATAAGGCGATTTTAGGCAGCATTGATATAATAGATGATACTTCATTATCTGATTCTTCTTTAGAAATTGAAAATAAATCTAAAATTAATGTTGAAATTCTTGATATTATTAATATAACAGACGATTATTCTATTAAATTCTATCCAGTTAACAGCTCTATTAAAGATTATTTACTTCCGGAAAATATTTATGTTCAAATTGCTCCAAATACAGTTTTTAAATGTAATATAATATGGGATGATTTTAGTAAAATAGATACGACATCACTTGGAAAAAAAGTGTTAATAGGTAATATAATTCCTCCTAATGGATATGAATTTGAAGGTAATATAAAACCTTTAGTAAAGATGCCGTTTTTTATATATGAAGAAGGTATGAAGCCTTTGGAAACAGCGGAAATTGATAGTAACCATACAGATAATTCATTTGTTTTTATAATGCCTTTAGGCGGTAATATTTTAGATTACTTGGATATAGATAATAATTATTTGTTTTACACGGAAGAAGGGGAATCTTTTTACTGTAAAGTTGATTGGGGAGAAACTGGTGTAGCTGATAAACAAGGAAAAATGACTGTAAAAGGAAAGTATATTTTGCCTTATGGGATTAAGGTTAATAATGAAAATAGCAAATACAGAGAACAAACATTTTATGTAATAAATACTGATGATATTTATCTTGATTATATTTATATGGTTGATAATATTATAACAGCCGAATGGATAAAATCAATTTCTGATTTTGAAAATATAAAGCCATATTACAGAAAAAACAATGGTAATTGGATAAAAGCAGATAAAGAAATGTATTTTTTAGATAACGTTAGTTTTTCTATATATAAAAATAAATTAGAACTTGATACGGAATATGATTTTAAGCTTAATTATAACGGAAAAGATTATGGAAATATAAATATTAAAGTTAGTAAAGATGAAATAAAATCAGAATTTATTAACGGAGATAAAGATGGAGGTGATAATAAAGAACAAGAACTTCCTGATTATGTATATAATGGAGGAGGTTCGCCTATTAGAAAAGAAAAAAATAAACAAAATAGTGATATTAAAGAGGAGAAAGTATATAAAAGCTTTAATGAGCATATTATTGAAACTGATTCTAAAAATAGTAATAATGAGTATTATGAAAAAATAACGCCAAATAAGACAATTACTTTCGGTGATAAAATTATTGCGGCTGAAAAAACTCAAGGGGATTATGTTACTTTTGAAAAGGAAGGAATAGCTCTTGAAGTTCCCTCTGATTTTATCAAAAAAAATATTAGCGAATCTGATTGTATAGATGTTGAAATAAAAAGAGAAAAGGAAAATATAAATATTGAATTTGAAATAAATGATAAATCTATAAGAAGTATAGATGGCGCTAAGCTGCGTATTTCTGAAAAAACAGATAAAATAAAAAAGGAAAGTGACTCTATAAAAGATATATCTAATGATGATACTTATTCTGAATTTCCTATTAAAACATTAGGTACATATACAATAGATATAAAAGAAAATAAAAATAAGGGAGATTATAAATTTTTAATAATTATAGCTTTAATGTCAATAGCTGGGGCGGTGTTTATTAAATGTATAAATATAAAAAAATAATTATAACTATATTGATATCCACCATATGTGCGTCAGTTTTGTTTGTATTTCTTTATCATTTTGACAATAAATATACTTATGATTCTAAGCAGCCTGTAAATGGTATAATTAAAATTCAAAAATATGATATTGAAAAATATATGTTTTTAATATATGATTGGGAATTTTATTCCAATAAATTATATACTCCTTATGATTTTAAAAATGGAAAGCCAGATACATTTATGGAATATGTGTCAATAGGTGAGAAAACACATATGTCGTCTAATGAATCCTCTTTTGAAAGCGGTACTTACAGGCTTAACTTATTTTTACCAGAGAAAGAGGAAACTTATGCTATTTTACTGCCTGAAATATATAATTCATATAACCTATATATAAATGATGATTTAGAACTTAAAATGGGGGATATATATAGAAATAAGTCTGAAATACAAAGCAGAATGGTTATATTTAAAGCATCTGGGCAAACACAAATTTTATTAAGTGTAAAAAATAACAGTCATTATTACAGCGGTATTGTTTACCCTCCTGCTTTTGGAACTCCAAAAACTTTAAATACAATGAGAGGTATTAATATTTTAATATTGGTAATTGTATTTATGTGTACTTTTATATGTTTTATTGTTTCAATTTATATGAACTTAATACTTAAACAGACAAAATTAAATATTTTTACTATTATTACATTTACTTTTAGTATTTATGTGGGACAAGATATACTGCGTTATTTTTTTTCTTTTTCTTCTGAGTTTATATACATTGCTTTATTGCTTACATGGTATATGCTTTATACGTTTATTATTATAATTCATAATAAAATGTGTTTAGTAAACAAAATTATAAATGCAATAACAATTTTATTTTCAGTATTTATATGTTTTATAGCAGTTTTACTTGTAATATTTTCGGCTGATATGTCTGTTTTATTACGTGAATTAATTTCAAATATTTTAGGGTTTTATAAATGGTTTTTAGGAATATATTTTATTATTACGTCTGTGATTTTTTTAAAATACAACCAGCGCAATTATTTTTCTCTTTTATTTGGGAACGTATTTTTTGCTGTTTCACTTATTTTTGATAGAATTTATACTATATATGAACCTATATACGGAAATTGGTTTATAGAAATAAGTTCTTTTGTTCTTATAATATGTATTGGCATAATACAATGCAGCAAAATTGCCGATGCTATTATTTTTAAGCTTACATTTTATGAGGAACAAAGACAAATGAAAAAACAAATTGAAATTCATAAAAATCATTATGAAGAACTTAGTAAAAATATTGAAAATACAAGAAGGTCTTATCATGATATGAGACATTATTTAAAAATAATGAGAAATTTTATTGAAAATAAAAATTACAGCGCTTTATCGGATTATATAAATACTTTTGAGAAAAATATTTATATAGCTGCACCTATTTCATATTGTAAAAATATAACTATTGATGCTTTGTTTAATTATTATTCCCAGCTTTGTGCTAAAAATAATATATTATTTTATGTCAAATTTGAAACTGAGCCAATAATAAGTTTTTCAGATACTGATATTACTATTCTTTTTGGAAATCTTCTTGAAAACGCATTTGAGGCTTGTAAAAGGCAGAAAGACGAAAATAAATTTATTAATATAAAAGGAAGTTGTATTAATGATAATTTATTTATTAATATTTCAAATAGTTTTGACACAAAAATTAAAATGACAAATAATAAATTTTTTTCAAGCAAGAGACAAGAAGAAGGAATAGGAATTAAATCTATTAATTCAATAGTTGAAAAATATGACGGTGTTATAGATTTTGAAATAAATAATATATTTTCTGTTTTTATAAATATTGTTGTAAATACATAAATATATATTCAGCGTGTCGACAAAGTCGACAACGCTGTCATCGAAAAAAAAGTTTTCGATGATTTTAAGCAGAAGAATAAAGAGACGTTTCTTCGTACAAGGCTTGAAAGCCCTTGAAACGTCTCTTTTCCTCAAACGGGCAAAGCCCGTTTTGCACTTTAAAGTCTGCGACGCTTTTTCCATAAATTAAAGTTTAAAAAAATTTTGATTTTTTCGACAGTCTGATATATTTTTTGTATTTTATTTATTAAATAATTTTTGTATGTTTAAAATTTCCTATTAATTCGTTATATTAATGTTTTTAATTTGCTCATAAAGGGACATAATAAAATATTATATTTTCAAAGGGGCGAATAAAATGGGAAAATTTATAATAGAAAAAAGTTCTCCGTTAAGAGGAAGAATTAAGATAAGTGGTGCTAAAAACTCTGTTCTTCCTATTTTAGCGGCTACAATATTAACGGATAAAAGTTGTGATATAAATGAAGTTCCTTTTTTAAAGGACGTTGAAACGATGCTTGAATTATTAAATAGCTTAGGTGCAGAAATTATAAAAAATAAAGATTCAGTTATAGTATCATGCAATAAAATATCAAATAAAGAATTGCCTTATGACCTTGTAAAAAAAATAAGGGCATCTTTTTTAATTGCCGGACCGGTATTAGCTCGTTTTGGAATAGTAAGAATACAAATGCCGGGAGGATGTCCAATTGGAGTAAGACCGGTTGATTTGCACTTAAAAGGATTTTCTTTAATGGGGGCTAAAATAAAACAAGAGCATGGAGTTATTGAGATAAGTACAAAAGGTCTTAAAGGAGCAGATATATACTTAGATTTTCCCAGCGTAGGAGCAACTGAGAATATTATGATGGCGGCGGTTATGGCAAAAGGAGTTACAAATATATCAAATTGTGCCGTTGAACCTGAAATTGTTGATTTGGCTCAGTTTTTAAACCAAATGGGAGCAAAAATAACAGGAGCCGGAAGTGATAATATAAAAATTATAGGCACTGATATTTTAAATGGATGTAAACATACAATAATTCCTGATAGAATAGAGGCTGGAACATATATGATTGCGGCTGGAATTACAAAAGGGGATATTATCATGCAAAATGTTATACCGGAACATTTAAAACCTGTAACGGCAAAGCTAAAGGAAATGAATGTTATGACTGAAGAGACAAGCGATGGTATAAGAGTATATTGCGGAGGAAATTTAAAAAATGTAGATGTAAAAACTATGCCTTTTCCGGGGTTTCCCACAGATATGCAGGCACAGTTTATGAGCCTTATGACTGTTTCAAAAGGGACAGGTATTGTAAATGAAACGGTTTTTGAAAATAGATTTATGCACGTAGGTGAATTAAATAGAATGGGAGCTGATATAAAGCTTGAGTCAAATAGCGCTATTGTTACAGGTGTAAAAAAGACAATGGGAACGAAAGTAAAAGCAACTGATTTAAGAGCCGGAGCAGCGTTAATTATTTCAGCCCTTGCTGCTGAGGGAGAAACTGAAATATCAGATATATACCATATTGAACGAGGATATTATAAAATAGAAGAAAAGTTGTCAAAAATAGGAGCTAATATTAAAAAAATAGAGGATTAAATTTAAAAATACAAAAAAATTAGTGTAAATAAAATCATTTTAACTGACAGAGTAAGTTACCCGATTAAAAAGCGGGGATACTTACTCTTGTATTTAGTAATAGTTAAAGCTCTCACTGAATAAAAAGGCTAATACTTTCTCCGTCAGTTATGAAAATTTATTACAAGAATAGGGCATAAAGCCCATTAATTTAGTTGATATAGTGTATAAAACATTCGACAGAATACACAAAATATATTATACTAAAAATAAGAAAAAAGATGAAAATAAATACAGACATACAAAAACAACGGTATAAATCAAAAAAAGAGATATAATTGAGAAAGAGAGGAAAGAGAGGTGAATACTTATGAAAAAACAAAATAACAAGTCAAATTATATACTTAATTTAAAGCTTTTTCCTGAAAAATATCAAAAAGATATTATAGATAAAATATTTGAAATAGGAAGAAAAATATATAATTCTGTATTAAATGTATCTTTAAAGAGATATAAAAAAATGATTAATTCAAAAGAATGGAAGGTTAATCAAAATAAAACGGCAAAAATTTATAAAACAATAAAAGATGAAAAAGAGAGAAAAAAACTTGCTAATCCTTTTTTTGAAAAAAGAAAAGAACTTCTTAATAAATTTGGGCTGAATGAGTATTCACTTCATAATGACGTCAAGGTATTTCAGAAAAACTATAAGAAAAATATTAATTCTCATATAGCGCAAAAAACAGCAGACCAAGTATGGCAGTCATATGAAAAAATATTTTTTGGAAACGACAAAAAGATATATTTTAAATCATATAATAAACCTCTTAATTCTCTAGAAAATAAAAATAATAAAACAGGAATTATTTATGATGTTAAAAACAATATATTTAAATTCCAAGGTTTGAACATTAAAGTACAATCTGAATTAAATGATTATGAAACAAAAGCATTAGAGAATAAAATTTGTTATTGCAGGATTGTAAGAAAGTTTATAAGAGGAAAATATAAATACATACTTCAGCTAATATTAGAGGGAGTTCCGCCTTTAAAATATAATAAAGACGGAAGTATAAAAAATGATATAGGAAAAGGAGAGTGTGGTATAGATAATGGAACACAAACAATGGCATATACAGCAGATACAGAATGTAAGTTAATAGAATTGTGTCCAAGAATACAAAATATAGAAAATGAGAAAAGAAAAATACAAAGATATATGGATAGAAGCAGACGTATTAATAATCCTAAAAATTTCAATGAAGACGATACTGTTAAACGAGACATAAAACTTATATGGAAAACTTCAAAAAAATATTTAAAAGCAAAAAATAAACTGAAAGGCATACAAAGAAAACAAGCCGATATAAGGAAATTAGAACATAATATTTTAGCAAATAAAATAATATCCAAATGCAGTATAATAAAAACTGAAAAAATAAGTTATAAAGGTTTGCAGAGAAAATCTAAAGAAACAACAACAAATGAAAAAACAAAAAAATTTAATAAGAAAAAGCGTTTTGGAAAATCAATAGCAAACAAAGCGCCAGCTATGTTTTTAAATATAATAAAAAATAAAATAACAGCAAAAGGCGGAGTATATATAGAAATTAATACTCAAAAAACAAAATGCAGTCAATACAATCATCTGACAAATGAATATATAAAAAAAGAATTAAAAGAAAGATGGAATATTTTTAATTATAAAAATAAAGAGATACATATTCAAAGAGATTTATATTCAAGCTTTTTGATAAAAAATACAGATTCAAAAGGAGAAAAAATAAACAGAAACAGATGTAATGAACAATTTGATGATTTTTTAGAAATACACAATAAAGAAATAGAAAGATTAAAACAATTAAAAAGCAAACATATAAAAATCCCAGCAAGTATAGGAATTTGAAAATATAAATAAAAAGGTTTTGAAACGAGCCTTATACTATCGATAATGGATATGAAGGTATTCTTGATAGTGAAAGTCTTATGGAAATGAATTTAATATATATCCCAAGCATCTTTATTTAAAAAGAAAGTGTAAGATATATAAACCGTTCATCAGTACACAAGAACCCCACGCTTTTAAGCGTGGGAGTTTCAGATATTAAATGAAGTATACAAGTCTACTTGTAATTTTAAGTTTATATGGTATAATATATTAATTAAAAGCTGTCTTAAAACTAAAATATATATAAAAAATTATAAAAAAAGTAAAACAAAATTGATTTGTGTTCGTTTTATTTTTCGTAATTTTTTAACAATTAAAAATTTATGAAGTTTTGGTAGTTTATATAGAATTTTTATACAACATTTAACATATATAAAAAAATAATTTTAGTAAGCAAAAAGGTCATTTTTATATTACTATTATATAAATATTTCTTGAAATTAATGGAAGGAGTTTTATAACATATGAAATATTTAATTATAGGTGCCGGCGGTACAGGCGGAAGTATTGGCGGTTTCCTTGCAAATGCCGGTAAAGACGTTACATTTATTGCAAGGGGAAAACACTTAGAGGCAATTGAACAACGTGGGCTTTTGGTATTGTCCCCAAAAGGAAAACTTCATATAAAAAACGCAAAAGCTGTTAAAGGTGATTTTTACGATGATAAAGCTGATGTTATATTTGTTTGTGTTAAATGTTATTCTATTGACGATATATTGCCATATATTGAAAAGGCAGCACATAAAGATACTGTTGTCATACCTATTATGAACGCATTTGGGTGGGCAACACGTATTGCTGAGAAAATTAAAGCTGAGATTATTTCTTTGGGAAGTTGTATATATATAGCTTCTGATATTTCTAACTATGGAGAAATTACTCAAAGAAGTGATTTATTTAAAATTGTGTATGGTATAAGAGAAAACGATTTAAAAAACAGAGAAAGGAAAGAATTGTTACCTCTTTTAAAAGAAATTAAATATGACCTTCTTGAAAGTGGAATAGAAACAAAAATTTCAAAGAACATAAATGAAGATGTTTTTAAAAAGTTTTCTTTTGTATCTCCAATGTCGGCGGTAGGTGCTTATTTCGATGTTAACGCTGGACAGCTTCAGTTAAAAGGAGAGCCTCGGGATACTTTTATTGAACTTATTAAAGAAGTTGAAAAAGTAGCAAAAGCAGAAGGTATAAATCTTAAAGATGATATTGTAAAGAAAAATTTAGATATACTTTCTACTTTACTTCCTAATATGACATCTGCTTTTCAAAAAGATTTAAAAAAAGGAGAACGCACAGAAATGGACGGCTTAATTTTAGATGTTTTATTTAAGGCAGAAAAGTTTGGAATTGATTTGCCTGTTTATAGAAAAATTGCTGATGAACTTATAAAAAGATACGAAATATAAAAAGGCACGGCAAACTGCTTTTAAATAGCAGAATTGCTGTGCTTTTATTATTATAAGTTTTAAATATTATTTGTATTGTAATTTTTTAATAAAAGTTATGTATAAAAATTGATTTACATAATCTATATGTTTGAAAAGTTGACAAAACAAGATATTAGAGATATACTCAAAAAAAGGCAGAAAATGTATATATTATAATATAGCATTTACTGTATTGAATAAAATTTATTGGAGGTTGTAAAAAATTGAAAAAGCAAATCCTTTCGACTGTTTTAGCATTATGTTTATGTATTTCTGCCATATCAAGTGTACACGCATGGCAGAAAAACTCTGCACAGCAAGAGAATTTTTTTGCAGAAAAATTTGTAGATGAACCGATTCTCTACAATGAAGTAAATATTCCTACATATCAAGAAGCCTATGAGCGTATGACTGCTTTGCAAACAAAGTATCAAGAAGGAATGACTTGGACTAACTCTACACCTTATTCACTCAGCAATTCATATACTTGGAAAGGCGGAAAAATTGAAGGAGTAAATTCTGGTGTGGGATGTGTAGCTTTTGCTTTTCTTCTTAGTGATGCAGCATTCGACAATTTGCCGGCAAGGATGATTACAAATTTTAAACTTTCGGATGTAAAAGTCGGAGATATTTTACGAGTAGACAATTATTCCCATACTGTAATTGTGCTTCAGGTAAGTGATACAGGTGTAATTATTGCTGAAGGAAACTATAACAGTTCTGTACATTGGGGACGTTCAATGTCAAAAGATGCAGTTGAATCAGCAAATTGTCTTATTACTCGTTATCCGGAAGGATATATCCCTTCAGATGACCCTACTGCCAACGACCCAATTGAAGGAGGAGAAGGAATTCTTAACCAAACTCTTAACTGGAAACTTACAAAATCGGGTACGCTTACTATTTCCGGAAACGGTGATATGCCTAATTTCAGCGAATTTACAGAGCGCCCTTGGAATGATTATATAGACAAAATACTTAAAATTGTTATTGAGGATGGAGTTACCAGTATAGGCGATAATGCTTTTTATAACAGCAAGGCTCTTAGTTTGACTATTCCAGACAGTGTAAAAACAATAGGTGTTAATGCGTTTCGCAATTCTCAGATTATTTCAACAACAATTCCAAATAATGTGGAAACTATAAATAACAGTGCTTTTCGTGAATGTTCGAATCTTAGTTCAGTTACTATTTTAAATGGTGTAAAGACCATTGGCGAATCTACATTTCGTGGCTGCAGAGAACTTACATCTATTTATCTGCCTGTTAGTGTTGAATCGGTTGGCGCTGGAACATTTATGGGCTGCGATAATATGAAAAGTGCAATATTTGCTCATGGCGATGATGATAAAACAGTAATATTGGGTGATAATATGTTCTCTCAATGTTACAGGCTTTTTAATGTAACTTTGCCAAAGAAAATTGACCGTATTGGTGAAGGCATGTTTCAAATTTGTGGAACGCTTTATAGTTTAAATATTCCACAAGGTGCAGAAAGCATTGGAAATCAAGCATTTGCATCTTGTTCTAATCTAACTAAACTTAGTATTCCAGATAGTATAACGGAAATAGGGATGGCTGCATTTTCGTCTTGTCCTCAATTAAAAGATATATATTTTAGCGGAGATGAAGAACAGTGGAACAAAATAAGAAAAATGGGTGATGTTAATGCAGCACTTCAAAAAATAACGATACATTATAACGAATATGGCACTGAAACAGAAACAAGTACTGAAACTACCACAGAAACAATAACAGAAACTACTACTAAAACTGAAAGTAATATCAATAAACCTGAAATAATAGCAAGTGAACTTGAACCTAAAAACGATGAAAAAGTAAGTGTTTCAATTAAAACAAACGAAGAAAACGCAAAAATCTATTATACTACAAATGGCTCTGAACCTACATTAAATTCTAACGAATATACTAAACCATTTGAAATAAGCGGAGCAAATGAAACTATTACAATTAAAGCAATAATTTTTGTTAATAATAAAGTTTCAGAAGTTGCTGTTAAAGAAATAAAATTTAGTAAGTATGATTTATCTGATATTAAATTTGGTGATGTTGATGATAAAAAAGGAATAACTGTTAATGATGCTGCTTTGGTACTTCAAAAGGTATTAAATAGCAGTTATGAATTGCCAATAGAAAAAAGAATAACTGATTATATGAAATATGCTGATGTTAATGGTGATAGAAAATTAACTGCTTTAGATGCTGCAATAATTTTAAAAAAATCGCTTGACTCTAATTTTGTAATGCCTGTTGAGTCTGAAAATTAGTTTTATAAATGCTGTTTAATTTGTTAGTATTTAGGAATAAAGAATTACACATTTGTCAAAGGAAATGCAAAAAGAGAGTATTATCTTGTTATTATATTTTTTTAGAAATTGAAATATATGAAAAAGTAGCGAAAATAAAATCAGTTTAAAAAATAACGATTTTGTTTTCGTTATTTTTGTGTATTTTTTTGAGTATTACTTATTTATATATAAGCAATAATGTATTTGACTAAAATTAGCCGTCACTTTTTAATTGCCAATTTTGACAATTTATATGGCAATTTTGAAACAAAATAGCTATTTTTAAAAAAATATGTTATAATTTGTATATAAATTTTAATTAGAGGTGGGTTATGAATATTGTAATATGTGATGATGATTATACTCAGTTGACTTTGATAAAAAGTTGTATTGATTATTTATTTAAAGAACATAACGAGGTTTATATTTTTCAAGATGAATCTGCTTTAATTGAATTTATATTAAGTAATTCTGTCGATATTGTTATTCTTGATATAAAATTAAAAAAGGGAAATGGAATAGAAGTTGCAAAAGAAATTAATAAGAAACTTCCAAAAGTATCAATCATATTTATGTCAGGTTATGCTGAATATCATGAGTATGTATATGAAGCAGAGCATATTTATTTTATTACCAAACCTATTAAAATGAATATTTTAAAAAACGCTGTTATTAAAGCTGCAAAAAAAAAGCAGTTTGACAATATGACTATTGAGTTTAGAAATACTTTTGTTACAATAGATTTAAGTAAGGTTTTATATTTTGAGAGTAAAGGTAGAAATATAAATATATATATGGATGAGGGAGAAACTAAGATTTTAAAATATTTTAAACTTTCGGATATTGAAAATATGCTGACAGAAAGACAGAAAGACATATTTATAAGATGTCATCAAAGTTTTATTGTTAATATAACAAAAATGGTGAAATTCAAATCAAGATGTATATATTTGAATAACAATGAAAGTATAAATGTAAGCAGAAGATATTTAAAAAATGTAAATAATAAAATTTCAATGATTTTATGGAGAGAAATATGAATGCTGATTTATATGTCTCAAGTTTTATAAATTATATTCTGATTTATTGTTTTTTAGCGAATTTGTTTAGGAGTAATTATAATTTTAAGATAGCAGTTACAATATTGACTGTTTTTTTTGTATTTAATATTTTTGTTATATATTTAATAGATTTATTTGAAAACATTTATATTTTTATTATTTTACTGTTTATATATTTATTTTTTTATATACATATAATTGTTATGTTAAAAAATTTAAGTAATACAACTTTAAATTATTTTTTAATAATTATTATTTGTCATTTAATGATTTTATTTTGTTTTTTTATTGTATCAATTATATTCAGACAGAATTTAGATTTTAATTATATAATTTATATTATTATGATTGCAATGTCGTTAGGCTTGTTATCAATTTTAGTTTTGGATTGTTTAAATAATAAAAAAAAGACGGACTTTTTAACACAGCAAATAAAATCTCAGCAAAAACAGATTAGGAAGTATCAAAAAGAATATTTTGAACTGAGAAAATTTAAACATGATTATAATAATAATATTAATATTATAAAAACAATGTTTAATCTTGGGTATTATGATAAATTACAAGATTATATTAAAAGTTATCAAACAGGTTTTTATAAAGTGGAAAATATTACTTTTTGTGATAATATAGTTGTAGATGCTTTATTATTTGAAAAAAAGGAGTATGCTGAAAATAATGGTATAAAAATTGAATATTCTATTATAAAGCAATTAGATGTAAAAATAGATGATGTAGATTTATGCAGTGTTATATTTAATTTAATTGATAATGCTGTGGAAGCGTGTATTAGGGAAAAGGTCGACTTTATAATTTTTAAAATGTATAAAAAACATGGTTATTTGATTATAATGACAGAAAACGAATGCAGTTGTTTTTCTGAGACAACTATGAAAAACAATAAAAAATCACATGGTATTGGTATGAAAATAATAGATAATATAGCAAAAAAATATAATGGAAATAACTTTTGTGATTTTTCAGACGGTAAATTTGTACATATTGTAAGTTTGTTATTAGAATAAATGACAAGCACAAAATAAAAAAAATATTCATATTATTAATATAGCAGTATAATTAAAGAGGTGTTTTAATTTGGCATCCGACATTCCTAAAACCGATAGCAGTTTAAATGCAGCAGTAAATATGAGTAATTCAGAACTTATGGAAAGTAATATTTCTACTGGTTTTAATCCTGTAACAAATACATGGGAAGTAATTGTGAAATATAATGGAGATTTAGAAAAAATAGCAGAAGATTTAAATGTTCAAGTTGAATTTTTATCTTCAGGCTACGCTATTATTACTTTAGAAGAATATAAAATAAGGCTTCTTGCTGGCTTTAGTCAAATTGAGTATATTGAAAGGCCGAGGAAGCTTTTTTTTATGCTTAATAATTCGTTGCGTCAATCATGTATAAGAAGTGTAAAAGATAAAAATGAAGAAGGATTAACAGGAAAAGGAGTTATAGTTGCTGTAATAGATTCTGGAATTGATTATACACATCCTGATTTTAGAAATGCTGACGGAACAACAAGAATTATTTATATGTGGGATCAAAGAGGTAATGGAACACCGCCGGAAGGCTTTTATGAGGGAGTTCAATATGACAAAAAACAAATTGACGAAGCATTGCAAAACAGCAATCCTTTTTCATTAGTTCCTGTTACAGACCCTTCAAATCATGGTACGCATGTAGCCGGAATTGCGGCAGGAAACGGCAGGGCAAGCCGTGGAAATTATGAGGGAATAGCAAGTGAAAGTGATATAATAGTAGTAGCTTTAGGAAATACAGGCAGAGAATCTTTTGCAAGAACAACTGAGATAATGAGAGCAATAAAATATGTTATTGATAAATCCATACAGCTTAATATGCCAGTAGCAATAAATATAAGTTATGGTACAAATGATGGCTCTCATAGCGGGGATTCATTATTTGAAACATATATTAACCAAATAAGCGATACATGGAAATGTGCTATATGTGTCGCAAGCGGAAATGAAGGAAGTGCCGGTCATCATTACAGAAACAGGGTAGAGAATGGGGGAATAAATGAGGCTGAATTTGCGACACCTGGCAATGTTAGAACAATTACAAGTTATTTATGGAAAAATTCCGCTGATAGGATGAACATAGAAATTATAACACCTTCTGGTGAAACAAGTGGAATAATACAGTTTAATTATAATAATATAAGGCACTCTTTTGGAAATGTGCAATTATTTATTAATTTTGGCAGACCAACGCCATATAGTTTAGATGAGGAGATATTTGTTGAGATATCAAGTACGAACCGTAATTTAAGCCAAGGAGTTTGGATATTTAAAGTTTATGGAGTTGAAATTGTAGACGGTGAATTTGATATATGGCTGCCTGTAAATGAAGCTGTAACAAGTGAAACGGCGTTTTTGCGTCCAGATGTAAATACTACGCTTACAATTCCGTCAACAGCGCAAAATGTAATTACGGTAGGAGGTTATAACTCTCTTACAAATTCTGTGGCTGATTTTTCAGGAAGAGGATTTACAAGAATGTATGAAATGGTTAAACCGGATATTGTAGCGCCGGCAGTTGAAATTACAGCACCGGTTTCTGGCGGAGGATATTCTTCAATGTCAGGAACAAGTATGGCAGCTCCTCATGTAACAGGTTCATGCGCTCTTTTAATGGAATGGGGAATTGTAAGAGGCAACTCTCCTTTTTTATATGGACAAAAGTTAAAAGCTTATTTAAGAATGGGAGCAAAAAGAGAAAATTATATTATTTATCCAAATAAAGAATGGGGGTATGGAGCTTTGTGTGTTCAAAACAGTATAAACAATATAATACAAAGAGAACCTAATTACGCAGCAATTATGCAATATAATGATGATGGCAATAATGAAGATATTAACGAAAATAATTCTAATGATATTGAAGAAGCAATATTTTCAAATGATTACTATGATTTTTTAGTTCGTTATAGTTTATACAAAGAGGATATATTTTCAGTTAGTTCTTATATTAAATATTGCAGAATAATAAATAGTAATTATGCTGTTATATATGTTCATAAAGATGACTATTACAGATTTTATAATGCGATAGGTTCAAAAATTGTTATTGAAATACCATCTCTTTGCGGATTAATGGATATAAGTGCATTTGAAGCTACAAAAATACTTGATGTAAGAAATCAGCCGTATTTAGCGCTTAGAGGACAAGGAGTTTTAATAGGAATTATTGATACTGGAATAGATTACAGAAAAAAACCTTTTCTATATGAAGATGGAACAACAAAAATTTACAGTATATGGGATCAGAGCATAAGCGGACAAAGCCCAAATGGTTATTGTTATGGAACAGAGTATACTAAGGAGCAGATAAACGAAGCTCTTAAAAGTGATAATCCATTTTCAATTGTTCCTTCAAATGATGAGAATGGACATGGGACTTATATGGCATCTCTTGCAGCAGGAAGGCAAAATGATGAAGGAGAGATAGTTGGAGCAGCTCCGGATTCCGAATTGGTTATTGTAAAGCTTAAACCGGCAAAACAATATTTAAGAGAAAGCAAAGCGATTTTTAATTCTGCAGACGCATACCAATCAAATGATATATTACAGGCTTTAAGCTATATATATTCAAAATCAAGTGAGTCAAAGCGTCCTGTTTCTATATGTATCGGACTTGGAACAAATGAGGGAGGACATAGCGGAAGGTCTATATTTGAAACATGTATTTCAGATTTTGCAAATAATTCAGGAACGGTTATATCAATTGCGGTTGGAAATGAAGCAAATGCCGGACATCATTTCTCCTCTGAAATTTCTTCATTAGAAAGTGAACCAAAGGATATAGAAATAAAAGTCGGAGAAAATGAAAAAGGATTTGATTTAGGAATATACGCATATATTCCGGATAGAATTTCTGTTTCTATTATAACGCCTTTAGGAGAAGAAATAAGACGTATACAGCCTATAATTAATTATAATCAAGAAATAAGTTTGAATTTTGGAAATTCAAAAATAATTGTAAACTACTCAAAAATAGGAATTGATTTTAGAGTAGGCATTACATTTATAGCGCCTATTTCGGGGATTTGGATTATAAGAGTTTGGGGGGATTATGTTACTACCGGAATAATGCATGCATGGCTTCCTATTTCTCAATTTATTAACAATGATACGGTTTTTTTAACTCCTGACCCGTTTTATACAGTAACTATACCGTCTACAAGTTTTAATATAGTAGCAATAGGAGCTTATAATGATATGGATAATGCTATTTATATAGGTTCGGGACGAGGACCCGGACGTTATTTGTACTCACGTCCTACCATATGTGTTCCGGGTGTTTCAGTGGAAAGCGAAGGTATATATGGTATGGAGGAAAGGACAGGAACAAGTGTAGCATGTTCAATTAACACAGGAGCGTCGGCATTACTTCTTGAGTGGGCTATTGTTAAAGGAAACGACCCGAGTTTAAATTCAACTACGGCAACAACATATTTTATACAAGGAGCTGATAGAAGACAGGGAGAAACTTATCCTAATTATATTTGGGGGTATGGAACACTTAATTTATATAATTCATTTAGGGCTATATTGTGATTAAAGGGTTTTTTAGTTCATTTTTGAAATATAATGAAATAATTTTACCTATAAAAAAACTTGTATACACTCTCTTATTAAAATAAAATTTTTATAGAGAATCCATAATTATAAGTTTTCAGATAGTTAGAGCATATATAAAGTTCTTAGATACACTACTCTAATATATGTAAATAATTTTAAGAGGTGTTTTTATGAGTTTAAAGGCTAAAATTATTTTGATTTTTATAATTGTTATTTTTTTATTTCCATTTAAAATTAAAGCGGAAAACTTATATTATTCTAAATATGACATTTGCGCTGTATCAAAAACTTTGTTATAAAAGGCTTATTTTAAATTTTTATTTACAGATTAAACGGTTTTAGTATAAGTTTATAAAAATTTAAAAAAATATTTATTTTGTTTAAAAATATTTTCAATAATAAAAATTTTGTGTTAAACTATATAATAAAGTTTATAATACAATTTATTACTATTTTAAACAAAAGAGGTATTAATATGAAAAATACAAAGATAATATTTGCTACAAAAAACAAAGGTAAACTTAAAGAAATAAAAAAAATAATGTCTGACAAATATGAAATTTTATCAATAGAAGATGCTGGAATTGATATTGAAATTATTGAGGATGGAAAAACATTTGAAGAAAACGCTTTGAAAAAGGCATGTTCTGTAATGAGACAATGTAATGAAATTGTATTAGCTGATGATTCAGGATTAGAGATAGATTATCTTGATAAAGCTCCGGGAATATATTCAGCAAGATATATGGGTGAAAACACACCTTATGAAGTGAAGAATAAAAAAATATTAGAACTTTTAGAAGGAGTTGAAGAAGATAAAAGAACAGCAAGGTTTGTATGTGTTATTGCGGCATCAATTCCCGATTATGGAACAGTTACTGTTAGAGAGACAATAGAAGGTATTATAGGGTATGATATTAAAGGTGTAAATGGATTTGGTTATGACCCTATATTTTATTTGCCGGAAAGAAAAAAGACAACAGCAGAGCTTTCTATGGATGAAAAAAATGAAATAAGTCATAGAGGAAAAGCATTAAGGAAAATGAAAAAAAAGCTTAATGATATTATGGAGAAAAGCCTATGAAAGCACTTGTTATAAGCGATTCTCACGGAAAAATTGAAAACGCATGTTATATAATTGAGCTTTTAAGTGAAAAAATTGATATGGTTATACATTTAGGGGATTATTATGAAGATGCCTATTGTCTAAGTGAAAAATATAAAACTATACCTTTTATAAATGTAAGAGGAAACTGTGATTATGCTTGTACAATTCCGGATGAAAAATTGGTTTGTTTAGAAGGAAAAAATATTTTTTTAACGCATGGACATAAATATAATGTTAAAAGCAGTTATGTAAAACTTTCCTATGCCGCTGAAGAAAAAAAGGCTGATATTTGTTTATGTGGGCACACTCATACTCCTATATGTATTAAGTTTTCAAATACTGTTATAATGAATCCCGGAAGTATTTCATTTCCAAGAAATTGTGATTGTTGCAGTTATGGAATAATTGATATAACAGAAAAAGAAACTTCTGTTTCTGTTGTTGGAATATACAAAGATAATTTAAAAATTATAGCGTTTAAAAAACTTTAAGAAGAGGTAAATAAAAAATGAATATATTTAATAAAATGAAAGAGGAGTTTAAGCTTAAAGATTTTCAGGTTGAAAATACAATAAAGCTTATAGATGATGGAAATACTATTCCTTTTATAGCAAGATATAGAAAAGAAATGACAGGGTCTTTAGATGACCAAATATTAAGAGAATTTTACGATAGATTAGTTTATTTAAGAAATCTTGAAGAAAAAAGAGAACAAGTTAAAGGGCTTATTTCAGAACTTGAAAAGCTGACGCCAGAAATTGAGAAAAAGCTTGAATTAGCTGAAACAATTACGGAAATTGACGATATATACAGACCATTTAGACCAAAGAGAAAAACAAGGGCAACAGTAGCTAAACAAAGAGGACTTGAGCCTTTGGCTGACATAATTTTTAAACAGGAAGTTAAAGAAGATATAATAAATATAGCATCAGAGTATGTAAATGAAGAAAATGAAGTTCCTACGGCTGAAGATGCGTTAAAAGGAGCAATGGATATAATTGCCGAAATAATATCAGATAATGCCGATTATAGAAATATGATAAGAAAGGAAACTTTTAAAAATGGTATTATTGTTTCAAAATGCTCAAAAGAAAATGTTGAATCGGTTTATGAAATGTACTATGATTTTAAAGAACCTGTAAAACGTATTGCCGGACATAGGGTATTAGCTTTAAACAGAGGAGAGAAAGAAGGATTTTTAAACGTAAAAATTGACTCTCCTATTGATGATATTTATAAAAAGCTTAATAAGTTAATTTCTAAAAACAATAAATATACTGAAAATATTATTTGTAATATAATTGATGACAGTTATAAAAGATTAATAGAACCGTCAATAGAACGTGAGATAAGAAATGATATTACACAAAAAGCTGAAGAAGGTGCTATTAAAGTTTTTGGGCAAAATTTAAAGCAGCTTCTTTTACAGCCTCCTATTAAGAATAAAGTTGTTCTTGCATTAGATCCCGGATTTAGAACAGGCTGTAAAGTGGCTGTTATTGACGGAACTGGAAAAGTTCTTACGACAGATGTAGTTTACCCTACACCTCCAAAAAATAAAATTGAAGAATCAAAAGAAAAGCTTATACCTTTAATAAAGAAATTTAATGTTGAACTTATAGCAATTGGAAACGGAACAGCTTCAAGAGAAACAGAGATGTTTACAGTTGATATGATAAAAGAGATTGATAGAAAGATTTATTATGTAATAGTAAATGAAGCGGGAGCTTCTGTGTATTCGGCGTCAAAACTTGGAGCAGATGAGTTTCCGGAATATGATGTAGCATTAAGAAGCGCTGTTAGTATAGGAAGAAGACTTCAAGACCCGCTTGCCGAACTTGTTAAAATAGAGCCAAAAAGTATTGGTGTAGGACAATATCAACATGATATGAATCAAAAACGTCTTGGAATGGTTTTAAGCGATGTTGTTGAAGATTGTGTAAATAGTGTTGGAGTAGACTTAAATACGGCGTCTGCGTCATTATTATCATATGTATCAGGCGTAACAAGTTCCATAGCCAAAAGTATAATTAGTTACAGGGAAGAAAACGGAAAGTTTGAAAACAGAAGACAGCTTTTAAAAGTCAAAAAACTTGGACCTAAAGCTTTTGAGCAAAGCGCCGGATTTTTAAGGATTACAGATGGAGACAATACACTTGATAAAACTGGAGTTCATCCTGAATCTTACGATGCTGTTGATAAACTTATAAATAAACTTGGGTATACATATGAAGATGTAAAAAATAATAAAATTAAAGGTATATCATCTAAAATAGAAAATATAAATTCTTTAGCTGAAGAAATAGGAATAGGTACTCCAACGCTAATTGATATTATTAAAGAACTTGAAAAACCTGGTCGTGATCCTCGTGATGAAATGCCTAAACCTATTTTAAGAAATGATATATTATCTATTGATGATTTAGAAGAAGGTATGATTTTAAAGGGAACTGTAAGAAATGTTATTGATTTTGGGTTATTTGTTGATATTGGCGTACATCAGGATGGGCTTATTCATATTTCACAGCTTACCGATAAATTTATAAAGCATCCTCTTGAGGTTGTAAGCGTAGGAGATATAATAGATGTAAAAGTATTAAGTATTGATAAAAATAAAAATAGAATTTCACTGTCTATGAAAATATAAAAAAAATAAATTTTTTTGTTGAAATTTAAGTTAAAATATTGTATAATATGTTTAATATTTATTTTGGTTAGCCTGTAACTGTTTTTTTATTAGCGGTTACAGGCTTTTTTTTAATTTGATATTTGTTTTTATTTTATAAAGCTATAATCAAATAAAATTAATATAAATTTTTGAAATAATAGAATTTTTATATATGCTGTAATAAATTTTTAATATTAAAAATGTGTCATAAAATTAAATTAAATGATATAAAATTGTAATAACTTTACTTAAAAAATGTGTTGTTTATATTTTATAAAATGTTATAATTATTTTAGTTTGATAAAATAAAACGACAATTGTTAATACTATTAGTTTTATATAATAAATAGTTAACAGATGAAAGGATTGTAATGAAAAATGACAAATTATGAAAGACAAATATCAGAAGACGTGATTACAGAAAAATCAAAATTATTTTATTTTAAAGCTTTTATTTTAATTTTAATAATATTTTTATTGACAGTATTTATAGTCTATTCAGTTATGTCTTTATTTTTTAAGGATAAGTTTTGTTTTGGAACTTTTATAAATAATATTGACTGCTCAGGTAAAACAGTTGAGCAAACTAAAGAGCTTTTTTTGAAAAACATTAATAATTATACATTAACAATAAGTCAAAGAAATGATAAAGAAGAAATTATAAAGTCACAAGAAATTGATATAAAAACAGATATAGGCGATAGTATAGAGAAAATAAAAAATGAACAAAACCCTTATAAATGGGGTTTATATATTTTAAAACATGATGATAATAGTGTAGATTTTAATATCTCATATGATGAGGAAAAACTAAATGAAAAACTGAACACACTTGAATGTTTTAATAAAGAAATGATGATATCTCCTATAAATGCATCTGTAGAATACAATGAAAATAATAAAAAATTTGAGATAGTAAAAGAAAATAATGGTACAACAGTTGATATTGATAAAGCAAAATCGGAGATTATAAATTCTATTAAAAATCTCACTCCAAATATTGATCTTGATGAAAAAAATCTTTATATAAATGCTGAAGTTAAAGCCGATAGTGAAGAACTTAAAAAATCTGAAGAAGTTATGAATAACTATGCGTTAGTTAAAATTACATATAATTTTGGAGATAAAGTAGAAGTTGTTGACCATGAAAAGATAAAGGATTGGATTATTATAAATGATACTGGTGAGGTTAGTTTTGATAAAAAGAAGGTTGATGATTTTGTTCAATATCTTGCAAAAACTTATAACACTTTTGGAATAAAAAGAAATTTTAAAACAAGTTATGATTCTCATATTGTAACAGTTTCGGGAGGGGATTATGGCTGGTGGCTAAATAAAGCTGCTGAAAGCGATTCTCTTATTGCAGCTATTAAAGATGGAAAAGATATTGTAAAAGAGCCTGTTTATTTTCAAAAAGCTTTTGGTTATGGAATTGATGATATAGGAAACACATATGCAGAAGTTAATTTAGGCATGCAGCATATGTTTTTTTATAAAGACGGAAAGAAAGTTTTAGAGTCTGATTTTGTATCAGGGAAACCTTCAACAAATCACGCTACACCAACAGGAACTTATTCAATTACATATAAAGAAACAGATGCCGTTTTGAGAGGGGAAAATTATCAAACTCCTGTTAAATATTGGATGCCGTTTAATATGGATATAGGTTTTCATGACGCTTCATGGCAAACGTCTTTTGGGGAAAAAAGGTATCTTACACATGGTTCGCATGGCTGTATAAATCTTCCTCCCGATGTTGCAAAAGAACTTTATTCTTATATATCAAAAGGAGACCCTGTTATTGTATATAATTATGTCAGCGAGTAGAATAAATATTTATATTAAACACAAGTAAAAGGCTATTCGCATTTTTGCAAAGCAAAAATACGAATAGCTTATGATTTCCATTGGTTAAAATAAGTTTTAAATAAAAATATATAAAGGCTGTATAAAAAATTCTTTTATACAGCCTTTAAAAATATCTTTAAAAAACTATTAAAGATTTGATATGTAACATAATTTTACATACAATAAATATGTTTAATATTGAGTTAAAAATTCCTTTAATTCTTCAGCAGCGTCATTTTCATCGTCACCATCTGTTATAATAATAACGTCGTGACTATTAAATGAGCCAAGTGAGATTATTCCCATAAGGCTTTTTGCGTTAATAATCTTATTATCCATTTTAATTCTTACGTTACTTGAAAATTTGTTTGCTGTCTGAACAAATAAAGCAGCTTGCCTTGACACATCATTTCCGGAAACAACCTTCACTTTTTTTTCTACCATTTTTTTTAAATCCTCCTCAATTTCTCTGCTATATTACTAATTTTTTTTAACCTATGATTAATGCCAGATTTGCCCACAGGCGGGTTTAATGTTTCTCCAAGTTCTTTTAAACTCAAATCAGGATAATTAAGTCTAAGTTCAGCTACTTCTCTCAAAGGATTAGATAAATATGAAAGACCAACAGTGTCTTTTATATATTTAATATCCTTTTGCTGTTTAATTGAAGCTGATACTATTTTATTTAAGTTAGCTGTTTCACAATTTACAATTCTGTTTATGTTATTCCTTACACCTTTAATTATCCTAACATTTTCCAAATCTAAAAGCGACTTGTGAGCTGACATAACATTAAGAAGGTCAACTATCTGTTCGCCTTCTTTAATATAAACTACAAAGTGCTTTTTTCTTTTTATTACCTTTGAATCAATCTCAAAGCTGTTTATAATATTTTTGAGCTGATTTGCATAATTTAAGTTTCCAGTTACAAACTCAAGATGATAAGTCTTTTCAGGATTGCATAATGAACCAATACATAAAAATGCACCTCTTATATAAGCACGCTTACAGCATACGGCACTTACAACAATATTATTGATTTTTGGTTCAAATAATCCATAATTGTTAAAAAGTCCGGCTGATATAAGAATATCTTTAACACTATTATAATTATATAAATATATTGAATATATTCTTAATCTTTTTTTACTTAAAAAAAGAGTTTTGACTCCAAATTCCATATTTACGTCAAATACAAATTTTAAAAGTTTTGCGCATTTAATCATTAGATTATAATTTTCTGAGGCAATCCTTAAAATATATCCTTTGTTAAGCTTTTTTACGCAGCCATTTAAACTCAGGTAAGCAGAAAGTTCCGCCAAACTGCAATGCCTGTTATTTTCATAAAAATTAAAAAGCTCGTTTTTGACATCGGCAGAAAATGACATAACTCCACCCCGCTTTTAACGGTAGAAAAATTAAAACCATACTTTCATATATTACTACCTTTTTGCGTCCTTGTCAATATCTCTATGGTTTATTACAACGCTATGTCCATATTTTTTAAGTTTCATATAAAGTTCATTAGCAAGTGTTACCGACCTATGTTTTCCGCCTGTACATCCAATTGAAATAACAAGCTGATTTTTTCCTTCTTTTATATAATTTGGAATTAAAAATAATATCATGTCTTCAAGTTTATCTAAAAACATTTGACTTTCTTCCCAGCTTAAAACATAGTCTCTTACTTCCATATCATTTCCGGTAAGTTTTTTAAGGTCGTCTATATAAAATGGGTTAGGTATAAATCTTACATCAAAAACTAAATCTGAGTCACTTGGTATTCCATATTTAAAACCAAAAGACAGTACTGTAACCATGAGACTTTCAAAATCTTTGTTATCAATAAAAATATCATTTATTTTTTCTTTAAGCTGCCTTGAAAGTATATAGCTTGTATCGATAATATAATCAGCTTTTTCCTTTACTTCGCTTAAAAGTTCTCTTTCACGCATTATTCCAGCAATTAATCTTTCTCCTCCTTTTGAAAGAGGGTGATTTCTTCTTGATTCTTTAAATCTTTTTACAAGCACGTCGTTGGATGCGTCAAGAAATAAAATACTGAATTTATTATTTTCATTTTGTATTTCAGAAATACAGCTAAATAAATCATCAAAAAGCTTTCCGCCTCTTATATCTATTCCCAAAGCAATTTTATTTATATCCATTTCAGACTTGCTGCAAAGTTCAATAAACTTAGGTATTAATGATGGCGGTAAATTATCTACACAAAAAAAACCTATGTCTTCAAGAAATTTTAATACTGTACTTTTTCCAGCTCCCGACATACCTGTTAATACAACGCATTGCATAATTGCCACCTTCTTTAATTATTCGCCTATTATTCTAACTTCTGTTTCAAGCATAACATTAAATTTGCTGTATACATTATTTTTTACATACTCAATTAATTCCTCTATATCTTTTGAACTTGCTCCACCCTTATTTACAATAAAGCCGCAGTGTTTTTCACTAACTTGAGCTCCTCCTATTGAAAATCCTTTCAATCCTGAGTCCATTATAAGTTTTCCGGCAAAATAACCCTCTGGTCTTTTAAATGTACTTCCGGCACTTGGAAGATTTAAAGGCTGTTTTTCAATTCGTCTGTTCATAAGGTCCTTCATTTTTTTCTCAATTTCTTTATATATACCTTTTTTAAGCTTTATATTTGCCTTTAGCAATACATATTTGCCTTTTAAAAACAAACTCGTCCTATATCCAAAAAGACAATCTTTATTTTTTAATTCAATTACATTTCCGTCTTTATAAGCAGTTACGGTTTCCACAATATCTTTCATTTCACCACCGTAAGCTCCGGCATTCATTGTCAATGCTCCTCCCAATGTTCCCGGTATTCCAGAAGCAAACTCAAATCCTTCTAATGAATTTTCAAGAGCATAATTTCCTATTTTCGATAACATAGCGCCGCTTTGCACGGTAATTATTTCATCATTTTTCATTATATTTCCGTAATTATTTCCTATCTGAATTACAGCGCCCCTTATTCCTTTATCCCTTACAAGTAAATTACTTCCGTTTCCAATTATAGTATATGGTATTTTTTCTTCTATACATTTTTCAATACAAAAAACAATTTCCTCTTTAGTAGCCGGCGTTAAGAAAATATCCGCATTTCCTCCGGTTTTAAATGATGTATGATTGCTCATAGGTTCGTTGAATTTAATTCTTTCCTTTTTTATGCCATCAATAAAAACTTTTTCTATATGCCGCAATATTATCTACACTCCTTTTCCAAGCATTGCTGCGCCAACTATTCCGGCGTCGTTTCCAAGAGACGCCTGTACAATTAATGTTTTAAGTTCTCCGCCATATACAATCTTACTTGCTATTTTTCTTATTGGAGCTAAAAGTTTTTCACCTTGAGCGCTTACTCCGCCGCCTATAACAACAGCTCCCGGCTGAAATATATTAATTATATTTGTAAGTCCCTCTGCAAAATTAATTATATATTCGTCAATAACTTTTTTTGCTGTTTCATCACCCTCTAATAAAGCGTCAAAAGGTGTTTTAGCTGTTATTTTACTTAAATCCCCATTTACAAGTCTATATATTGCGCTTTCATTATTTTTTTCGGCGGCTTGTTTTGTGTCATTTATAAGTGCAGTAGCTGAAGAATATGTTTCCCAGCAGCCATTTCTTCCACATTGGCATTTTCTTCCGCCGGTTTTTATAACCATATGCCCTATTTCAGCGCCTCCAAAATAAGTTCCCCCAAATATTTTATTGTTAATTATTATTCCTCCTCCAATACCTGTACCTATTGTAACAGTTACGGAATCTGAAAATTTTGCGGCTGCACCTGAAACGCTTTCACCTAAAGCAGCGCAATTCGCATCATTATCAATGAAAATTGGCAAATCAATATATTTATTCATTTCTTTTTTTATATTAACATTTCTAAAACCTAAATTACATGAGTATAAAATTATTCCGTTAGCTACATCTGGCTGTCCCGGAGAGCCTATTCCAATTGATTTTATATCTTTTATATTTTTTTCTGATTTTTCAATAATATCTTTACATAATAAAGCTATATCTTTTATTATATACTCATTTTCACGTTCTTTTCCTGTTGGAATACTTTTTTTATACAAAATTTTACCATCTTCCGATACAAGTCCAGCAGCGATATTAGTTCCCCCTAAATCCACGCCAATATAGCACATAAAAAAACCTCCTTATATTCCATTCATATTTCCCATTATACGGTCATTTAAAGCCTGAGCGGCATTATAACCCATTTTCTTCTGACGTCTGTTTACAGCCGCTGCTTCGCATATCATAGCTAAATTTCTTCCGGGTCTTACAGGTATTGTATGGCAAACAACATCGTTTCCGAGTATATCAATATATTCCTCTTTTAATCCAAGACGGTCGTATACTTTACCTTTTTCCCAATTTTCAAATTTAATTATAAGGTCTATCCCCTGAGTTTCCATAACCGATTGTACACCAAACATTTGCTTTACATTAATTATACCTATTCCTCTAACTTCAATAAAATACCTTATAAGTTCCGGACAGCATCCCATAAGTGTCTGATGGGAAACTCTCCGTACCTCAACGGCGTCATCAGCAACAAGACGATGCCCTCTTTTTACAAGTTCAAGGGCTGTTTCGCTTTTTCCTATTCCGCTTTCCCCCATTATAAGCACGCCTTCGCCATAAATATCAACAAGTACGCCATGTATAGTAACTCTGGGGGCAAGTTGTACTTTAAGCCACCTTATTGCTTCAGCCATAAAATCTGAAGTGGACGCTTCAGTTTGCAATATAGGTATTCCATTTTTTTCAGCATAAAAAATAAGTTCGGGATGTGGTTCAAGACTTCTGCACATAACAAAACCTGGTATTTTATAACTACATATTTTTTTAAATGTTTCATCTCTTAATTCTGGAGTCATTTTACTTAAAAATGTATACTCCACAATACCTACAATTTGAATACGTTCACAATCAAAATAGTCAAAAAATCCGGCTAATTGTAAAGCTGGTCTGTTTATCTCTGGATTTTCAACTGTAATATTTGTAATATCGACATCTTTTGTCAATATTTGCAAATTAAATTCTTCTATAACATCTTTAAGTAAAACAGAATACATATTAATGCTCCTTTTATTTTTTTCATTATAATAATAATATAACATAAAAGCCTTTTTTTCAACCTAAGGAAACGCCAATTTAATAAAAATATAAAAGTAATTTTACGTAAAAACGCCTTTTTCTTCTTATGTAATAAAATTTATTTAAAATTTTTATAATTTAACTAATGGAGTAAGTGGGATTTAATACCATTTACTCCATTGGTTATGAGTATTTTTGCAAAGTAAAAATGCGAATAGTTTTTGACTAATATATGGAATCATAATTTTTTTTATGCAGACCAGCTATTTAAAGTTTTACAAATGGAAATAAAGTTTTTATTATTTCCATTTATTTGCTTTAAATTATAAATTAGAAGAAAAGAAATCTTTTACAGCTTTTGCCGATTTGCTGTCCATTGATTCCACATTGCAAATTTCCTCAAACGATGCTTTTCTTATTGCCTCTATTGAGCCAAAATGTTTCATAAGATTTTTTCTTCTTGTTGCGCCTATGCCTTTAATATCGTCAAGTATAGATTTTATTTGATTTTTTTCCATAAGTTTTCTATGATATTCTATTGCAAATCTATGAACTTCATCTTGTATACGTGTAATAAGCTTAAAGCCTTCACTATGGCTGTCAAATAATATTTCATTATTATCATATATAAGACCTCTTGTTCTATGTCTGTCATCTTTAACCATACCGCATACAGGAATATTTAAGCCTATATCATAAAGCGCTTTTTTAACAACTTTAATTTGTCCTTTTCCTCCGTCAATAAAAATTATATCAGGAAGTTTATTAAAGCCTTTTATTTTTTCTTCTCCGCTAATTTCCTTTTTATATCTTAAAAAGCGTCTTGTAATAACCTCATATATACTTGCGTAATCGTCTGGACCAAAAACTGATTTTATTTTAAACTTTCTGTAATCACTTCTCTTAGGTTTTCCTTTTTCAAAAACGACCATTGAACCTACCGACTGTATTCCTTGTGTGTTTGATATATCATATGATTCTATTCTGCTAATATCAAAATCAACATTTATTTTTTGTTTTATTTCATTAACTGCGCCTATTGTACGTCTTTCTTCTCTTTCCATTTGGTCTCCGAATTGTTCAAGAACGATTATAGCATTTTTTGAGGCAAGTTCAACAAGGCGGTGTTTTTCTCCTTTTTTAGGTGCTGTTATAGTTACTTTATGTCCTTTTACATCAGAAAGCCAGTTTGATATTAAATCACAATCGTGAATTTCCTCTTGAAGTACAATTTCTTTTGGAATAAATGGAGTGCCACCATAAAAGCGTTTTACAAAATCAGTCATAAACTCACTTCTTGTAACTCCGTCTGCATCATTTACAATAAAATGCTCTCTTCCAGTCATTTTTCCGCCCCTTATAAAAAATACCTGTACTAAGGCACAACTTCCAGCACGAGCAAAAGCAATTACATCTCTGTCATCCATAGACATATTTTCAATAACTTGTTTTTGGTCAAGTTTTTTTACTGCTGATATTTTATCCCTTATTTCAGCCGCTTTTTCAAATTCAAGATTTTCTGAGGCATTGTACATATCATTTTCTAATTCTTTGATTATAGAATTGTAATTTCCGTTTAAAAATTTTATAACTGAACTTATCATTTTATTATAGCTTTTTTCATCTATTTTTTTTACACAAGGAGCGAGACATTGTCCTATATGATGATTTAAACATGGTCTTTCCTTGTTAAAATCACGTGGAAATTTTTTCATACATCTTCTTAGAGGCCATATTTTATGTATAAGTTCAACGGTTTCTTTTATTGCGTAAGAATTTGTGTAAGGTCCGAAATATTTTGCTCCATCTTTTTCATGCTTTCTTGTAATAAAAAGTTTTGGAAATTTTTCATTTATTGTTACTTTTATATATGGATATGTTTTATCGTCTTTAAGCATTATATTATATTTAGGAGAATATTTTTTTATAAGATTGTTTTCAAGTATTAAAGCCTCAATTTCTGAATCTGTTACAATATATTCAAATCTATCTATATGTTTAACCATACTTATTACTTTAGGAGAGTTGTTTGAAGAATTTTGAAAATATTGTCTGACCCTGTTTTTAAGTATTTTTGCTTTGCCAACATATATAACTGTATCATTAATATCTCTCATTATATAAACTCCCGATTTTTCGGGAAGTTTTTTTAATTCTTCTTTAATATCAAACAATACTAAACCTCCTTAAGTAAAATATTGAAATTTTTATTAATCCCTAACATTTACGTTTATATATTCGGATTTATATTTTGAATATACAATTTTTTGACTTCTATACAATCCATAATAACCTGAAACCATATAACTAACTGCAACGGCAAGTATAAAATATTTGCTTGCATCCATACCGAAAAGTTCAAATCCCAAAAGCAAAGACGATATAGGACAATTTGTAACTCCACAAAAAACGGCTATCATTCCAATAGCTGCACACAAAGAAGGCGATAATCCTGCTATATTTCCGGCAAGGCATCCAAATGATGCTCCCACAAAAAGTGCCGGAACGATTTCTCCACCTTTATAGCCTGTACCGAGAGTAAGCGCAGTAAAAATAATTTTCATTATAAAAGCATACCATACAACATTTCCTTCAACGGCTTTCTCAATAATTTCCATACCAGCGCCGTTATAGTCATTTGTACCAATTAAAAAAGTCAAAATTACAATACTTAATCCACCTATTATTATCTTTAAATAAACATTTCTTATGTATATTTTAAAAATATGTTCGCATTTATGAAGAATTATGCAGAATAATACACTAACAGCAGCACAAAGAACAGATATGATAAAAATTTTTGTTCCGTTTATTAAATTAAATTCGGGTATAAAAGCAATATTAAATTTTTCGACATCAGCAGAAAAAACAGAAGCTACACTTACACTTACAAGTGCCGCTATAACACAAGGAACAAGTGCCGAATAATACATAACTCCAACACTTATAACTTCCATTGAGAAAACTGCTGCTGCCATAGGAGTTTTGAATAAAGCAGCAAATGCTCCACTCATTCCGCACATAATAATTACATGTTTATCTTTATCATCAAATTTGAATATATTTCCAAAAAAGTTTCCTATGCTTCCGCCTATTTGAAGTGCTGCTCCTTCTCTGCCGGCAGAGCCTCCAAAAAGATGAGTAAGTATAGTTGAAAAAAATATAAGAGGCATCATTTTTATAGGTACGTTTTTATCAGAATGAATTGAAGCAATAACTAAATTAGTATTTTGTTTTCCGGCTCTGTCAAATTTTTTATATATAAAAGCTATAACAACCCCAGCACACGGCAGAAATAAAATTGCATACCAATGGGAATTAAAAAATGTTTTTGAGCATGCAAGAAGAAAATAAAACAAACCTCCTATAAGTCCTGTAATTACGGCTATAAATACCGCAATTACAGACCAGCGAACAAGTATATACAATCGTTTTATTATATGTTCTGCAATTTTATAAATAATATTATCTTTATTCATTGTCATCTTGCTCCGCTGAAATTTCTTCAAATACATCTTGAGGATTGAATTTTCCTTGATTATTCTCGTTTTCTATTTCTTCAAGCAATTTATTTACGTCATCATCTTCATTGTCCTTATTAGGATATATCTTCCTTGTTTTTTCAAGAAGATTTAGTCTGTTTCTTTTTATAATACTTGATTTTTTGCCAAAGCTTCTTGTCCATGCCCTAAGTTCTTCCGGTGTTTTATCACGTTCCATTATTGTTTTCCTCCTAATAAATTTTGTTGTCAGATATATAACTTAATTTATTTTGAATAGTCTCAAGCGGGAGCTTGTACTCTCGCTGAAAATAAAAGCCTTATAAAAATAACTAATAAATTATAGACTTTTATATTAACTTAAAATATATTATAAAAGTTTATTTACTTTTTGTCATCATTAAAAACAATTTCATCAATAATTTGTGCTGCATCTGAAATACATCCTTCACATGAACGCAGTACTTTATTTGTACCAATACCTTTAAGTTCGCTGCAAATTGCAGAGCCGTTTTTTTCCTCAAAACGTTTTGCTATTTCTTTTGAAAGTTTATAGGTTTTAGCTTTTGTATTTGGATTATTCAAGTCTCCGCTTGAACTTTTAAGACCGGCAAGCATTACAGCCGCTGATATTGCTCCGCATGTATATTTCATTCCTCCCATGCCTGAGCCAAAACCTTCAGCCATTTTAAAAACTGTTTCTTCGTCAATATTTGCCTTGTCGCTATAAGCGCATGCAACAGCTTGTGCGCAGTTATATCCTTTTTTTCGATTTTCTAAAGCTTTTTTTGCTCTCTCACTCAATTTGTATCACCTTTCCTTAAAATTGATATATATAATAAAATATGCTATTATAAAAAAAATTGCTAAAGATACGCCGGTTAATTTAAAATAAAAATAATTTATCATCTATTATATTTTGACTATAAATTTATTTTTTTAACTCAGCGTTTCTCAAAATATAATGAAAAAGGGGAATTTAAAATGAAAAATACAATAATTCCATATTCAATTCCAGAAAAACAAGGACTTGATTCCCTCTATATAAAAAACTTTATTACAAAATTAGAAAAAAATCAAGTAAATATACACAGCTTAATAATAATGTTAAATAATCACATTATAACAGAGGGTTATTATAGTCCTATAAAGCCTGATACACTTCAAAGAATGTTTTCAATAACAAAAAGTTTTGTATCTATTGCAGTAGGCATACTTGCTGATAAAGGAAAAATAGGGCTTGATGATAAAATAGTTAATTATTTTCCGGATAAACTTCCTAAAAATCCGTCTAATGAAATAATGAAACTTACAATAAGAAATATGCTTAAAATGTCTGCTATTTATGAAAAAACGACATTTAATGAAGAAAATGATATAGATTGGGTTAAAACATTTTTTACAACTGCTGCATCGCATAATCAAGGAACATTTTTTGCTTATGACTCATCTGCTGCTCACATATTAGCGGCTCTTGTTGAAAAAGTTACAGGACAAAGTCTTATTGATTTTTTACGTGATTGTTTTCTTGATAAAATTGGTTTCTCAAAAGAAGCTTATATAATTAAAGACCCAAATGGATTTTCAATGGGAGGGTCTGGGCTTATGGCTTATACACTTGATATAGCGGCTTTTGCATATGCTGTTATAAACAAAGGTGTAATAAATGGAGAAACGGTTATACCTAAGTGGTATTTAGATGAAGCTACAAAAATTCAGATTGATACAAGAGTACATGCACAATCACTTGAAGAAAGTTATGGATATGGTTATTATTTTTGGATATGCAGAGATAATTGTTTTGCCTGTTACGGACTTGCAGGGCAAATAATTTTATTTGCTCCTAATAAAAAGCTTGTGCTTATTACAACCGCTGATACGCAGCTTTATAAAGAAGAAACACAAAAGATATATGATATATTTTTTGATGAAATATATGATAACATATCATCTTTACCATTAATGGAAAATGAAAAAAGATACATGGAATTAAATAAAAAAATAAAAAATTTAGAACTTATAACAGTTAAAGGAAACAAAAGTTCAGAAATTCTTTCATTTATGAATGATAAATTTTATGTACTTTCAGAAAACATATTGCAAATTGAAAAAATTAAATTGTTAATAGATAATGATGAAGGCAAATTTTTATTTATTCAAAATAATAAAATACATACTATATATTTTGGAATAAACAAAAATAAAACAGAAACATTACCTTTAATTAAATATAAATATGCGGCATCAGGAGCATGGATAGATAAAAATATATTTTTTATAAAGCTTAATATAATTGATGAGGAAATTTGCATAAAACAAATACAGCTTTGTTTTAATGAATTGAATGTAACATTTATTTTAAAAAGCAAAGGCGGAAAAAAGAAATTTAATATAAATACAATAATAAACGGAGAAAGAGAATTTAATTAATTTTTGATTTATAAAAAAGGTGATAATAAATGAATAATGATTATATTGAAATAGAAAGAAAGTTTTTTGTAAATAAAATACCACAAGATTTAGAAAAATATGAAAGTTATAAAATAACACAGGCGTATATTTCAAAAAGTCCGGCGATAAGATTAAGAAAAATTGACGATTTATTTTTTATAACATTTAAGTACGGAAAAGGTATAAAAAAAAAGGAATTTGAATGTGAAATAACAAAAGATGAATTTAATGCTTTATTAAATAAAGCGGAGTCAAAATTAATTGAAAAAACAAGATATTTAATACCACTTTATGGAAAATATGTAGCAGAACTTGATATTTACGATGGTTTTTTAAAAGGATTTGTAAATGTAGAAGTTGAGTTTAGCACTTTAATTGAGGCTGAAAATTTTATTTTGCCTGACTGGTTTGGGAAAGATATAACTAATGATGTCAAATATAGCAACAGTTATATGTCATTTTATGGTTTAACTGACAAAAAATAATTTTTCCTCTTGATTTTTTTAGAATGATGTATTATAATAAATTCACTGGTACTTTTTACCATAATATGTAATTTACTTTTACTTATAAAAAAAATCGGAGGGATTATTTTGAATCAAAACAAATTAAAGGTTTTAATAGCAGATGATAACAAGGATTTTTGTGATGTTGTGAGCAATTATCTCGAAAAACAAGATGATATGGAAATAGTCGGAATAGCACATGATGGTGTAGAGGCTTATGACCAGATAATGCTTATTAAACCTGATGTTGCGTTATTAGATGGTATTATGCCTCGGCTTGATGGAATAGGCGTTTTGGAAAAGCTGAACGAATCCCCTGCTTCTGTTTCGACAATGTGTATAATGCTTACAGCTATGACACAAGAGAGGATAACGCAGAAAGCTTTTAATCTTGGGGTTCAGTATTATATTGCTAAGCCTTTTGATATGGAACTTCTTGTTTCAAGAATACGCCAGCTTCGTGAAAAAATATCTTCCCCTAATAATAAAAACGGCTCTTTCAATTCCTTCGGAAAACATTCAGAGGTAGACCTTGAGACAAGAGTAACAAATATATTGCATGAAATAGGTGTGCCGGCTCATATAAGGGGTTATCATTATATGAGAGAGGCTATTTTAATGGCGATTAATGACATAGATGTTTTAAATTATATAACAAAGGAACTTTATCCATCAATAGCAAAAAAATGCAATACAACTCCAAGCCGTGTTGAAAGAGCAATTAGACATGCCATAGAAGTAGCATGGAGCAGAGGTAAGGTTGATGCCATTGATAATCTTTTTGGATATACAGTAAGTAATAATAAGGGAAAACCTACAAATTCAGAATTTATTGCACTTATAGCAGACAGATTACGTTTAGAGTTAAAAGCTGGCTGAAATTTGTAAAATTTATGGTGTCATATTGACATCATTTACAACATTTTAAAACAAAAATACCGTATAATAGTTTTTATAATCAATTTAGAATTATTATAGGGGGTGCAAAATATGAAAAAAACATTAAAAGTACTGTTAGTTTTATTTATTACAATACTATCTATAAGTGTTGTATTTGCTCATTCAGGCAGAACTGATTCAAACGGCGGACATAAAGATAAAAATAATGTGAGCGGTTTAGGACCTTATCATTATCACTGTGGAGGATATCCGGCTCATTTACATCCAAACGGGGTATGTCCTTATAAAACAAATTCAAATTCAGCATCTGGACAAGCTGTATCTGAACCAATAGATGTTAAAACATCTAATCCAGAACCTCCAAAGGTTGAAGAACCGGTAATTCAAAAACAATATTGTTCTTATACTACGGATAAGGCTTTTGTAAACGGAGAAGGTATACAGCTTTATATATTTAATGGAGAACTTTATGTTAAATGTTCAGATTTGAATGATTATGGTTTTGATGTTTCATATGATAGTGATATATCAAAAGTAGTAATAAAACGCAATACTGTTAAAGCTATGAACCCGCATGAGGTAATATCATATCCAGATGGAAAAGGCGCATATGAAGTTATTAATACGAACATAAAGGTGTATGTTTCAGTAAATGGAGTTATTGAGGAAATACCGAGTTTTAATGGATATGGAAATATGTTTGCTGAATTTAAGTCTATTTTTAAAACAGAGGAATCAGAAGGCATGATTCAATATAAAACTGGTGTTGATATTCATATACTTGGACCAAATAAAGCAGAAACGATGAATTATTTTAAAGAACACGTTCAAAGTTTAATAGAGAAAGATGTTATTAATTTATAATTATATAAATAAGTGACGATACAAAAACTATATATATTATTATAATTTTAAAGCTTCTTACATATATCTAATATATGGAAGGAGCTTTTTTATATGAAATCACAAAGTATAATAAAAGGTGCGCTTATACTTACTACGGCAAATATAATTACAAGAGTGTTAGGCTTTGTATATCGTGTTTATATGTCAAATGTAATAGGTGCAGAAGGCATGGGTCTTTATCAGCTTATTGTTCCTATATACATGCTTGTATGGAGCATTTCGTCTTCCGGTTTTACTACAACAATATCAAAATTAACGGCTCAGGAAAACGCTAAAAAAGAATATGGAAATATAGGACGAATTTTAAAGCAATCAATGGCAGCGTCATTTTTAATTTCAATTTTTCTTGCGGTAATTGTATACATATTTTCAAATTATATAGCTGTTTCTATACTTAAAGACAACAGAGCAGAAATACCTTTAAAAGTAATTTCATTGTGTTTTCCTTTTATGGCAGCCGGTACATACATTACTATTTTGGTAATCTAAACTTAAAAAAAATAAAGAATTCATTATTAGTCATATCAACCTCAATATTTTCTATAATTTTTTTCATCATTTCATTTGTCCATTGTTCCACACTTACATTTAACAATTGTTTAATAGTTGATATTATTTCTTTTTCCTCATCTATATCAACAACTACTTTGTTTAAATCAGACAATGCTTTTTCTCTTTTAACGACTAATTTCTTTAAACTTTGTTCTATAGCTTCATTTTGAAGTTTATATTGAATTTCCCCAACTAACCCTTTATTAAAGTTATCTAACAAGGAAATGGATAAATTTGTTTTATTCTCTATTTCTTTATCAATTTTTTTAAGAGATAAATTTTCATTTGATTTTTTTATTAATCCTTTTTTTCTTTTATAAAATTCTTTAATTTCTGAAAATTTATTTTCACTTACTGTTTTTAATTCCTCTTGTACAGCAGCAATTAGCATAGCTTCCGTAATACTGTTTCTTTTATGTCCACTGCCAGATACCCCTTTTTGTTCATAATTAATACAAGAATAACGTGGAGTAAAATTTTCAATCTTTTTTCTTTTAAATGTAAACGCAGCACCACATATTTTACATTTAACAATATTTGAAAACAAGTGAATATTGCTATGTCGTGATTTTCTGTTTTCCTTTACATAATTTGAACGCTTTGCAAACATTTCCTGAACAATATGAAAATCTTTTTTGTCAATTATTGCTTCGTGGTGATTTTTATGTATCTGCCAATCTTTTTTATCTATATTTTCAAGTTTTTTTATTGTAACGTCTATTGTTTTTCTTTTCCCTTGTATTAAACTGCCTATGTAAAATTCGTTTGTTAATATATTTCTGATAAGAAATAACGACCATTCACAATTATTTTTTGTCTTGTATCCATTATCATTTAAATAATTTGCTATTTTCCTTATTCCGTTGCCTTTCAAATACATATTGTAAATTAATTTAACAATTTTCGCTTCTTCTTCATTAATAATAAAATTTTTTATATCTTTTGAATACTCATAGCCGTGCGGAGCGTTTGTACAATGTATCTTTCCCTCTTTATTATAGTATTGCCACGTCATTTTAATACGTTCTGATATTTTCCTTGCCTCTTGTTCTGCAAGCCACGCAAATAAGCCGAATTGTCCCTTATCACGTTCACTGTCTAAACCGTCCTCAACAAAAATAATTCTTATACCGCTTTCAAATAATTCAGATAAAGCGGTTAATGTTTCCCGCTGATTACGTCCAAAGCGTGAGTAAGATTTAGCAAGAAGCACATCATATCTTTTATTTTTGCCATCGTCTAAAAGCCTCTGAAACGATAACCTTTTTGTTGTTTCCGTTCCCGAAAAAGCTTCATCACTGTAAATATCATATATTTCATAGTTATATCGTTTTATGTAATCCTTGAAATATTCTTGTTGATTAATTATGCTTGTTCCCTGTTCATCGGTTGAAACTCGTGCATAAATAGCACATTTTTTCATTTTTTTGCCTCCTAATTATGATAATTAAATCAATTTTAAATCTATCATTTCCTTGAAAATATCAATAATTTCTTTATTTCCATATTTGTTAAAAAATTTGATTATCTTTTTTCCCTCTCTCATTACATTAATTTTTATATCATCACTTTTGTATATTGTTTTAATTTCCATATTCTCTAATTGTGACAATAAAAATTTTTCATTTTTATTTATATATTTAATTGCGTCCTGTTCATTATCAAACACAGAAAACACCTACTATAAACAGTTATAGTAGATGTATATTTGTGACTGCTTGTCTAATATTCTATTTATTGTATATAGAATTATAAACTTTAATTAATAACTTTACTTTTAATACGGCGCTTAATAACAAAATAAGCAAGTATAGTAGTTATTGCGGTTATTATCCAACTAATTGGATAGACTGCTAACAGTGTTTCAAGTGTAGGGTTATTTTGATAAATTGAATATATCCATAAAAGTCTTATTCCGCATATACCAAAAACTGAGATTACAGCGGGAATAAATGAATAGCCATATCCATACATACTGCTTGAAAAAACTGCTATAACTAAATTAAATACTTCAAATAAAATAATAGTAATCAGCCAATTATTATCAATATATCTATAATTTGAAAAAACAAAAAACAGCATACTTAATAAAACGGTAAAAAGTCCGCCTAATATTAAACAATATTTTATAATTTTTGAACATCTTTCAAGTTTATTAGCGCCGTAATTTTGACTTATAAACGTTACACTTGCTATGGAAAAAGCACTAATAGCAATGTTTGCGAAAATTCCAATTTGTTGTATGGAATATAGAGTATACTCTATTGAATCTGAACGATATATTGAATCTGAATATAAATACATGCCCTTTACAATATAAATATCTGAAAACCATAAAATAATATTTTGTAATGCTATTGGTATGCCGATTTTAAATATTTTTGATAAAACTTCTTTGTCAACATTAATCAAAATCTTTTTATCAAAACTAAAATTTCTTAAATTCAGTCTTAAGACTCCCTTTTCATTAACTAAAAAGTATATTATAAGTCCCGCACTGATTATTTGAGAAATTAAGATTGCAAAAGCTAATCCATAAAATTCCATTTCTAAATCTTCTACAAAAACCCTACCTAAAAGAATATTTATTATTCCCGAAATAAGAATACAAATTAAAGGTTTTTTCGTATCACCTTTAATAAACATAATAGCAGCTCCACAATAGTAAAATGCCTGAAAAGGTATAGATAAAAAACAAATATTAAAAAAACTGCCGGCAGATTCAAAATCTTTATATAATGTTTCTGCTATTTGATTTGAAAAAATCAAACTAATAAAAGTAACAATTATACTGATAATTATTACTAACAAAATAGATGTATGTACCGCTTTTTTTACTTTTTCTATATTATTCTTACCAATATAATATGAAATTGTTGCATTAGTACCAATGGACAAACCTATAAATAAAGTAACAATTAATCTTATAACATTATGATAACCAATTTTGTAAACTAAAAGGGTTGTTCTTAGATAACCATAACCTGCATAATTAAACAGTTGCTGTAATATATCTATTGCTAAAAGCGGCAATACAAAAATAAGTATTATATTTAATAAAGAACTACTTGTAATTGGATTAAAATAATCTTTATTATGTTTTAATATATTTCCTGTAATATCCAAACCACCTGTTTTAGTAATTCTTATAAATACTTTTTCACGTCCTTTAGTTGCGATTAAAATACATATACCTATTATAAACAATGAAACTGCAACAAAAACACTCATTTGACTACCCATCATAAATTTCCCAATAATTTTTAATGAAGCATATTCAAACCTATCATTAGCATAAGCAGAAAAATCGTAAGGGTGTTTACTGCCAATATAATACGCAATAAGACTGCCAATATTAGGTATAATGAGTAACCAAAATATATATTTGAAAATACTGGCTTTCTTTAATTCTGTATGCTCATTTGATTGTGATACTATTTTATAACCATTGTTTATATATTCAGAAATTGTATTTTCGTATTCCTCATCAATACTTAACGATTTAGAAGAAAAAATACCATCATTATTATCATTAATATTTTTGTTTATAGTATCTTTTATATACACCCTGTTTGAAGCAGAAAGATTCTTTTTATAAACTTTATCACTAATATTATTATCAATAGAATTATTTGCAGTTTGTTGCAATTTATTTAAAAAATCTATACCAATTTTAGTTTTAAATTTTCCAGTAGCTTTACATCTATCAAATAGTTGTTTGGCAATAATGGGATTATTAATATCAGTTTTAGCCTTTAAGTTTTCAATTAGCTGTAATTCTTGTTTTGCCCTTTTTGCTTCTGATTCACTATCAAATGTAAAACCGCCTACATTATAAGTAGCCATATTTTTTATCACCTCTGCATAAAAAAACATTTTTATGTAACACCAATTTCAAAGAAAAATAATAGAAACAACTTAATTATTTAATTCAATATCTTAAAATCAAGTTATTTCTAACTTAAAAAAATTTCTTAGAGCCTAGCAAATATAGCAAAAACGATAATAAGTGCAACTACAACAATTATTATAGTAACTATAATAGAAATTTGCATTTGCTCTTTGTGCTTTTTGCATTTATCTAGAGTATATCCTGTTATTTGAAGCTGTCCAGTTTTAGTAATGCGTATAGTTACCTGATATTCATTTTGTCTTGTATTTACAGCAGTCACCATTGTAGCTACAGTTGTTGGGCTGCCTGCTATTGCTCCGCCTATACCAGAAGCAAGCCTATCACCTTTTATAGCATCAGACTGTAATATAGTGGCATTTTCCGATTGAGCTACAATTTGGTAACCATTTTCTAAATATAAATTTATTGCTTTTTCATATTCTTCTTCAATATCAAAGTCATCATCTATTTTCATTTTTAACCCTCTTTTCATATTTATTAAGAATATTTAATGGTATAGAAGAAAGATTTTCAGCATCCATTTTATCACCTCCGTATTAAAAAATATTTTTTTGTAATAATAAATTTTATTACAAATTCTTATCTTTGCAGTATATTGTCAGCAAAATTTTATTTGATTTTACAGTATTCAAAGAAAAATTGTAATGTACTATTCGGGATTAATATATAATATTTGGGAATATAAATTTTCTTAAAATCAATACTACAATATCAAAAAATAAGGATTTTCCGCCATTTCTTAAATAGATTTTATAACACCAAGTATGTAAAACATAATAACATTTTACTGCAAATTTTTAGCTTTGTAGTCTGCTGTCAACAGAATTCTATTTAATTTTATCATATTCAAATTATATCGTCAATAAAAATTATACTTTTTATTCATATAATATGAATTATTATCAATTCAAATAATAAAAATTTTACGCTATTATTGAATAAAGAGGTGTTTATAATGAATAAAAAGGATAAATTTATTTTTGACAAAGATTTAGTAAAAGACCGTATACGTGAACTTAGAAAACTTAGAAATTTAACACAGGAACAAGCAAGCGAATTAATAGGTATGAAAGACAGTAATTCGTGGGCGAAGCTGGAAAGTCATAAAGGAACATTAGCATTATCATTTGATAATTTAATACGTATTGTAAATTTATTTGATATTGATGTAAATTACATTTTTAGAAACAATGAAACAGAGGAACAAGAGAGGGAGCGGCATACGGAAACTCTTGTTGTTTCTATGATGAAAGATCTTAGTGAAAAAGATAAACAATTAATCTTATCAATGATAAGTCTTTTCAGACAAAATAGAGATATATAAAAATTTACCTTCATTTCAGAATTATTAAATAAATGCCTACAAATCTTTTTTGAAATTAAAAAAACTTCTTAATAATTTCCCTAAATTCAAAATTTGAAAAATCAAAAATATAATGTTATAATAAAATGTAAAAACCACAAAAGCCAAAATTTCCTTTTTTACAAATAATAGGAAAATTGGCTTTTTTTATTTCAAAAACAGGAGGAAATATATAAAAAATGAAAGGAATTAAATTTGTAAGTGACATAGTAGATATAACAAAATTTAAAAGCGGTTGTTTAAATCTTATAAATTGTCCGACAGGTTCGGGAAAAAGTTATTTTATTGAAAGTAAATTAAGAAAAACTGCAAAACATCAAAATGGAATTTTATATATAATAGATACAAGTATGGGAAAATCTCAAATTATATCAACTTTTAAAAATGTAAAAAATTACAGTAAATCGTGGAGAGAGGACAAAAATGGAAGCACCACCATATATAATACAGGATGGGGAAATCAAGAAGACAGTATGACAATAATGACGTATGCACAAGTAGGAGCGGTTTTATATTACGGACACCTTTTTGACTGGAGTAAATTTGAGTATATTGTTCTTGATGAAATTCATAATTTAATAAATTATCAGAATATACCGTCTTTTGACGAAAACGGCAAAAGTATTAATATTTTAAAGTACGCAAAAGATAAAATTGACGATACAGTTAAAAATTATCCTAATGTTAAAATAATCGCTTTAACTGCAACACCAGAAAAAGTATATCAGCACTTCAATAACGTTTTTGATGTAATAAGTAAACAAGAATATCTTTCTTTAAGAAATTATGAAAGTTTTAAAGTGGATTATTACAGAGATTATATGAAGGTTATTCAGCAAATACCAAAAGGACAGAAAGGTATTATTTATTTTACAACAATTTCTAAAATTAAAGAAGTTGAGAAATTTTTATCAAGCCATAATTATAAAACAGGAAGTTTTTGGAGTATTAGTAATGAAAAATACCAAATGAGTGATGAACAAAAGTTAGTCAGAAAATATATAATAGAAAATCAGAAAATGCCGAAAGATATTGATATATTATTGATTAACGCTTCTTGTGAAACAGGTGTAAATATCAAGAATAATGATATAGATTTTATTATAATACATTCAGAAAACAATGACACAATAACACAAGTAAGAGGACGATTAAGAAATGATTTAAAACAATTATATCTGTATTCAAAATATTTTGTTGATATTCCGAATGAAGTACCTCAGGAATACTTGAATATTAAATTAACTAAGGACGATTTAGATATATTATGTGAGGAAAAAATAAGGTTATTAAATAAAAAAGATAAACCTTTAAAATGGAACTCTGTAAGTAAATTTTTATTATATAATGGATATGAAATAGAAGAAACAACTTTAAAAGGGCGAAAAGCGAAAGTTATTAGAAAAAGCAATAATTAATATAAAATTCTGCTTTTATAGGAAAAACCTTTAATAGTATTTTCTTGTAAAAGTAGAATTTTTATTATAGGGGGCGAATAGTTATGTGGAAATTTTTAATTTTATATCTAAAAAAATAGCAATCTGAATAATAATCGTTCAATTATAGTGTATTTGTCGCAGGCAAGATAACATAATTGTTTAAGTTTTCAATAATCAATAAAATTTATATATTTATGTTATTATGAAATGGCATATATTTTTATTGTTCATAAAGGTATACTTATACGAATAACTCAAAAAGCTAAAAATAAATTAATATTATGTATTCGTAAAACTTAAATTTTATTTTACGAATATGTTCGTTTTTATATTGATGTTTACGAATATATCTGATATAATTTATTTAGTTAAATTATAAAGGAGTGTTCGCAAATGAATAATAGAATATATGGATATATCAGAGTGTCCGCTAAAGACCAGAACGAGGCAAGACAGATAGAAGCCTTAAAATCAGCGGGAGTTGATGAAAGATTTATATTTCTTGACAAATCAAGCGGAAAAAATTTTAACCGTAATGAATATCAAGTATTAAAACGAGCGTTGCGTGAACAAGATACATTAATTATAAAATCAATAGACAGGTTAGGCAGAAATTACACTGAAATTATTCAAGAATGGAAAGAAATAACAAAGGATATTAAAGCAAATATAAAAGTGCTTGATATGCCATTATTAGATACGTCTGTAAACACTAAAGATTTAATAGGAACATTCATTGCTGATTTAGTTTTACAAATACTTTCTTATGTGGCAGAGACGGAGAGGCTGAATATAAGACAAAGGCAAGCTGAAGGAATAAAAATTGCAAAAGAAAACGGAAAACATTTAGGCAGACCTAAAGCGAAATTTCCTTCCGATTTTAATAATGTATATCAATCGTGGAAAGACGGAAAATTAACCGCCAAAATTGCTATGGAACAATTAAATTTAAAAAGAACTACTTTTTATAAATTAGTCAATGAATATGAATCTAACAAATAAAAAATATAATATCAAAAAAATTGTATTTTAATACAATATCAAAAAAGACGGTTTTTCTGCCCTTTCTTAAACAAATCTAATTTTACCAATTTAGTAATGTATGCAGGTTCATGTATAAGAGGCTGTTTTTTAGGAATGAGACAGTCCAATGTTCCGGCAGCAAGTCAAGTAATTGAACAGCTTGCAAGAATGAGTGTTATTTTTCTTCTTGCAAAAAATTTTATTCCCCGTGGAATTGAGGCGGCTGCAACAGCCGCTATATTGGGAACATGTGCCGGAGAAATTATATCGTTTTTATATGTTCTTTTTTCTTACAGATTGTTTAAAACAAAAAATCGTTTAAACAAGAAACCTGTAATTTCTCCTATTAAATCTTTAATAATGATAATGACTATGGCATTACCTCTTACAGCAAACAGAGTTACAGGTTCACTTTTATCAACAGTTGAAAATATAATGATTCCAGAAAAACTTAAAGCTTATGGAATGACATCTGTTGAGGCAATAAGCTCTTATGGACAGCTTACAGGAATGGCGATGCCGCTTCTTATGTTTCCATCGTCGCTTCTTACGGCTATTTCAGTATCACTTGTTCCGGCTGTATCAGAGGCGATAGCTAAACGCAATACGTCTTCAATTTCAGAGACACTTACAAAATCAATGCTTTTTACTCTTATAACAGGTATTGGAACAGCCGGACTTTTTGTAACTTTTTCTGATGAAATTGGGCTTATGATTTATAATGAAGCTGAAATAGGACCTCTCCTTTTTCAAATGGGTTTTATATGTCCATTTTTATATTGTCAGGTAACGCTTTCTGGAATATTAAATGGTTTGGGAGAACAAATGTTTATTTTTAGAAATAGTCTTATATCATCTGCTATAAATATATTTTTTATATTTTTTCTTATTCCCGTTTATGGAATATATGCTTTTACAGTAGGTATGTTTGTAAGTATGATGACAGTTAGTTTACTTGCAATAAGTAAAATTATAACGAAAACAGAACTTATGATTGACATAGTTAATTCTGTAATTAAACCAATTATATGTATAAGTGCAAGCTGTCTTACTGCAAGACTTATTTATAATCATCTATCAGTAGGTATACCAAACAAAATTCAAACAATATTGTCGGTTATACTAACAGGAGTATTTTATTGTATATTATTAATAGAAACAGGCTGTATAACAAAAAAAGATATAAATATGATAATAAAAAGAATACCAAAATAATAAAAATTTACCCTTGTTTTAGGTTTTATAAAAAAACAAGGGTAATTATATGTTTAATAAGTTATAAAACAAAAAATGTATTTTATTTATTATAACCGTCATCATCATAAAGTTTTCCGTTTTCAATAGCGGTTCTTGCTAAATAATCGCATCTTTCATTTTCTTTATTGTCAGCGTGTCCTTTAACCCATATAAAATTAACTTTATGTTTTTTAAGTAATTCAAGTAATTTAATCCATAAATCAACATTTGAGGCATTTTCGGTCTTATTTCTTTTCCAGTTGTTTTTTTGCCATTTAACTGCCCAGCCTTTTGTTACAGAGTCAACGACATATTTTGAATCGCTGTATAAATTTACTATGCAATTTTCTTTTAAAGCGTTTAATCCATCTATAACAGCAAGCATTTCCATTCTATTATTAGTTGTTAATTTATAACCTTTAGATATTTCCTTTCTTTTTCCATTATATAATAATACAATGCCATATCCTCCGTTTCCGGGGTTTCCAGAACATGCACCGTCTGTATATATATCAACTTCTTTCAACATACCACCTCAGTTTTTATTATAAAAAAATGATAAATTAGTATTTTTTATTTTACTATTTCTTGTATTTCTTCATATGCTTTATGTGTTCCTATATCATAACATTCTCCATTCATTCTATAAGCGTAAACATCTTTTCTGCTGTAAAGCCACTGAACAAAATAACCCGGAGCATCAGGCTTGTTGCCTTCATCAAGATATTTTTTAAATAATGGTATAGTTTCCTTTTTATAAATATAGGTTGCAAATACGGCCGTATCTGATTTAGGGTTTTGAGGTTTTTCTTCAATATTTATAACCTTGTCATTTTCATCTAAAAGTGCTACGCCAAGTTGTTTTATCATTTCTCTGTCATCAAACTTTTTAACACATACGCAATCATGTCCAATATTTTTATAAAACTCATAATATTCTAAAAGGCTATATGTAAAAAAGTTATCTCCGGCTATTATAATTACTTCATCGTCAATATTTTCTTTTTCAACAGCATAATAAATATCTCCAACAGCTCCCCTTCTTGTATCTTCATCTTCTGTACCGTCATCAATAACCTTTATTTCAACAGGATTATTTTTTTTAGACTGCCATGCGTAAAATTGTTCAGCAAATTTATGATTTGAAACAACATATATACAATCTATTGATTTAATAGTATTTACTTGTTCAACAATGTAATCAATAATAGGTTTTCCGTTTATAGGTAACAAAGCTTTTGGTGTATTAAGTGTAAGGGGATAAAGCCTTGTAGCATATCCGGCAACTAAAATAATAGCTTTCATAATAAAATAATCTCCTTAATTTATTTTTTAAAAAACATTAAAATAGTAATTTTTATATAAAATACAGCAATATTATACAATAAAATTTAATTATAATCTATATAAATATAATAAAAACTTTTTTTTATTACAGTAATTAGCTTATAATTTTTTTAAAAATAAAGTTTATATAGTGTGTATATGAAAACTCTTTATAAAAATATTTATTTTATATATTTCCAAAAATATCTTTTTCAATTTTTTTAAACATATTATCTGTATCAGCTATGAACTTTCTTGAGTTAAGGTATGAGAGTTTAGAGGGCATATTATTAAATACAACACACTCAGCATGGAGAAGTTGATTTGAAAGTCCGTATTTTTCTTTAAATTTATTATTAATAAGTTTATTTCCGTATTTTACATCTCCAACAATAGGAAACCCTTCTTTCATTAATCCGGCTCTTATTTGATGAGACTTTCCGGTTATAAGTTTTATTTGCAAAAGTGTAAATTCTTTTGAAAATTTTAGAGGTTTGTATTTTGTAAAAACTTCTTTTGAACCTTCAATAAAGTTTTCATAAATAACTACTTTATTTAAGTCATTTTTTATATGGTAACCTTTCATTATTCCTTTTTTATTTACATTACCATATACAATAGTTTTATAATACTTATTAATCAAATTATTTTTAATAGCAAAATTCAAAGCTTGACTTGCTCCTAATGTTTTTGCAAATAATACTATACCGCTTGTATTTGTGTCAAGTCTGTTGCATATTGAGGGAGTGAATGCTGATTCATCTTTTGGGTTGTACTCATCTTTTTTATATATATAATAAATAAGCTGGTCATTTAGAGTATTGCTCTTTTTTGTATTATCAGGATGTACAATTAATCCTTTAGGTTTATTGCAAATTATTATATTTTCGTCTTCGTATACAATAGAAAAATCCATATCAGATTTTTCTATTGTAATGTTTTTTCTTAATATATTAATAGTTTCATCAGAAATATACATATTTATACAATCGTTTTTTATTAATATTTCATTTCCTTCAGCTTTTTTTCCATTTAATTTTATTCTCTTTTTTCTAAGCATTTTATATACAAATGATTTTCCGGCGTTATTAAAATATTTTATCAAAAATTTATCAAATCTTTGTCCGGCTTGTTCTTCCAAAATATTTATAGTTTTCATATTAAGCACCTCAAAACAACAAAAAGGGGAATAATGTTCTGTAACACTATTCCCCTTTATTTTTTATTGAAACACAGAATGTGTTTGAAAATTATTATTTTAGTTATAAAAATTGTATAGAATTTATACTTTAGTTTTTATATAAATATTAATTATTCCATTTTAAATATGCGTTTATAAACAAGTCAATTTCTCCGTCCATTACAGATTGTACATTTCCTGTTTCAGCATTAGTTCTATGGTCTTTAACCATGTTATAAGGATGAAAAACATAAGAACGAATCTGACTGCCCCAGCCAATGTCTTTAACTTCTCCTCTTATATCTTTTAATTCCTGTGTTTGTTTTTGAAGTTCAAGCTCATAAAGCTTTGATTTTAAAACTTTCATAGCATGCTCTTTATTTTTATGCTGAGACCTTTCATTTTGACACTGAACGACAATATTAGTTGGTATATGAGTAATTCTTATAGCGGATTCGGTTTTATTTACATGCTGTCCTCCGGCGCCGCTTGAACGATATGTGTCAATTCTTAGGTCGTCAGGATTTATTTCAAAATCAATATTATCATCAAGTTCCGGCATTATATCACATGATGCGAAAGAAGTATGTCTTCTTCCGGAAGAATCAAAAGGAGAAATTCTCACAAGACGATGAACGCCTTTTTCAGCTTTTAAATATCCGAATGCGTTTTCGCCGTTTATTTGTATTGTTACTGATTTTATCCCAGCCTCATCTCCCGGAAGAAAATCAAGTTCTTCAACTTTATAATCATGTTTTTCAGCCCATCTTATATACATTCTTAAAAGCATAGATACCCAGTCGCATGCTTCTGTACCTCCGGCTCCCGAATGAAGTGTCAAAATAGCGTTATTTTTATCATAAGGTCCGGACAATAATGTTTCAATTCTAAGTTTTTCATAGCTTTCAATAAATTCAGCTGAAAGTTTTTTTGTCTCATCAATAATACTTTCGTCGTTTTCCTCATTTCCTATTTCAATTAATGTCATTAAATCATCAAAACTTGCTCTTATTGAATTAAATCCATCAATTTTAGATTTTAACTGCTTAATTTTCTGTAAAATAGACTGAGCATTATCCATATCGTTCCAAAAGTCAGGGTCTGCTGAAATTTCCTCAAGTTCAGAAACATCATTTATCGCTTTTGCAACGTCAAAGTGAATCCCTCAGTTCATTTAATTTTTTGTCGTATATCTGCATATCAACTGCAAGCTGTTCCAATTCAAGCATAGTAATTCACATCCTTAAAATATAAATATAACTGTTACAGCGCTTTTTTTAAAATTTTATAAATTCTAAAAGCATTTTTTAACAAAGGTTAATTATTAGCTCCGCAGCACTGTTTATATTTTTTACCGCTGCCGCATGGACAAGGTTCATTACGTCCAATTTTTGATTCCTGACGTTTTACTGGTTTTTTACCGGCGCTGTCGTCTCTGTTTGTAAACATTACTTTAACAACTTGTTCTCTTTCTGGAGGGTCTTGTACCACTCTTATATTGAATAAGCCTTTTACAGTATCTTCTTGTATATTTGCCGTAAGTTCATCAAACATATCAAAGCTTACAAATTTATATTCTACAATAGGGTCTCTTTGAGCATAAGCTCTTAAAGAAATACCTTGGCGCATTTGATCCATATCATCAATATGATTCATCCACTTTTGGTCAATCATTTTAAGAAGTATAACTCTCTCAAGTTCACGCATTCTTTCCGGCTGGACTTCTTCTTCTTTCTTTTGATATACTTCTTTTGCGTCATTAAAAATACGTTCTACAAGCTCTTCTTTTTTTAGGTTTTCTTTGTCGGTATCTGTAAGTTCTATTGGTTTAACATTAAGCATAGGACATAAAGTCTCATTAATTCCGGAAATATTCCATTCTTCGGGAAATTCTCCATCATGTGCATATTTATCAACAGTTCTTTGTATTACGTCTTTACACATAGCAAGAATACTTTCTTTTAAATCCTCTCCAAAAAGAACTTTTCTTCTTTCAGCGTAAATTATTTCTCTTTGTTCATTCATTACTTGGTCGTATTCTAAAAGTCTTTTTCTTACAGCAAAGTTATTTCCCTCTACTTTCTTTTGAGCATTTTCAATTGCTTTTGTAAGCATTTTATGCTCGATAGGGTCATCTTCGTCAATACCTAAAGCATCTATCACTCTTGCTACTCTTTCAGAGCCGAAAAGTCTCATAAGGTCATCTTCAAGAGATATAAAAAATCTTGATTCTCCGGGGTCTCCCTGACGTCCTGAACGTCCTCTTAGCTGATTATCAATACGTCTTGACTCATGACGCTCTGTACCTATTATTTTAAGTCCGCCTAATTCTTTTATTTCATCATCTATTTTAATATCTGTACCACGTCCTGCCATATTTGTAGCTATTGTAATAGTGCCTTTTTCGCCGGCATGTGATACAATTTCAGCCTCTTTTTCATGATATTTTGCATTAAGAACCTGATGTTTTATACCTTCTTTTTTAAGCATTGAACTTAACAACTCAGATTTCTCAATTGTTACAGTACCTACAAGAACAGGCTGTCCTATTTCATAAGCTTTTTTAATTTCATTAACAACTGCCCGGAATTTAGCGGCTTCTGTTTTATAAACAACATCTGTTAAGTCTTTTCTTATTACAGGTTTATTAGTAGGTATTGAAACAACATCCATTCCGTAAATATGTCTAAACTCACTTTCTTCTGTCATTGCTGTACCAGTCATACCTGATTTTTTGCCATATTTGTTAAAGAAATTTTGAAATGTTATTGTAGCAAGGGTTTTGCTTTCTTTGTTTACAGCAACGCCCTCTTTTGCTTCAATGGCTTGATGAAGTCCATCAGAATAACGTCTTCCAGTCATCATACGTCCAGTAAATTCATCTACAATTACAACTTCATTATCTTTAACAACATAATCTTTATCAATATGCATTGTATTATGCGCTTTTAATGCGTTGTTAATATAATGCTGTATTTCCATATTTTCTGAATCGGCAAGATTTTCAATATTAAAATATCTTTCGGCTTTTTTTACGCCCTCTTGCGTAAGCGTAACTGATTTTGCCTTTTCGTCAACTACAAAATCGCCTTCTTCCTCAAGTTCAGACCTTGTAAGAGGATTAAGAGCTTCGTCTTCATTTAAAAGACGTCCTTTTGTAAGTGTTCTTACAAAAGAATCGGCAACTTTATAAAGCTGAGTTGATTTTCCTCCGCTGCCTGAAATTATGAGAGGAGTTCTTGCCTCATCAATAAGAACAGAGTCAACCTCGTCGATTATAGCGTAGTTTAATTCTCTTAAAACCAAATCTTTATCATAAACAACCATATTATCACGAAGATAGTCAAATCCCAATTCATTATTTGTAGCATAGGTAATATCACATGCATATGCTTCCTGCCTTTCGGATTTTTCCATATCATGCAAAATTACTCCAACAGAAAGACCTAAAAAACGATGTATCTGTCCCATCCATTCGGCATCACGTTTAGCAAGGTAATCATTTACTGTTACAATATGAACTCCATTTCCTGTAAGTGCATTCAAATAAGCCGGAAGTGTTGAAACAAGAGTTTTACCTTCACCTGTTTTCATTTCAGCTATACGCCCTTGATGAAGGACAATACCGCCTATAAGCTGAACTTTAAAATGTTTCATGCCTAATACTCTTTTTCCGGCTTCTCTTACAACTGCAAATGCTTCCGGCAAAATAGAGTCAAGACTTTCACCGTCAGAATATCTTTTCTTAAATTCATCGGTTTTTCCCTTCAACTCGTCATCAGAAAGTTTTGACATTTCATCGTCAAGACTTTCTATTTTCTCAACAATAGGCATAATTCTTTTTATTTCTTTTGCACTGTAATCACCAAATAAAATTTTTTTAACTGAATCTAACATTGTTACACCTCTTAATTAAAAATTAATAAATAACATTAATAACATATTTATACTTGTAAAAACTAATTATATTAAATTTTATACATACTTTATAGTTTATCAGAAATATATACCTATATGCAACCATTAATTTTTATTTTTAATAAAAAAGACCGCCGCATCGCATAAAATACAATACGACGGCCTTTTTTATTATTTTAAATTAATTTTCAGGGTCAATTAAGCCATAAGTACCGTTTTTCCTCTTGTAAATAACATTAAAAGTATCGTTTCCGGCGTTTCTGAAGACAAAAAAGTTATGTCCAAGCATTTCCATTTCCATAACAGCTTCTTCTGCATCCATTGGCTTAATAGGAAATTTTTTGATTCTTGCAATTTTGATTCCTTCGTCTTCATCATTATAATCATCATCTTCTTTAAATGCTTTCAACTCTTCTATGAAAGAAGTATCTCTTCTTGATTTATCTCTTAAACGGTTTTTATATTTAACCATTTGTTTTTCAAGCACGTCAACAACTTCATCAATAGCTGAATACATATCGTCGGAAGTGACCTCGGCCCGCAGTATTCTTTTTGGAAGATTTACTGTAACTTCTATTGTGTGGTCAAGCTTTACTACGCTTAAAGTAACTGTAATACTTATGTCTTCTGGAAAAAGCTTTTCAAGCCTTCCAAGCTTTGCTGTAATTTTGTCTTTTAAAGCTTCTGTAACCGTGGTGTTTTTTCCTGTAAATGAATAACGCATAACAATCAACTCCTTATGGATTGACTTAAAAGCATGGCCTAAAGTCAAAAGTAATTTAATTAAACATAATAGGACTTATAAATATAGCTTATCCATTATATTTATTATAAATACATATTCTATAAAAATTATCTGTTTCCTTTTTTTATATTCAATAATATTCTAATTATTTTTGTTTTCTACCTCAAATTTAAAATTATCGCCATTAAGTGCTTTCATAAGAACACTTGCGGCATCTGCAGCAGTAATTTTTCCGCTGTTTGTTACATTTGAGGATTCAAGTCCTTTTTCACCGAAGTTTTTTTCATCTCCGTCAAGAACGTATTGAAGTATTATAGCGGCGTCGTCAAAATCAACAATTCCGTTTCCATCAGCGTCTCCATAAAGCAATCCATCAGTTGTTATATTAAGTTTGCATTGAGCTTTATAGTTTCCGGATTCGCTTTTTGCTGTTACTGTGGCTGTTCCGGCTGAAAGAGCTGTAACAACTCCATTTTCAACCTTTGCAATTTCAGGCTTGTCAATTGACCATATTACGTTTTTGTTAGGAGTATTTTCAGGAGATACAGTTGCTGTTAATGTATAACTTTCTCCTACTTTCATATTTAATTCGGTTTTATTTAAAGTAATTCCGCCGGCAGAGATACTTGTGTCTTCTTTTATTGATATATTATCAAAATATACATTAGAACCGGCTGTTCTAACAAGACGTATCTGTTTAAGTTCAAGAGGAGATTTAGAGATAAATTCCTGTTCAACTGTGCCAACGGCTGTATCTGATATATTGTCAGGATTATATTTTCCGTCGTTTCCGTGCATATAAATACTTGTTTTTGATATGCCTGTATCAATATCAGCTATTATTTTAATTCTGTACCATTTTCCACCGTCCATAGTACATACTTCTGTGCCGTTTGCGCTGTTTGTTTCGCTGCTGTTGTCTGTTTTTATAATATGTGCTTTATCTCCTATATCAGCTATATGATAAAATATACTGCTGTTATCAAATACAGCTGTTGCCATTCCGTCTTTAGTTTCTGTTCCGGCACTTTCAAGGAATATTCTAAATTGTCTTCCTTCTTTTACTGGAACGCTTGTTTTATCAATATAAACATCAGCGTTAAATTCAACTTTTCCCTCATAAACAGGACTTTCTAAAGTTCTAAATACAGCTTTATTTTTAAGTTCTATTTTAGTAGAATTATTTCCGCCTATATCAGCTGTATGGGCTTTATTTATATAACTTGCCTGATTATATTCAATGTTCCATTTACTAAAGTCGTCAATATCATTAAAGAATTTTTCAGGAACTTCAGGATTACTATTTCCTGTGCCGGTTATATTAAGTGTTATTACATTTGTTAAAGCTGATGCTTTTGCTCCTTTATTTTCCGTTGAGTAAGTTACATTTCCAACAACTTTTACAACTGCCTCTTTGCATTTACTGTAATTTATAGTTCCATCTTTATTTACAAGTTCAGATGAACCGTCTTTTACGCTCCATGTAACATTTGATACATGTGCGCCATATTTAGGAAGACTGTCACCGTTAGACATGTTTAAAACAGTTTTCTCTGACAAAACGTCAGCATCACTTTGAGCAATTTGTGTATAATCTTTAAACAAAATATTGTCTATATAGAATTTACATTTGTCAAAATTTCTGTTAGGTCTAAATTCAAGTCTGTTTGGAATAAATTTTTCATATTCGGCAGCATTATAAGCTGTGCTTGAATCAGAACCAGTCTGCGATTTTAATAAATTTCCGTCTTCATCATAAATAAAATAATCTACTTTTGGAGCTGTACCTGTTGTTATTCCAATAGTATTTACAAGTATCTTAATTCTTACCCATCTTCCTCCGGCAGAACCTAAATTATTTCTTTTTGAGCCGTTATAAGCCTCTAAAGAGTCAATTGTATGTCTAATTTGCCCAACTGTGCTTCCTCCTCTTACATATGTCTCAAAATATCCGCCTTCAGTAATATCTGACGTATATACATCAAAACTTACTTCAAATACCTTTTCTGACTGAGGTTCTTTAAAATTGTATGCAAAACTGTATGTATCAGGAGTTGTAGCGGTTTGTTCAATACCGTAGAAATTTCCATGGTTTTCAAATTTTGTTCCGTCAATATTGTCAGTTACGCCCCATTTAAAAGTAGCGCTTTGTTCTTTTCCGATAGAAATATAATTAGATGGTTTTCCTATTTCTTCGTCGGTAAATGTAACTGTATTTACAGAATCCTCTGTAATTGAACCTACATAAACAGTAAATTCCTTAATAATGTCTTTTAATCCGGCTTTTGATATAGTTGCTTTTAATTTAACCTCTGCAACGCCCTGACCTATTTCTCCTACAATAAGTGTATTGTTTGAAAATCTGTCATTATTGTTTGCTTCCCATTTTATTGAAGAATCTTCAACACCGTCAAGTGACGTAGGCAATTTAAGATTTTCAGTAATTACATTATTTGTTACAGTCAATTTATTGGCTTCAACTTCGAATCTCTGCTTGGGTGTAATAGTATCATAGCCGCCAGGATTCCAATCGTCTGCTGCCGCATTAAATTTTGCGTTCAAATGATTATAAGGCAAATATTTTTCTAAAAGGTCGGTTTCGGATATATATGTACCTTCCATAGCTATGGAGTTTAAGTCAGTTATATCTTTTGTGGCTGATTCTAAAAATCTTATATTTTCTGAAACAGCGCTTGCCCATCTATTTTCTTTTGTTCCAACAGATGAGTCTATGGAACATTTATAATAAATTATACTTGATGTTTTGTTTCCTTTTCCAAGTTTAACATTTGAAACACCAGAATCTCCAATTATATTAGAGTTTATAAACATCAAGCCATAGCCATTTCCATCTGAAAGATTAACCTCTGAAATAATAGGTTCGTTTCCGCCTGATGAAGATTTTAATGTACAACTGTCAAATATTGCTCTTGCTTTTGACTGTACTATTGTTTCGGCTGAGCTTATATTACAGTTTTTAAAAAATGCTCTTGTGTCATTAGGCATAGATATAGCTGTTTTAGATGAAACAACTTTGCAATTTGTGAATATAGTTTTATCAGCTAAAATTGAAAGTGGTACACCTGAAGCATCGCTTTTTCCAAATGTAATACCATCAGCCAAAAAGTTTTCAGCGTTTTCTCCTAAATTAAGACTTTTTATAACTACATCTCCTGTTGTATTCTTTTTAGGCATTATAATAACGTTATCATTATTAATAGTTATGTCTTCGTCATAGTTTCCCGGAGCAATATAAATGTTTTGGCTGCCCTTAAGATTATCGGAATCATTTGCTTCAATATATTCAATAGCTTTTGCGATAGTTTTAAAGCTTATATTTCCGTTTTCGACAACTTCATCAGCAGATGGGTCAACATTAATATCAACACTTAAAATCGGAGACATTGTAACAGTGCCTTCTGGAAAAGCATCAATAGTTAAATCATTAATATAATACTCAATATTTGTATATCCCAATCCACAGTAATCTCCTGTTGAGTCGTTTTTATTAGGGTCTAAGCCTCTTGCTATTTCCCAATCGTCAGGCATACCGTCGTTATCGGAATCTTTAATATTATTTTCTGTTATTTTTTCGGGATATTTATAATCAACACCACATAGAATAGAGTTCTTTTTTATTTCAGCTTGTTGGCTAACATTAGCATCGCTTTTAGGTCTTGCACCTGATACGTATCCTGTTCCGTTTTCAGCTTCTTCCATAACCTGTGCATCAATAGGAGGACGAGACTGTGCATTAATTCCAGAACCGGCATATTTTAATACTTTTTCATATGCTTCATCTGCACTGTCAACTTTAGACATATCTTTTACAACAGATACGTCTTCTCCTTCCCAATCTTTAAGAGGCATATAGCTGTTTGTACGATAATATGTTTCTCCTCCGAGCCCTTCAGCAGCAGAATTATAGTTGACAAGCGACCAGTCGTCATCTGTTTCGCTGTTATGAACTCTGTAATTGCCTGTATCTTTATCTTTTAAAATCATTTTATTTCCTTGAAGGAAAAACTTATATTTTTCAATATTTGAACCGCTTGAAAAATTGATATATCTGTAAGAGCCGCTTGTGGAATTTCCGCCTTTATAATAGTTATTAACATAATTCAAATGTCCCATTGTTCCATATGCGGTTTCATAGCCCCAATCGTAAATAACATTATTAACATAGTCCATTACGCTTGTGCCTTCAACTTTACCTCTAAAGTTTCTTGATATATTGTGAGCCATCATATTATGATGCCATGAACATTGACCTTTTCCAAACATAATTCCAAAACCATGAATACCTTTTGAATGATAAGAGAATGAATTGGCAGGTCCAATTAAAGACCATTGAACAGTTTGATACATATTATTTGAGTACAAACCCCATTGTTCATCGTTTGCCCAGCCAAGTGAACAGTGGTCGACAATAGATTTAGAACCGTTTGCGCCCCCCCATGCATCATAATCTGCTGTTGTTTTGCGTTCTCCTGGTCTTGAGCTTATAAAACGAATAATAATATTGTCTCCGCCCATACCAAGTTTATAATTTTTAAGGGTTACGCCGGCACCGCCGGGGGCTGTTTGTCCGGCTATTGTAATATTTCCTTTTACAACAACGTCGCTTTTAAGTTCAATTGTTCCTCCTACATCAAATACAACAATTCGATTTGAACCGCTTACAGCATCTCTAAAAGAACCTGGACCGCTGTCGTTAAGATTGGTAACATGATAAACCTTTCCGCCTCTTCCGCCGGTTGCATATTTACCGCCTCCTTCAGCTCCGGGAAAAGCCGGGATTCTGCTTGAGGAGGCAAGTTTATCATTAGCAGAATCGTTAATTTCAGTCGATGATTCTGCGAAAACACTGCTGAAACTGCCTGTTAATAATGAAACGGACATAACAGCAGAAATAAACAAAGCGCATAGTTTTTTCATATTGATTTCTCCTTTACAGTATTTTTAATGGAAACGAAATTATTTATTAAACCGTTTCCTTAGATGGCAATACAAAAAGACTTGCCAAACGATAAATATAATAACAGATTACATAAATAGGCAAAAAAATTATTAAACATATACAAATAACAGTTTAAAAAGCAAATTATTTTTAATATTAATGTTTCTGCAATTATATATCTAAATATAATTATATAAAAAATAAACAAATAAGTAAATACCAACTTCAAAAACTTTTGTCATAATCCGGCTATATCCATCATACCGGCAAATACTGATGGAGTGCATACCGAACCGTTTGATGACGGTAAAGAATAATAAATATCGTCTGCCGTACATTTAATATTTTTTAAAAGTTCATAAAAATTTCCGGCTACTGTAATTTGTTCTATGGCGCCTTCTATGCTGCCATCTTTAATTAAAAAACCTTCTGCTGCAAGTGAAAAATCACCTGATATACTGTCTGTACCTGAATGAAGTCCGGAAAGTTCAGTAATTACAATACCGTCACCCATATTTTTCAAAAGTTTATTATAGCTTATATCTGATTCTTTAATATAAAAATTAGTTGCACTTGTGCTTACATTTGATTTGAATCCTGATTTGAAACCGTTTCCCGTTGAAGATACTCCATCTATATTAGCAGATTTAAGGTTATATAAATACGTTTTTAAAACTCCGTTTTCAATTACGCATTTATCTTTTGAAGAAACGCCCTCAGAGTCAAAGGAACATGAGGCAAGCCCTTCTTTTAAGAGCGGCAAATCTTTTATTGTTATAATATCTGAGGCAATTTTCTTACCTATTTTTCCTTTCAAAAGAGAAAAACCTTTTTGAACATTTTCAGCATAAAAATTTCCTATAAACGGCATAACAAGAGATGAAAAAGCATCGTTTTTAAAAACAACATTATATTTTCCTGATTTAACGCTGTTGGCATATAAATAGCTAATGGCTTTTATTGCAGCTGTTTCTCCGATTTTTTTTGGATTCAAATTTTTTAAGTTTCCGCAATAAATTTCTCCGGCGTTTTTAACTTGAGTTTTATTATCTGCAGACGCACTTGCGTAGGCAATTAAATAATTTGATTTTTCAGATAAATTTAAACCTTTTGTATTTGCTATAAATACACTTTGTTCTCCATTTGAAATGCTGCAATTATTTGATGATTTTATAAGAGGGCTATAATTTAATACAGCTTTTTCCATTCTTTTTGCTATATTAATTTTATCTTCAATAGTTAGGCTGTTTATGTCTTCGCAATAAACAGCTGCTTTTGAGTAATTTTCATCTCCTTTATATATAAATTCTTTTTCATTATTTCCTATTATTTCAGCATTTGATATAGCGCTTTCAATTAAAAAATCAAAAACAGATTTATCAATATTTTCAGTATATGAATAACCTGCTTTTCCATTTATTATACCTCTGAAAGATAGACCTATGTTTTCATTATTTTGATATTTTTCAATTTCACCTTTATATATGTTAATACCAAAACTATTCCCTTTTACATAATAAATTTCACAATCTTCAAATCCTTTTTTCAGCGCTTTTTCAAACAAAATATTTTTTATTTCATTAAACTGCATTTTTAAGCCCTCCTTCCGCCTACTGTTATTTCTCTTACTCTTATCATAGGCTGCCCTACATTTACAGGTATACTTCCGCTTGAGGCTCCGCACATGCCTTGTGCCAAAGACATATTATCTGATATCATATCAATATCCATTAATATTTCATTTCCTTTTCCTATAAGAGTTGCTCCCTTTACAGGTTCGTCTATTTTTCCGTTTTTTATAATATATGCTTCGTTTACAGCAAAATTAAATTCTCCTGTTTCAGGGTTTACCGAACCTCCGCCCATATATTTAGCGTATATACCATAATCCACACTTTTTATAATATCATTTGCTTTGTCTTTTCCGGCTGCAATATAAGTATTTGTCATTCTTGATGTAGGCATATATTTATAAGATTGTCTTCTTGAAGCTCCAGTAGATTCAAGACCGAGTTTTTTGCCGTTGTACATATCAACCATGTAATTTTTAAGTATTCCATTTTCAATAAGAATGTTCTTTTTTGCCGGAGTTCCTTCATCATCTACATTTATTGAACCCCATTGGTTTGGAATAGTTCCGTCATCAATTGCTGTAACTTTTTCATTTGCTATAAGAGTTCCTATTTTTCCGGCAAATACAGATGCATTTTTTGCAACTGCCGATGCCTCAAGTCCATGTCCGCATGCTTCATGAAATATAACTCCTCCAAAGCCGTTATCAATTACAACAGGCATTTTTCCGCCGGGACAATTCTTTGCTTTAAGCATAGTTACAGCGCTTCTGGCAGCTTCTTTAGCTATTTCATCAAGATTAATATTTTTATAAAATTCAAGACCAGATAATGCTCCCGGACCAAAATATCCTGATTGTTTTTCGTTTTCATTAGACGCTATGGCATTTACAGATGCTCTTGTTCTTACCCTTTTGTCATTAATCCATGCTCCGTTAGTGTTTATAATTAAAACATTCTGAACTGAATCCATATAGCCCATATTTGTTTGACTTATTAAGTTATTATAATTAAATGCGGCATTGCTTGCCGATTTAAGCATTTCTACAATATTCTTTTTAAATTTTGTATTTGGCATAATTATTGTTTTTGTTCTTTCATTTTCTCTATAATCTTTTTCACAAAAAACAATATCAAAATCAAAATTTTTTTCTGAAAAAGCTGATGCCAATTCTTTTGCTATTTTTATAAGGTTTTCACTTTCTAAATTATTTGTATAAGTATACAATACCTTTTCGCCTTTTATAATTCTTAATCCAAAACCAAAGTCAACTCCTGAAACTGCTCTGTAAACATCTCCGTTTATAAGCGATATACTGTTTTTTATATTTTCCTCAATAAAAATTTCTGCAAATTCTGCTCCTGTATTACATGCCTGTTTTAAAACATTTTCAGCCGTAGATTTATCTATCATTTTAATAAAACTCCTTTCATAATATACAAGTGTTTGAAATAAATTTTAAATTTACATACAATTTTCACTTGCTAAATATAAATATATAGTATAAAATAAGTATAGCTAAATAAAAGATATATTTATTTCTTTTATTTACTCTAACAAAGATTATTATAGGAGGTGCTTTAAATGGCATATCAAATTAGTGACGAATGTATAAGCTGTGGCGCTTGCGCTGCTGAGTGTCCAGTAGGATGTATTTCAGAGGGTGACTCAAAATACACAATTAATGCAGATGAATGTGTTGAATGCGGTGCTTGTGCCGGCGTTTGTCCAGTAGGTGCTCCTGCTCAGGCTTAGTACAAATGGAACATAATTTGTTAAAAGGACGTCCGCAATAATGACGCCCTTTTAATTTTTACATATTTATTGTATTAAAAAAATTATATTAAACATATTTTAATTAGTATGTGTTTTTATATTAAAAATTTTTTTCCATATTTGCAAATTTTGTATAATTTCCCAGCCAAATTAAATCAATAGTGCCTACGGGGCCATTTCTTTGTTTAGCTATTATAATTTCAGCTTGATTTTTCTTTTCTGTATCCGGATTATAATATTCATCACGATATAAAAAAGCAACAACGTCGGCATCTTGTTCTATTGCTCCTGACTCACGCAAATCCGAAAGCATAGGACGATGATCTGCCCTTGCCTCACATGCACGGCTAAGCTGAGAAAGGGCAATGACAGGAGCATTTATTTCTCTTGCAATAGCTTTAAGAGACCTTGATATTTCAGATATTTCCTGTTGTCTTGAATCATTTTTTCCATAACCGCTCATAAGCTGTAAATAATCTATTACAATTAATCCGAGTCCCTTTTCCATTTTAAGTTTACGACACATTGCCCTAAGCTGCATTGCATTTATTCCGGGCATATCATTTATATAAATAGGCGCTTTAGAAAGTTCACCCATACCCTGAGCTATTTTTTCCCAGTCATCGTCTTCAATAGTTCCTGTTCTGAGTTTTTGAGCATCAATCATTGCTTGTGAGCATAAAAGTCTGTTTACAAGCTGTTCTTTTGACATCTCAAGACTAAATATAGCAGTAGGAATATTATTGTTAATTGCTGCATATTGAGCTATATTAAGTGCAAAGGCTGTTTTTCCCATTGATGGTCTTGCAGCTATAAGTATTAAATCAGAAGGCTGAAGACCGGCTGTTTTATAATCAAAATCAGTAAATCCCGTTTCAACACCTGTTACTTTGCTTTTTGAATTATATACTTTTTCAATATTATCTATTGTATTTGCAAGTATATCGCTTATATTAGAAAAGTCGTCAGATTTTCTGTTTTGTACAATATTAAAAATGCTTTCTTCAGCTTTATTTAAAATTTCATCAACTGATTCACTTGCTTGATAGCTTGAATCGGATATATTAGACGATGCTTTTATAAGTTTTCTTAAAACTGATTTTTCATATACTATGTTTATATACTCTTTTATGCCTACGCTTGAAGAAACCATACCAGCAAGATTTGTTATATATGCCATTCCTCCGACTTGTTCTAATATAGACTTTTTTTCAAGACGGCTTTTAAGTGTTATTAAATCAAGCTTAACGCCTTCTTCAAATAATTCGCATGCTGATTCAAAAATAGCTTTATGGTCAGGTCTGTAAAAATCATCTCCGCTTAATTTCTCATATGCTGCTCCGAGTCCGTCTGAATCAAAAAGCATACAGCTAAGTACAGCCTGTTCTGCTTCTTGGTCGTGAGGAGGTATTTTTTTTATATTTATATTTTCATTGCTTTCTGCCATATTAACATATCCTTATTCAGTGCCTTTTACATTTATTTTAAGTTTTGCTGTTACTTTAGGATGAAGTTTTATTTCGGCAACAGTTTCTCCTACATTTTTAATACTTTCTTTTAAAGATATTTTCTTTTTATCAATATCTATTGAAAATTGTTCATTAAGTGCAATACCTACCTCTTTATTTGTAACTGAGCCAAATATTTTTCCGTTATCTCCTGTTTTTACAAATACGTTAACGGTTTTTTCTTCTATGTTTTTGCATAATTCAAGAGCTTTTTCATATTCGGCTTGTCTTTTTGCTTCTTCTGCCTTTTTCTTATTTTCCAATTGTTTTAAATTATTTGGAGTAGCTTCAAGAGCTTTTTTCTTAGCGAAAAGAAAGTTTCTTGCGTAGCCGTCGCTTGCATTAATTATTTGGTCTTTTTTTCCTACTCCTTTAATATCTTCAAGTAAAATTACTTTCATTTTTTTACCTCCTTTAAATATTCGTCTATTTTTTCTTTTAAAAAATCAATAGCATTTTTCATACTCATATTTTTAATTTGTGCTCCTGAAACTGTTTGATGTCCTCCTCCCCCAAGTTTTTCCATAATAATCTGGACGTTTATACCGCCTAAACTTCTTGCACTTACAAATATTGTTTCTCCATCAGTACACAAAACAAATGACGCATCTATTTCATTTATATTAAGCATATCATCGGATGCCTGTGCTGCAAGAAGCGCCGGATTTTCAACTGCTTTGAAACATGATGAAATAGCTGTATTTTCTTTATAAAACTGAGTTGCTTCAATTATGTCGGTTTTTGCTATAAATTGTTCCATACTGCTTTTAAAAAGTGTTTTTACTCTTATTGTATCGGCTGATTTTCTTTTTAAATAAGCTGCTGCCTCAAATGTTTTTATACCTGTTTTGAAAGTGAAGTTTTTTGTATCGACCATAATTCCGGCAAGCAATCCGTCAGCTTCGGTATTTGATAAAGCTATTTCATGATTTACATACAAAAGCATTTCTGTAACAAGTTCGCTTGTAGATGATGCATAAGGTTCATGATATGTCAATACAGCATTATTTATAGCATCCGGACATTTTCGATGATGGTCAAAAACAACTATTTTTTTAGTTATGTCTAAAAGCTTTTGACATTCGCATAAGTTTGGTCTATGAGTATCAGCAACAATTAGAAGTGTTTTATCACCTGTTTCGTTAATTGCTTGTTTGCTGCTTATAAAAACTGATTCCTGATATTTTTTTTCTTTTATTAACCTTTCATAAAAAAGACTTATACTGCTTGTAATTTCATTAAGTACAATATTACATTTTTTATTTAATGTTTCAGCTATTCTATAAATACCAATACTTGAGCCTATACAATCTAAATCGGCATGTTTATGTCCCATTATAATTACATTTTCAGATTCTTCAATAAGTTCGGTTAGTGCATAAGCTTTAACTCTTGCCCTGACTCTTGTGTTATTTTCAACTTCTTTTGTTTTACCTCCAAAAAAGCTGTATTTTTCTCTGTCCTTAATAAGTACCTGATCGCCGCCGCGGCTTAAGGCAAGGTCAATAGCAGCTCTTGAGTATTCCATACACTGTTTTAAGTTTTTGCCATTAATACCTATACCTATACTTAATGTAACAGGTATTTTGTTTCCCATATCAATTTCTCTGATTTGATTTAATATATCAAATTTGTTTTCTTTTAAATACTCAAGTTTATCACATGTGCATAAAAATATATATTTATCTTTTTCAAATTTACGTACAATACCGTCAAGTTCGAAAGCCATAGAATTTATTTTTCTGTCTATAAGGGCAAACAAAAGAGGTTGTTTAATGTCTTCTATGTCGTCAAGAACCTCTTGATAATTATCTATAAAAATAAGGCTTACGAAAATTTTTTCATTGTTTTCACTATGTTTTTCTATAAAAAAAATATCATACATATTATTTGTATTTTCAAAAAGAGTTGTATAAGTGTCATATTGTTTATCTTTTACACAAAAAATCTGCCGTGACTTTTTTAAATCAAAATCTTTGTCAAGTTCAAGTATATTTGTCTTTTCTCCAAACTCATTTTTAAATATATTATTAGCTGCAACAATATTCATTTTTGAATCAATAATTATATGAGCAAAATTATAATTTTCTTTATAAATATTATTTATCATTTAATGCTCTCCTCAAGAAACAGTAATAAAAATATTAATTATTTCTATACATATATTTTAAAAGTTTAACAGCGTCTTTATATAATGCTTCTTCTTCGTTAAGTGTACCAATTTTAAGTTTTTTTATTGCTTTAAGGTCGACACTATTAAAGCTAACTCCGATTTTTTCTCCTAACATATATGTAATTATAATTAAATCGGCAAGTATATCACCTTGTTTTTTTATATCGCTCTCATTGCAGGCAAGACTGTTATACAGTTCTGCAATAGCAGCAAGCATCTGAGCTTTTAGCATTTCAATTAATTTTATATTTTTTGCTATATCAAATTCCATATCAGTACTCCCTATAAAAAATTTACCTTCTTATCATTTTAGCACTTATTTTCTTAAACCGCAACGGTAGTCGTATACTGGATAGGAACCTAAAATTTTAAAAAACGACGTTTTTCTTTTAAGCATTTTAAAGGCATCAATCAAATCTTCTTTTTCGCTGTTTCCTTCAATATCAACAAAAAACACATATTCTCCGCCTTTATTTCTCATGGGTCTTGATATTATTTTTGTCATGTTTAAATCCCACATAGCGAATATATCTAAAAGTTTATAAAGTTGCCCGGGTTCATTAAGTGTTGAAAAAGCCGCTGAAAATTTATTGCCTTTTTTTGGAATAGATGTATTGTTTTTTGATACAACAATAAAATGAGTAAAATTATTTGTATCGTCTTGTATTTTTCTTTCAATAATTTCAAGATTGTATATATCTGCAACATTTTCAGTTCCTATGGCAGCAGCAGGCTCATCGGAAGTACTTACATATTTTGCTGCTTCAGCTGTTGAGTTTATATTTATTCTCTCAGCTAAAGGATAATTTTCTGTTAAAAAATGATGACATTGAGCAATAGCGTGAGGGTGTGAATAAATTTTTTTAATATTTGTGTTTTTGTTATTTTTATTTACCATTATGTTTTGTTCAATAGGTATTGTTACCTGTTTTTGTATAAATAGTTCTGTATCAAAAATAATACTGTCTAAAGTTATATTTATTACTCCCTCAATAGAGTTTTCAATTGGGACAATACCACTGTTTATTTTTCCTAAGTCAACATTTTCAAGTACGTCCCAAATAGTATGAAATGGTATAATATCATCTTCACCTTTTATTTTAAGTGCAGCAAGTTCGCTGAAAGTTCCCCGAGGGCCTAAATAACCAATTTTCATAAGCTAATACTCCTTTTTTGTTATACAAATGTCTATATATTATGGTGTATCTAAAAACTTTGTAAATATTTTAGTTTAATATATGTTTTAATTTATTTATAAAAACTAAAATACACAAATAAATTAAAAAAAACGGTAAAATAAAAAATTTCATTGTAATGTTTGTATGTTTATAAACTTTAATATTCTGTTATTTTGCCGTATATATGTATAAAAATCAAATCAGCGTTTACATTTTATCATATTATATTAAATTATTCTATTAAATTATTTATAATTTATAAAATTTATGTTATAATTTTTATAACATAGGCAGTACTGATTAATTTAATATCAAAAAATAATAAGCTTTTGAATCCTTTTCTTAAGTTCCGCCGATTTTTGATTTCGTTAAATCAGTATTTCCATAAAAAATATTCAAAATTCAAATTATTTTTAGAATTTTGAATATAAATAAAAATATGTTAATAATTGGACAAAACTCCGATTATTCAAAATCTTTTCATAAAAGCCTTTTATTCTTTATTATTCAAAGAATAAGTCTTTTTGAATTTTTCATATTTATAAATCATATACAATTTAAGGAGGGAAATACTATGGATTTTTCGGTAAATTCAAATTATGATGAAAAAAATAACTATTGGCTGATAAATGTTGCAGGTGAGATTGATATTTTTAATTCAACAGAGTTTAAAACTACTATTTTGGAACTGCTTGAAGAGAAACCTACTGATATAAAAATTGACTGTGAAAATTTATCTTATATTGATAGTACCGGATTAGGGGCTTTAATAGCGGTTTTAAAGAAATCTAAATCATATAATAAGGAAATATGTTTAAAAAATGTAAGACCGAGCTTATCCAAATTATTTAAAATAACAAACCTGGATAAAGTATTTGTAATAGAAGGTGATGTTAATGAGTAATAAAAAATCTGAACAGATAAAATTGACATTACCAGTAAATGCGGCTTATGTTTCAGCCGCAAGACTTACTACTTCATCAATAGCTAATCGTCTCGGTTTTGAAATTGATGAAATTGAGGATATAAAAACTGCAGTTTCTGAAGCTTGTACATATGTTATAAAAAAACATAATTCATCAGAGACAAATGACAGTTTTAAAATATGCTTTGATTTTTTAGATAATATACTTAATATATCAATCTCACTAAAAAATTTCAGTGAAAAAGAATCAGAAAATGAGGAAATGAGTTTGCTGGTTATTAAGGCACTTATGAATACGTTAGAGATAAAAACTTCTGAAGAGGGACTTAATATACAAATGTCTAAAAAACATGTTTCTACTTTTTTTGGTGTGTAAGGCGGTGATATTATGACCGATAAAAAACTTGAAATATCATTTAAAAGTGACTTCTGTAAAGTAAAGAAAATTGTAAATGACATTTTAATCTTTATAAGTCAAGCTGATATTTCAGAAGAAGAACTTTTCGATATGAAACTTATGCTTTGTGAACTTATATTTAACGCAATAATACATGGAAACAGGCAAAACAATCAAAAAAATGTATACGTTTCTGTAGAAATTAAAGATGGAGCTATACTTACCGCAGTATCTGATGAGGGTTCCGGATTTGATTATACAAATTTTATAAAAACACTTAGTACGGAAAGTAATTTATATAATGAAAACGGAAGAGGAATAAGACTTATACTTTCATTAGCTGATGATGTCTCCTTCAATAAAAACGGAAGTGAAATAAAATTTTTAAAAAAGGTGACAATACATGGATAAAATACTAATTGTTGACGGTAACGAACGTAACATAGACCTTATAAGCCGTTCTATATTTACCGCAAAATATGATATTTATACTGCGACAACAGGTAAAATCGCATTTGCTAAAATAAATGCAATTAATCCTGATTTGATAATAATGGATACAGATTTACCTGACGGCAGCGGCTTTGATATATGTAAAAAGCTTAAATTAAATAATGAAAACGAAACTAAATATATACCTGTTTTAATGCTTATTACGGCAGAGACTACAAATACTGTACTTAGATGTTTTTATGCCGGAGCAGATGATTATATGATTAAGCTTTTTAATAGTACGGTGTTATTATCAAAAATAAAATCTCTTTTAAGAGTAAAACATTTGAGCGACCAGATTAAAACACAATACTCTGAATTAAAAGAAAAAAATGAATTGTTAAGCTTTCAATTGAAAATGGCAAGACAGGTACAACGGTCAATAATAAAAAAAATAGATATTAAAAATGAAAAAATAAATATTTTAAGTAAGTATTTGCCGGCACTTGAAATAGGCGGAGACTTTTACAGCATTTATGAATTTGACAGAAAACGTATAGGCATAATAATGGGAGATGTTTCAGGTCATGGAATATCAGCGGCGCTTTTAACAACAATGCTTTCGATGATGTTTAATACGTTTGCGCCGCAGTATATTAAACCAAGCGACCTTTTAAAAAAACTTAATATACAGTTTCATAATATATTTGAAAATACAGCAAATAATATGTATGCATGCATGTTTTATGCTATAATTGACTTAGATTCGTTTAATATTACTTATTCTAATGCTGGACAGTCATTTCCTGTTTATATTAATATAAAAGGAGATGAAATAACTGCCTCTGAACTTGAACTCGGAGGTATGCCAATAGGGCTTATAAAAGATGCTGAATATGAAAATAAAGTTTTAGAATACAATGTCGGCGATTTTCTTTTTATGCACACTGACGGTTTATCGGATTTTTTTTATAAAGAAAAACCAGAAGAATTTATTACAAAGTTGAAAAATAATTTGATTTCATGTGTTAAAAACGGATTTACATTAGATGAATCTATTGATAATATTCTTAATGAGTTTTATTATTATGATGAGAACAAAAAATTTGAAAATGATGACGTTAGTATGATTATATGTAAATTGTGATATTAATTATTTTTTATAACTTATTTAATTAATAAAAGATGACGCTATTATAAAAAGTTTTATAATTTTTAAAAGGCGTCATTTTTTATATTTAAAAATATAAAATGAATTTAAACTATGTTTATTTTTTAATTATGGGGGATATATATAATGAAAAAGATAATATTTTTATTTGCGATAATAATAGTAACTAATTTTTTAAACATGGTTTTTACATACTCAAATGAAATATATCCAAATACAGATTTAACCCGTATTGAATTTACAATGGAAGGTGAACCGATTATATATTCAAATTATCCTGAAACTATTTATGAAGAAGGAGGTTTAAGTAACAGTGGACAGCCTTTAAGTAGTGAATTATGCATAAATCAGATAGGTATGGTTAACAGCAAATTTTACGGAATAGGAAAACATTTTAATAAAATGGATATTGAAAAAAATAAGAAATATAGTGCCGAAATTTATAATGGAAGAATACCGGGAAATTCACAAAGTTATATATTTGCTATGGCGTTTTTATTTGAGGGAAACGAAAATGATACAGCTAATGTTACAATCTATAAAGCCGGACAGCAAAACAGCATAAGAGCAAACAGTCTTTTAAAGATGTCACTTGACACACAATTTAATTATTATAATTCGGATATATATAAAAATTATTCAAGTCTTGGAAATGAGTATAGTAAACCACGTAAAATAAGTTTAAAAGGAAAAGAAGGAAAAATTGTTATATTTGAAGAAATAAAAGATAAAGTGGGATATGCAAACTGCCGTATACAGTTTAGTTGTGATAAAAATATAAAGTTTATACAGTTTTACGCTGTTAGAGATGCTTTAGAAGAAGGTCTTTTATCTAATGGATTCAATGAGTTTACTCAAGATAATTTTGATAAAGCAAATTTGTATAATCAAATATATGAAATAAGCAAAAATGAAAATAGAGTTAAAAAATTAGAAGAATCGCCGAAACGCTGGACAACTACAAGTGCTTTTTTAAATTATAGTAAAAGAAAAGCTTGTATTAACGCAAATGTCGGTACAAAATTTTGTTTAAGTAACGCTGGACATTTAAAAGGAATAAGAGATTTAAACATAAACGAATATGAGTATTTAAGCAAAAATGATTATGGAGGATTTCCGGTTAATGATAAAAGAATACATGATGGAAATTATAGTATTGAATATGATATTGAACTTAAAGGAGCTGGAGGAAAGAAACTTAAAATTATCCCTTATAAAGAAGTTGGAAAATCAATAAGTTCAGCCGTAATATTGTACAATTCAACATATGGATTTTGGTATTATCCAAAAGCAAATGAGGATTATTGGATTATGCCTATACCAAAAGATGAAAAATTCAAATTTGTACTTCCGGGAAGCGTATATGGAGATATACAATTTGAAGTGCTGGAAGGAAGTGAAAATCATAGTCTTATACTTGATAATACTTATGATATGTGGGCGAAAAATTATATAGCAGATGCAATTTATTCCGGTATAGTTCCATATGAACTACAAAAAAATTATAAAAATAAAATTACTCGTCAAGAATTTTGTAATATAGCTGTTCAACTTTTTTTAAATAATAAGGGAAAGACTTTTGATGAATATATAGAAGAAAATAATATAAAGTTTAATGATAATATTTTTACTGATACGAAAAACAGATATACTTTATTAGCATATAATTTAGGTCTTGTAAAGGGGATTGGTAATAATAAATTTGCTCCAAATAATTATATAACAAGGCAAGAAGCGGCTGTTCTTCTTGATAATTTATATAATAAATTATATATAAATACGAATATAGAAAGAAGAAAGAATTATTCTGATGATAAAAATATTTCAGAATGGGCTAAGAGTAGTGTATATAAAATGAGTGGATTAAATATTAATAATGTAGATGTATCGGTTTTAAAAGGAGATGGAAACAATAAATTTAATCCTTTTGGATATTATACAAGACAGGAAAGCATAGTAACTGTTTTAAGACTTTATAATATATTTTAAAAATTTTTTAGTTAGATAAATCGTTTTTTAAAGGAGACTGTTAGACTGCTAAAAAGGGTCTTCTGTATTAAGGCATAAAAAAAGACTCATTTGTTTTTATAGACCATAAAAGGCTATTGGCTTTGAAATTATAGAAAATAAAATATATTTCTTAAAAAAGCATATAAAAAAGTATGATTATTCTCTATTACTGCAACAGCTTATATACTTGCAGATATGGAATATAGTGACATATAAAAATTTTGAATTATTATTAATTGAGAGTATAATATTAAAAAATAAAATTTTGCTATTAGGAGGAATTTTATGTTTAGAATGATGAGAAGATTTAAACAGGAATTATTGGAGAATGAATGTATTGAGGTTTTGGAAAATGAACCAAGGGGTATAATGGCAGTGCATGGTGATAATGGATATCCCTATGCTTTTCCTATGAATTACATATATATTGATGGAAAATTGTATTTTCACTGTGCTAAAGAAGGTCACAAGATTGATGCAATATCGGCAGACAACAAAGTTTCGTTTTGCATTATAGATAAAGGATTTAAAAAAGAAGGAGATTGGGCGCTTAATATTAAAAGTGTAATTGTATTTGGAAAAATAAAGAAGATTGATAATATTAAAAAAAAAGTAGAGATTTTGCGACAGCTTGGATTAAAGTATTATCCGACAGCAGAGGATGTTGAAAAGGAGATTGATAGGTTTATTGAAAAGGTGCAAATTTTAGAACTTGAAATTGACCATATGACAGGTAAATTGGTAAATGAATCTTGAAGTTTATTTTTATAATTATATTTTAAGGAGAACAGTTATTAAAAGGCTGTTCTTTTTTTATATAAAATATAATGAATTTATATATTTTTAATAGTGAGAAATTTCAAAGAACAGTTACTGTATATGTATAGAAACAGCCGATAAGAAATAATAAATTCTCTTATCGACCGTATATAATAATTTTTCTTATTGCCTATCTATAATTATTTTCTTTTCTAAGTAACTTTGCAGCTTTAACCATATTTTTTAAACTTGGAATTGTTTCGTCAGTTCCTCTTGTTTTAAGCCCGCAGTCGGGATTTACCCACAATTTTTCAGAAGAAATTTTATTAAGCATTTGTAAAAGTTCTGATTTTATTTCATCAACAGACGGTATTCTTGGCGAATGTATGTCATATACGCCAGGACTAACTTCGGTTTTAAAATTATTTTCTTTTAAAGAATCAAGTATATGTAAATCCGAACGTGATGTTTCAAAAGTTATTACGTCGGCGTCCATATTATCAATAGCGGAAATAATATCCGTAAATTCGCTGTAACACATATGAGTATGAATCTGTGTTTCGGCTTTTACGCCGCTGTGCACCAATCGAAAAGCAGGAATTGCCCAATCGAGATATTCCTTTTGCCAGTCTGATTTTCTTAAAGGTAGCTTTTCTCTTAACGCCGCTTCGTCAATCTGAATAATTTTTATTCCGTTTGTCTCCAATTCCAATACTTCGTCACGAATCGCAAGGGCAATCTGATAAGCGCATTCTTTTAACGATATATCTTCTCTCGGAAAAGACCAATTAAGAATTGTAACAGGTCCTGTTAGCATACCTTTTACAAGCTTATCGGTAAGACTTTGCGCATATACCGACCAATCAACTGTTATAGCTTTTTCTCTTGAAATGTCTCCCCAAATAATGGGCGGTTTTACACAGCGAGTTCCATATGACTGTACCCAAGCCTTTTCAGTAAAAATATATCCTTTTAAATTTTCACCAAAATACTCAACCATATCATTCCTTTCATATTCGCCGTGCACAAATATGTCTAAGCCTATTTCTTCCTGTAAAGCTATACATTCGGCAATTTTTCGCCTGTTGAAATCTATATATTCTTCTTTTGAAATTTTGCCCTTTTTATAAGAAGAACGGTTTGATTTTACATCGGCTGTCTGAGGAAATGAGCCTATTGTAGTTGTTGGAAATAATGGCAGATTAAATTTTTCCTTTTGTAATTTTCTCCTTTTATTAAAATCTGGAAGTCTTATAAAATCTTTTTCATTAATTTCAGATATTCTTTTTCTGATGTTTTTATCAATACAGTCTCTTTCCGAATTAAAAAGTGAATAGTTGTTTTTATATGCTTCTGTTTTCGTATCCGAATCTATAATATATTTTAAATCGTTTAATTCGGAAAGTTTTTCTTCAGCAAAAGCAAAATACTTTTTATATTTTTCTTCAAGCTTTGTCTCATTTTTTAATGTATACGGAACGTGAAGTAAAGAGCAGGAAGTATTTATAACAATTTCACTGCAATATTTTTTGAGTTCTTCAATAGTTTTACAAGTTTTGGCATAATTGTTTTTCCAGATATTTTTGCCATTCACAACACCGGCAAATAATGTTTTGTTTTCAGGAAATCCCTTTTCTTTTATGAGTGAAAGGGATTCTTTTCCCTCAATAAAGTCAAGTCCTATACCGTCAAAATCAAGTGATAAAACTTCGTCGAAACAATCTCTTATATCGCCAAAATAAGTCTGCAAAAGAATTTTAACCTTTTTTTCTTTTATAATATCTTTATAAAGGCAGTTTAATAACTTAATATCTTCTGATTCCAAATCGTGTACAATATAAGGTTCCGAAAACTGAATCCATTTGGCTTCGATTTTGCTGAATTTATCAATAATTTCTCTATACGCAGATGTTATTTCATCAATAATATCATATATTCTTTTATTTCCGGAAAACCTTATAAGTTTGAGCAAAGTAAAAGCCCCAATAATAACAGGGACTGTTTTAATTCCCAAAGCTTTTGCCTCTAAAAATTCGTCAAAAGGTTTTGAGCCTTTTAGCGTTATTTTTGTGTTGTCGTCAAATTCAGGAACAATATAATGATAGTTTGTATTAAACCATTTTTTCATAGCTAAAGCCTTTACATCTCCGTTTTTTCCCTGATAACCTCTTGCCATTGCAAAATATGTATCAATATCGGAAAGTTTTAAATTTTTATAGCGTTTCGGTATTATATCAAACAAAACCGCTGTATCAAGCATATTATCATAAAATGAAAAATCATTTGAAGGAATAAAATCAATATTGTTTTGCTTTTGAATATTCAAATGCTGTTTGCGAAGTTCCGCCGCCGTTTTTTCAAGGTTATCGACTGTAATTTCATTTTTGAAATATTTTTCCGAAACAAATTTCAATTCTCTTAAACTTCCGATTCTCGGATAACCTATAACCGAAGTTTTCATATCTGCACTTCCTTTCAAAATTATATAAAACAAGTATATCAGCCGATGTAAATTGTGTAAAATACAAAAAAATAACGGTTTGATATAGTTTAAAGCTATATCAAACCGTTATTATATATTTTTAGCATAATTTTTTAAAGCGTTTATGTAAATGCTTCCTAACTTGCTTGGCAAAACTTTGTTGTGAGTAACAAATCCAATTCGCATAAAACCATTTTCAATGAGAGGTCTTGCAATAATATCTTTTCCGTTAAGTTCCTTGTCAATAACACCGCTGCATATGGTATAACCGTTAAGCCCTATAAGCAGATTAAACAAAGTGGCTCTGTCTCTTACTCTTATATTTTTTCTGCGTTCTACAATGCTGAAAATTTCCTCCGAATAATAAAATGAATTGTATTCCCCTTGTTCAAAAGAAAGATACGGATATGGTTTCAAATCTTTCATTGTAACGGATTTCTTTTTTGAAAGTGGATTTTTTTTGCTTATAAATATATGAGGTTTTGCGGTAAAAAGTTCCGTAAAACTTAAATCTCTCGCTTTTATTGTTTTTTGTAATACAGTTTCATTAAAATCATTAATGAAAAGAATACCTATTTCACTTTTCATATTTGCTACGTCTTCAATTATTTCGTGGGTTTTTGTTTCTCTGATACTAAAATCATATTCCTCACTTCCATATTCCTTTATTAAATCAACAAAAGCATTTACAGCAAATGAATAATGCTGTGTTGATACGCAAAAATATTGTTTGCCTGCTGTTTTTCCTGAATACTTTTCTTCAAGGATATTAGTCTGCTCCAAAACCTGTCTTGCATACCCTAAAAATACTTCTCCCTCTTTAGAAACGACAATTCCTTTGTTTGTTCTGTTAAATATTGTAATGTGCATTTCTTTTTCAAGCTCTCTTACGGCGTTTGTAAGGCTTGGCTGAGAAATAAAAAGAGAATTTGCCGCTTCGGTAACAGTACCTTTTTCAGCAACACATATAACATATTTTAATTGTTGAAGTGTCATAAATTTTCCTCCGAACCAGGTTAATAATTTAAAAGACAGATATTATTCAATAGCTAAATATTACACAGATTTAAGCCCAGCTTACGCTATCTTATTAAACCTCAAAAAACACAAAAATTAAATAAAAACAGCTATGTTTTTGACGCAAAAGAAGAAATGTATTGAATACCATTAAAAACTTAAATAAAACATAAAGTGTTTCTATCTTTTCTAAAAGATTATTTGAGTAAGTTACATAACTAAATTGTACATATTGTTACATTATAAAAAATAGCATACGTTCTTATAGACAAAACGTATGCCTCAAATAAAATAATCAATTATATAAAAATATTAAAAAGGCTATTCTATAATGACAATAATTAGTATTCAATTGTAAATTTTTTTCGATATACAAATAGCACAAACTGGAACTAAGTTAATGATTTAAGACTGTATTATTTTTTATTTATATGGGCTGAATTAAATATTTTAATCTGTGTTTTTTTAGTATAAATTTTTTTGAAAATTTCAGATGTATAAAAAGCGTCATAAAAAGCGTTATGAAAGTTTTCATCATATTTTATTTCAAAAGCTTCAACGGCATTTTTCAATCCTATTACAGTTCCTTTATTAAATTTTAATTTAGTTGTAGCCAGCTTTTGTACATCAATATATTTAATAATAGTTGGTTCATTTAAAAGATTGTAATATGAAATATTTCTATAAAGTGCTCTTATATCGCTGTTTCCCCATACACAAAATATATTGCCTTCTCCATTATTTTGTATAAATTCATAAAATTTTTTAAATACAGTTGGAAAATCATCAGTCTTTTTTAAATCGTCAAGAGTTATACCTGTAATTTTTTCAACATAAGGATGTACTTGAGGATATATTGAGGGACATATTAGTTCATTAAAATTCCCTACTGTATTTAATTTGTTATCAAGCTTAACCGCTCCGATTTGTATTATTTCAAAACGACAACGAGGGTCGGGTTTTATTTTTTCTCCCGTCTCGAAATCAAATGCCTGATTAAATTCTAAGTCTAAGACTATATAAGACATAGTATTCTCCCTTAAAGTAAACACTAATTAAAAAAATAAGTGTTTATTATTATTTTTTTATATATATCAAATCAATCAATATTTTTATTATAAAATTATAACATCTTTTTTATATTATTACAACATTGTTATTTTAGATACAACTGTTTTAGTTATTTCTGCAAAAGCTTCAGCAGCTTTCGTTTTATATGCATTTTTATTAAATACAATAGCTATTGTCCATGTAAGAGCCGGATTTCCCAAAGAAAAGTAATTCGGCTGGCATGTTAATCCATACATAATAGCAGATTCAGGTACAAAGCAAAATCCCATTCCTTCAGATGTAAGACGCTGAGCAGTTTCAATATTCATTGTTTCTAAAAGTATTTTTGGTTTAAAACCGGCTTTATAAAATAAAATATTATTTATTTGACGTATTCTTTGATCTGGTTTTAAAAGTATAAACCATTCATCTTTTAAATCACTTATATCAATCTCAGGATAATCTTTATTTTGACTATTTTTTTTAAATTTATAATAAGGAGGAGCACACAAAAGTATCCTTTCTGTTAATATAGGCACATACTCAAGGTTCGAATTTTTTAAAGGTAAATTCATAAGACATATATCCACCATATCTTTAGCAAGTAATTCCTCAAGTGCCGATGATGAAGCCTCTGTTATGCTTAAATCAATATACGGATATTTTTCTTTAAAGCATGGAAGTATTTTAGGAAGTATATAGTTAGCTTTTGACGGAGTAAGTCCTATGTTTAATTTTCCTATATTTAATTTTGATATGTCATGAAACTTTCTTTTCATTTGCTCAACTAAATTTAAAATATTTTTTGCTGTTTCTATATAAACTTCTCCTTCGTTTGTAAGTTTAATAGGATTTGCTGTTCTGTCAAATATAGTTATACCAAGACGATTTTCTATTCTTCCTATATATTGGCTTAAAGAAGGCTGAGATATATATAGTTTTTTTGCCGCCTTTGAAAAATTTTTTTCTTCAAATACGGTTAATACATATTCAAATTGTTTAAAATCCATAATTATACTCCTTTATAGTATATATACTATAGCATTTATAAATAAAATAATATTAGTTTTATTATTTTTATAATAGTACAATATGATTAGAAATTCAACGATATTTGAAATTTATTTTTTGGAGGTGCTTATATGGGTACATTAAATAAAGTTAACGAACTCATTTCCCACATCGAAAAAAAGTCTTTAGCGGTTTATGCAAAGGCTGAACTGCTGTTTGACCCAAACAGCTTTGTTGAAGTGGGAGCTTTTAACAAAGATGCATCAGTTGTTACAGGTTATGGAATAATAAATAATAAGCTTGTATATGCTTATTTTCAAGACGGAGTAGTAAGCGTTGAACATGCAAAAAAAATAGCTGAGATTTATGACCTTGCAATAAAAATGGGCGCTCCGGTAGTAGGGGTTATGGATTCTGACGGTTTAAAACTTGAAGAAGGTATAGATGCGTTTGAAGCTTATGGAATACTTTTATCAAATCAATCTCATGCAAGCGGTGTTGTTCCTCAAATAAGTATTGTAACAGGAAAATGTATTGGTATGTCGTCTTTTATACCTACTTTATCGGACTTCGTTTTTATGACAACCAAAGGGAAACTTTTTATGAACAGCCCAAGTACATTTGAAGGCATAGAGGGAAAAAGTACTTCTTATGATGATTTGGGAGGTTTTAAAGCAAATGCGTCTAAAAGCGGAATTTCACATTTTTCTTATGACGATGAAAAAAAATGTTTTAACGATGTAAGAAAATTAATTGATTTCTTTCCTTCAAATAATCTTGAAGAACCTCGTTATAAAAGTCTTGACGATTTAAACAGAGAAGACGCATTTTTAAATACTGTTGTTCCAGATGACCCAAATTCACAAATAGACATGCACTCAATAATAACGGCAATTGCTGATAATAACGAATTTCTTGAAGTTCATAAGTATTTTGCTTCTAATATTATAGCTGGCTTTATAAAGCTTAATGGCTGTACAATAGGAGTAGTTGCTAATAATGGACTTATAAATATTGACGCTACGCAAAAAGCCGGCAATTTAGTAAATATATGCGATGCTTTTAACATACCTATACTTACTTTAACAGATACAGTAGGGTATGAGAAAAGTGTTGAACAGGAATATAAAGGTATTGTTAAATATGGTGCAAAACTTATATTTACTTTTGCAAACGCTACTGTTCCAAAATTAAATGTTATAATAAGAAACGCAATAGGAAACAGTTATTTGTTAATGAACAGCAAACATATAGGAGCTGACATTGTATATGCATGGCCTACTGCTGAAATATCTTTAATGGATAAAAGAAGTATGATGGATATAATGAAAATAAGTGCTAAAGATTATAATTTGTCATCAAATCCATACAGCGTAGCTGGAAAAGGATATATTGACGATATAATTGTTCCAGCACATACAAGAAAGAGAATTATATCTGCTTTTGAAATGCTTTCAAGTAAAAGAGAAATACATGCGGCTAAAAAACACAGCAGTATAGAATTTTAACAGAGGTGATATATATGGGAAATATGTTACAAGGAGCTATAACCGCTGTAATTGGAATTGTAATTGTATTAATTGTTTTGTGTGTTATTTCTTTAATTTTAAGTTTATTTTCACTTTTATTCTATAAAAGTGAAAGTAGCAGCTCAAAAAATAATAATCAAGCCGCAAATCCGGCTCCAGCTAAAGAAAGGACAGCAATAAGACAAAGAATTGCCAATAAAAAAGCAAATAGAAGAAAAAGCGATGATACAGAAATAGTAGCCGTAATTACAGCCGCTATTGCAGCAAGCATGAATACGACAACAGATAAATTGATTGTAAGGTCAATTCATAAAGTTTCTTCATGGAATGAAACAGCTATTTCACAAAATCAGTCAAAATTATTTTAATCGGGAGGCGTTTTAAATGAAAAAATTCAGAGTTACAGTAAACGGAAAAACTTATGATGTTTCAGTTGAGGATTTAGGTGAACACAGTTCAAATAAAACTTCTGCTGTACAAATGCCAACAGAGGTATTAACAGAAGAGCCGGAAGAAGATGACAATACTTCGGTACAAGCTGATGCCGGCGGTATTGAGGTAAAAGCTCCTATGCCAGGGAATATTTTAGATGTTAAAGTATCTGTCGGAAGCAAAGTAGAAGCTAATTCGGTAGTTGTCGTACTTGAAGCGATGAAAATGGAAAATGAAATTGTTACCCCAGTAGGCGGAACTGTAACTTCGGTTAATGTAAATAAAGGGGCAGCAGTCAACTCAGGCGATATACTTATTACTGTTTCGGAATAGGAGGTTAATCCTATGGATATTTTTGTAGATGCAATGACCGGATTTATTAACTCGTCCGGATTTGTACAATTTTTTCAAGGTGAAAACTATAAGTTTTTAATAATGATAGCCGTAGCTTTATTTTTTATTTATCTTGCTATTGCGAAAAAATATGAGCCGCTTTTGCTTCTTCCAATAGCTTTTGGAATGCTCCTTGCAAATTTGCCTGAGACAGGATTAATGACTCCTCCAGCAAGCGAAAGTGAACATGGCGGTTTATTATGGTATTTATATCAAGGAGATGAACTTGGAATTTTTCCTCCTTTAATTTTTATGGGTGTAGGTGTACTTACTGATTTTGGGCCTTTAATAGCTAACCCAAAAAGTCTAATACTTGGCGCTGCTGCTCAGATGGGTATATTTGTAGCGTTTTTAGGTGCGTTAGCGCTTGGCTTTAGCTTTGAAGAAGCAGCTTCAATAGGTATTATAGGCGGAGCTGACGGCCCTACTGCTATATATACTACAACTAAACTTGCTCCGCATATATTAAGTACAGTAGCTGTTGCTGCATATTCATATATGGCGCTTATTCCTATAATTCAGCCGCCTATTATGAGACTTCTCACAACAAAAAAGGAAAGAGCAATAAAAATGGAGCAGTTACGACCTGTTTCAAAAAGAGAAAAAATCTTATTTCCTATTATAGTTACTATACTTGTAATACTTATTCTTCCATCAACAGCATCTCTTATAGGCATGCTTATGCTTGGAAATCTTTTTAAGGAAAGTTGTGTTACAGATAAACTTGCTCATCACGCTTCAGAGGCAATGATGTATATACTTAGTATTTTTATAGGAATAACAGTAGGTGCTACAACAAGAGCGGATACATTTTTAACATTTGATACATTAGGCATATTATTGCTTGGATTGTTTGCTTTTGCTATTTCAACTGCGTCAGGAGTTATTTTTGGAAAAATAATGTGTAAACTTACAAAAGGAAAAGTCAATCCTTTAATTGGAGCTGCCGGAGTTTCAGCAGTTCCTATGGCAGCTCGTGTAGCTCAAAATGTAGGCAAGGAAGAAAATCCTAACAATTATCTTCTTATGCACGCAATGGGTCCAAATGTTGCCGGAGTAATAGGTTCTGCAATTGCTTCGGGAATTTTTCTCACATTATACAGATAGTTTGGAGGTTATAATATGAAAAAAGCCGTAAAAATTTCAGATGCGACATTAAGAGACGGACAGCAGTCATTAATTGCGACAAGAATGCGTATAGAAGACATGCTTCCAATAATAGGTAAAATGGATGAAGTTGGTTTTGAGTCTTTAGAAGTATGGGGAGGAGCAACATTTGACTCATGCCTTAGATATTTAAAGGAAGACCCATGGGACAGGCTTAGAAAAATAAGGTCTGCTGTTAAAAATACTAAACTTCAAATGCTTTTAAGAGGACAAAATATACTTGGATACAGAAATTACGCTGATGATGTAGTTGAGTCTTTTGTAAGAAAAAGTATTGAAAATGGAATAGATAAAATGAGAATATTTGATGCTCTCAATGACACAAGAAATTTAGTTACAGCAGTAAATGCTACAAAAAAAGAAAATGTACATGCTCAGCTTTGTATAGCTTATACTTTAAGCGATGTACACACGCTTGAATATTTTGTAAATCTTGCAAAAGAACTTGAAAATATAGGCGCTGATTCTATATGTATTAAAGATATGGCTGGACTGCTTCTTCCTATGCCGGCATATGAACTTGTAAAAGCGCTTAAAGAAAATGTTAGCGTACCTATTGAACTTCATAGTCATTATACAAGCGGTGTAGCAAGTATGACATATTTGAAAGCTATTGAGGCCGGAGTTGATATAATAGATACAGATATGTCTCCTTTCTCTATGGGAACAGCCCAGCCCTCAACAGAAGTAATGGTAGCTGTTTTAAAAGGAACAGATTATGAAACAGGATATGATGATGTATTGCTTAATGAAATAAGTGAATATTTTAGACCTTTAAGAGAAAAAGCAATTGAAAAAGGACTTTTAAGTACAAAAGTATTAGCAGTAGATATAGCTACGCTTCTTTATCAAGTACCTGGCGGTATGCTTTCAAATTTAGTTTCACAGCTTAAAGCGCAAAAAGCTGAAGATAAATATGAAGATGTTTTAAGAGAAATACCACGTGTAAGAGCAGATTTAGGTTATCCTCCTCTTGTTACTCCATCAAGTCAAATTGTGGGAACACAAGCTGTTTTAAACGTAATTATGGGAGAAAGATACAAGCTTATACCTAAAGAGACAAAAGAGCTTGTAAGAGGAATGTATGGAAGAACTCCCGTTCCTATTTCAAATGATATATGCAGAAAAATTATAGGAAATGAAGAACCTAAGACTTGTCGTCCGGCCGACTTGCTTGAACCGGAACTTGAAAAAGCAGCTAAAGAAATGTCTGAATACAGAAAACAAGATGAAGATGTACTTACTTATACTTTGTTTCCTCAGATTGCTATGGAATTTTTTAAGTTTAGACAGGCTCAGGAATATGGTATTGACCCTGCTTTAGCAGATAGCAACTCAAAAGTTTATCCTGTTTAAATAAAAATATAAAAAGCTGATTTAAAGTTTTTTTACTTTAAATCAGCTTTTTTACCCTAAGGTTATGAGTATTTTTGCAAAGCAAAAATGGAAATAGTATTTGATTAGTCTAAATATCAATTAAAATTGTATTTTTCTTAAAAACTACTTTTTTATTCGCTTAAATTACTGTTTATATCTACATATAAACTTAAATCATTTGGAAAATCAATATTTGTAGAATTAATATCGCTTATACTTCCCTCTGAAACAAGATTAAAAGGCATACTATTGTTTTCTTCAGTTAATTCTGCGTCAAAAACAGCTTTATAACTTAAAAAATTAAAATTTTCGTCAACAATAGCGTTAAGCTGAGCATTTTTTATTATAAGCTGATTTTGTATACTTTCGCTAATGCCTAAGTAATTAATAAAACTATTATAATAACTATTGCTTGTATTTTGAAGATTTTCAGTATTTATAGACAAATTCAACACATAATTGCCTTTTTCATCTTTAGAAACACTTTCATCATTATTTAATATGCTTTCTTGATTAATATTTGAAAACGAAGCATATAAAGTATTAATTATATCCTCATAATCAAGTTGGTTTTTAAATTTTCCTTCTGGGTTTTCTACATATAAATAGCCGTCTTTAAAATAACCTTTTATATTAAAACTGTCTTCTTCGTTATCTTGGCTGTAATCTTTTGATGTAAATTCTATAACTTTATTTGACTGCTCATTTTTTTGTTTAAACTCAACTACATTAAAATTATGACTTTCTATTTCGTTTTCTGATATAATTAATTCGTTGCTAATATTAGCCTTAAAAGAATCAACATTTAGTAAATTATCAATAGCTTTATTATATATTTCTATCTGACTTAAATTTTTAATATCATTATTTTCATTACAGCCTGTAATAAAAATAATAAATACAGATAAAAACATATATAAGAATAATTTAACTTTTCTTTTAAACATTTTTAAGTCTCCTTTTTATTATTTTTTTAAAATTAAATTATAAATAGATACAAATTGTTTATATATTAGTATATAAACAATATAAAGTTTTATTAAAACGTATCTATTTTAGTACTATCAATATTTTGACGCTTAGCTAAAACCGCAAGTTCTTTCATTTCTTTTGCTGCTGTTTCTGTTGCTTGAGTTATTTCTGCTCCGCCTATAAGACGTGATATTTCTGCTACGCTTTCATTATCGCTTAAATATTTTACATTTGTAATTGTTCTTTCATCTTTCAAAACCTTTTCAACTAAAAAATGCGCATCTGCCATTGCAGCTATTTGAGGAAGATGAGTTATACATAATATCTGTCTTTTTACTGCAAGCATTGATAGTTTATTAGCTACTTGCTGCGCTGTTCTTCCGCTTACTCCAGTATCTATTTCATCAAATACAAATGTCTCAATATTATCAGCATCAGCCAACACTACTTTTAAAGCAAGCATAACCCTGCTTATTTCACCGCCGGAGGCAATTTGTGATAAAGGTTTAAGATGTTCTCCTAAATTAGGAGAAATTAAAAATTCAACTTTATCTTTTCCATTAGAATTAAATGTTTCTTTAGTTTCTATATTTATTTTAAAAGAAGCGTTTTTCATTCCAATATCTTTAAGAATGTCCTCTATTTCTTTTTCTATTTTTTCAGCGCTTAAAGTTCTCTCATAAGTTATTTTATCACAAATTAAATTTATATTTTCCTCAAGGCTTTGTTTTTCATCTTTATATTTCTTTAGTTTTTCCTCGCTGTTTAAAATAATTTCAAGTTTATTTTTAACATTTTCCTTGTAATTTAATATATCTTTGATAGTTGCTCCATATTTTCTTTTAAGCTTATATATTAAATCAAGTTTATTTTCTATCTCATCTAATTCAATAGGGTTATCTTCAATTAAATCATTATAATTTATTAACTGTCTTATATAATCGTCTAACTGAAGTGAAATTGATTCTAAAGTTTCATATAAATTATTTTTAGATTCATCTAAGATACATATATTATTTAGATTTTTTAATGATGCCGAAATTAAATCAGCAGCAGCAAAATCATTTTTTCTGTAAAGCTTATCCAATGTATCATTTATAAAATATTTTAATTTTTCAGAATTAGCTAATATTTTTTTTCGTGCTGCAAGCTTTTCCTCTATATCTTCCTCAAGCTTAGCATCGTCTATTTCATTTATTTGATAATTATACATTTCAACTTTATGAATTATTTCTTCTGAACTTATATCTATTTCCTTAATTTTATCCATTAAATTTCTGTATTTAAAAATATATTTTTCAAGTTCATGTTTTTCTTCCTCTAACTTTTCGCTGCAAAATCTGTCAAGAAGTACAATATGTCTTGATGGATTCATAAGTGATTGATGTTCATGCTGTCCATGAATATCAATTAAAATAGAAGAAATTTCTTTCAAAATACCAATTGTTACAGCTTTTCCATTTACACGGCTGACAGTTTTATTTGAAATATTTATAAACCTGTTTATTAAAATACTCCTGTCTTCATCAATTGATATTCCTAATTCCTCAAGTTCATTAATAACCTCATCACTTTCAATAGTAATAAAAGCCTCTACTATTGCCTTATCGCATCCTCTCTTAATAAAGTCCTTTCCAAAACGGGCACCTAATACAAAATTCAAAGAATCAATAACAAGAGATTTTCCGGCTCCCGTTTCTCCAGAAATAATATTAAGCCCTTCTTTAAAATTAATTTCCAGCCTATCTATTAAGGCAATATTTTCAATATATAAGTGTTCCAGCATATCTAAACTTCCTTTCGGTCAAGCTTTAATATATTTTTTAGCTTGTCCAAAATTTTAAGTGCCTTTTCTTCATTTTTTACAACGCAAAAGATTGTATCATCTCCTGCTATTGAACCAATTACCTCACCATTATTCATATTATCTAAAACAGCAGCTACTGCCATAGCCATACCATTTAAAGTTTTTATTACAATAATATTTTGAGCGTAATCAAGAGAAATGACACCATCTTTAAAAATACGATTAAATTTTTTTGTATTTTCATTGTCTTCAGAAACCATTACAGAATATCGTTGTCTGCCGTCTTCTGATATAATCTTTGTAAGTTTAAGTTCTCTTATATCTCTTGAAATAGTAGCTTGTGTTGCGTTATAACCGGCTTTTTTAAGTATTGCCGCAATTTCCTCCTGAGTCTCAATATTATTTTCTTTAATTATTTCAATTATTTTAGATTGTCTTTTAATTTTCATAGTATCCACCAACCATATTAATGTAACATTCTCTTACTTACTTTAGAAATAAGGTCTTTTTTTATGCAAGGTTAAAATATTTTTATATAAATAAATTTTAAAGTCGAACTTCAACCATTTTGCGTCTTAAAATATCATAAAAACTTAATTCAGTTGTTTTAACAATTTTAGTATAGTAATCAGATTTTTTAACTGTAATATGACATTCTTTTTTTAACTCAAATATTTTTTGTCCGTCAAGCATTAAAAATGCTCCCTTTTCTCCAGCTTGTACAAATATATCTGCTCTATCACTTCCAGATATAACGTAAGGCCGCATATAAAGGGCATGAGGACATACATTAGTAATTGCTATAAGTTCCGTATCAGGTTTTAAAATAGGTCCTCCGGCAGAAAGATTATAAGCGGTAGACCCAGTAGGTGACGACACTATTATACCATCGGCTCTGCATGAATTCATAAAAAATCCGTTTACTTCAATTCCAATTTCAATCATTCTTGAAAAATAACCACTATTAATACAAACATCATTTAAAGCAAGTCCTTTGTTATTTTCTATTTTTTTATCCTCAACAAATGTTTCAAGCATCATTCTTTTTTCAATAGTAAAATTTCCAGATATAAGCTTTTTTAACGCTTTAACAGAATCTTGCTTTTCAACATCAGCTAAATAACCTAATGTACCTAAATTAATTCCTAAAATAGGTGTATCGTAAATACATGCCCTTTTAGCCACAGATAAAATTGTACCGTCTCCGCCCAATACAACCGCAAAATCAGATTCGTTAAACATTTTGTCAATTTCATTAATACTTTTATTAAAACCATTTTCAGCTTCAAATACTGCTTGCGATACAATAATACAATTTTCATTTTTAATTGAATTTATCAATTTATCTGTATGTTTAAAATCAAAATCCTTTTCAAGATTTGTAATAAAACAAATTTTTTTCATAATATAAACCGCCTAAGTTTACTATAATTTTTGTGCTTCCTCAATTGTTTTTAATGCTAAATTTACAAATTCATGCTCACTTATCATAACAGCGTTTTTCTTAATATGAATTAAAAACTCTATATTTCCATTTCCTCCCCTTATTGGAGAATAAGTTAAATTTATAATTGATAAATTTTTATTTTCACAATATTTGTAAATATCAAGCAAAACTTTTTTATGAACAGAAACTTTTTTAATAATACCATTTTTTCCTATATAGTTTCTTCCAGCCTCAAACTGCGGTTTAATTAAAGCTATTATTTCACTTTCATTTTTTAAAAGCGAAATTACAGAGTCCAAAACCTTTGTAAGAGAAATAAAAGAAACATCAATACTGGCAAAATCACCTTTTTCACCAAAAGTCTCATAAGTAGTAGATTTTACATTTGTATTTTCAAAAACCGAAACTCTATTATCATTTAAAAGTTTCTTATCAATTTGATTATTTCCAACATCAATTGCGTAAACCTTTAGGGCTTCGTTTTGCAGCATACAATCTGTAAATCCTCCGGTAGATGCACCAATATCAAAACATACTTTATTTTTAATATTAACATTAAATATTTTAAGTGCTTTTTCAAGTTTTAAGCCGCCTCTGCTTACATATTTAAGCATATTTGATTTATCAATTAAAATATCTGAATTTATATCTATTTTTTCGCCGGATTTTTTATATATCTTTCCGTTTAAAGATACATGCCCTTTTTCAATAAGTTCTTTAGCCCGTTCTCTTGAAATTCCTAACTTTTCTTTAACAATTAAATCCATTCTTTTTTTATTATCCATATTTACATACCATATTTATTAATATTATGTTAAAAACGATATTATTTTCTCATATATACTTTTTTCGTCAAGCTTATAATCTTCATATAACTCCTTTTTAGTTCCATGTTCAATATATGTATCCGGAAAAGAAAAGGAATAAAAAACTTTATTTAATATATTTTTTTCAGCCATTTTTTGCAAAAGTTTGCTCCCAAAACCTCCTGAATGTATATTATCTTCAATAGTGAATATATACTTATAATCATTAAGTTCATCAACCAAACCTTCATCTATTGGATTTATAAATCTCGCATTGTATAATGTTGGTTTATATCCGTTTTTCTTTAATTCACTGCAAACATATAAAGCCCTTTGAGCCATTGTTCCTACTGATATTATAGCTATATCTATTCCGTTTAAAAGTTTTTCGCTTTTTCCTAATTCAATTTTCGCTGTTTCTTTTATATTCAAATTTATAGCTTCTGCTTTTGGATATCTTATAGCAATAGGTCCATTATGTTCTTTTGCAAATTCAAGCATTAATTCCATTTCATTTTTGTCTTTTGGTGCTATTAAAGTTAAATTAGGTATATGAGATAAAAATGATAAATCATATATTCCCTGATGTGTTTCTCCGTCACTTCCCACAATACCAGCTCTGTCAATAGCAAATATAACATGAAGATTCTGCATGCAGACATCATGTACAATCTGATCATAACTTCTTTGTAAAAATGTTGAGTAAACAGCAAATACAGGTATATAACCGCTTATGGCAAGACCGGCAGCAAACGTAACAGCATGTTCCTCCGCAATCCCAACATCAAAAGTACGATTTGGATAAGCCTTTGAAAAAAAATCAAGACCAGTCCCTAAAGGCATGGCTGCAGTAACAGCTACAATTTTCTTATTTCTTGCTGCCATTCTTGTAATACATTTTCCAAAAACATCTGAAAAAGTTTCTATATTCTTTTTCTCTTTTGAAACTCCTTTTTCTACATCAAAACATCCTACTCCATGATATTCAGATGGATAATTTTCTGCTTTATTATAACCTTTTCCCTTTGTTGTAAGAACATGAAGAAGTACCGGCTGTTCCATCTTTTTAATTTTATTAAGAACGCTTATAAGTTTTTCAATATCATGCCCGTTTACAGGTCCTATATATTTTATTCCAAGCTGTTCAAACATTACATTTGGGATTAATGCATATTTCAAACCTTCTTTTGCCTTTTCAAGCAGATTATTAACTTTATTTCCTACAACGGGCATGTTCTCAAAAAGGCTGTAAACATCTTTTTTAGCCTCAATATATTTTGGAGCTGAACGCAGTTCACTTAAATATTTACTCATAGCTCCGACATTTTTTGAAATAGACATTTGATTATCATTTAAAATTATAACAAGTTTAGTATTGTTTCTTCCGGCATTATTCATAGCCTCATATACAAGACCGCCAGTCATAGAGCCGTCTCCTATAATAGATACTACGTTATAATTATCTCCTGATAAGTCTCTTGCCGCAGCAATTCCGATAGCTGCTGAAATAGATGTTGAACTATGTCCTGTGTTAAAACTATCATAAATACTTTCATTTGTTTTAGGGAAACCGCTTATTCCGCCTTTTTTTCTTAAATTAGAAAACATTTCTTTTCTTCCTGTCAATATCTTATGAATATAAGATTGATGTCCTACATCCCAAACAAATTTATCCTTTGGACAGTTAAAGCAATAGTGCAAAGCAATAGTCAACTCTACCACACCTAAATTAGACGCAAGATGTCCTCCTGTTTTAGATACAGAATTGATTAAAAATGACCTTATTTCTTTGGCAAGTATATTTAATTCTTTTATATTCAGCTTTTTCAAATCATTAGGAAAGTTAACTTTATCTAAATAACTCATATTCATTCCACTTTTCTTTATTTATAAAATAAAAACGCAATTAAACTTCCAAGAAGTGCACCCATAGCAACTTCAACAGGGCTATGCCCTAAAAGTTCTTTAAGTTTTTCATCTATTCTTAAACCTTCTTTTTCAAGTTTTTTAACAAGAATGTTAAGAACAGCCGCTTGACGTCCGGCTGCTCGTCTTACACCAGCAGCATCATACATTACAATAGCACTTAAAACAAAACATACGGCAAATAAAACCGAATCAAAGCCTTCTGTAAATCCAACAGAGCCAGCCATTGCCACTATAAACGAAGTATGTGAACTTGGCATTCCTCCGGAACTTGTAATAAGACGGATATCAATTTTCCTTGTCTGGGCAAGGTCAATACAAATTTTTATTATCTGAGCAATTGCCCATGATAAAACAGAACAAACTATAATTTTATTATTGCAAACTTCCAAAAATATAGACATAAAAATCTCCTTAACAGCTACTTTATCCTATTAACAAGGCTTTTTGTAAATTCATAAATAAACTTGCCGTTTTCTCCAAATCCTTTGGCAATTTCAGCCGCTTTTTCTGAATATTCAATTTGGTCTTTTTCTGCCTTTTTAAGTCCAAACATTGAAACATAAGTGTTTTTACTGTTTTTTTCATCGCTGTGTACAGGTTTTCCCAATACTTCTGTTGTACTTGTTATATCTAATATATCGTCTTTAATTTGAAAAGCCAATCCTAAAAAGTTACCAAAATCGTTAAATAATTTTATTTTTTTATCATCAGCGTTTCCTAACACCGCTCCGGCAGCAGCAGCAGCTGAAATTAACGCACCTGTTTTATGTTCATGAATATACAATAAAGTTTCTTTATCAATTTCTTTATTTTCAAAAATAATATCAGCAGTTTGTCCTCCTATCATACCTTTTACACCTGAAGAACAAGCAATTATATTCATAGCTTTTACAAATTTTTTCTCAAACTTCTCTAAAACAACTTCACTCATTACCTCAAATGCCTTGTTTAATAAAGCATCTCCGGCAAGTATAGCGATAGCTTCTGTAAACTCTTTGTGACAAGTTTTTCTTCCTCTCCTATAATCGTCGTTATCCATTGCCGGCAAATCGTCATGTATTAGAGAATAAGTATGTATCATCTCAAGTGCGCAGGCAAAAGGCAATGCATCAGTTATATTTCCTCCAAGAGTTTCACAGCATGAAATAAGAATTATTGGACGTAGTCGTTTACCTCCCGAAAAAACACTATAATTCATCGCTTCATAAATAATATCGGGGTAATCTGATTTTAAATAGCTTTTAAGCTGCTCATTTATCTTTTCAATTTTAAAATTCAAATTATTAGAAAAGTCCATAAATAATCCTCCAATTTCCATTTTGTATTTTAACCGTTGGTTATGAGTATTTTTGCAAAGCAAAAATGCGAATAGTCTTTGACAAATACAGATAGCAAGCAAAATGTATTTTTTATATTAATCTTCATCTTCTTCTGAAATTTGAAAATCTTCTTTATAAAAAAGTCCATCTGCACTTTTCTTTAATTCGCTTATTTTTTGCTGAGCGTTATCAAGGCTATCTTTACAATATAAAGACAATTCGATACCTTCTTTATAAAGTTTTACAGCATCTTCTAAAGTTATATTTTCTTCTTCTATATTTTCAACAATTTCCTCAAGTCTTTTCAAAGATTGTTCAAAACTCTTTTTTTTTGCCATTTTACTCTCCCTTATCAATTACACGGCTTTTAATAACTCCATCGCTAATTTTTGTAATTAGAATATCATTTATATTGATGTTTTCAACAGTTGTAATTAAATTTTTATTTTCATTATAAGTAAGGCTATACCCTCTTTTTAATATATTTACAGGTGAAATATCTTCAAGTCTGCTTATAATACCGAAATAACGAATACTTTCTTTTTCAATTTTATGTTCCATACTTTTCGTTAATCGTAATAGTAATTCTAATAAATATTTTTTATTTCTTTTTATTTTATTATCTAATCTAAAAAAAACAGATTCTTTAGCTGATAATTTTAAATCATACTTTTTTTTAGCTAATATATTATATATTTTTCTTCCAAGACTGTATTTTAATTCATTAAATCTATCATAAATAATATTAAAGTCAGAAACAACAATTTCAGCCGCTGCCGAAGGTGTTGAAGCTCTCAAATCAGCTGTAAAATCAGCTATTGTAAAATCTGTTTCATGCCCTATTGCCGATACAACAGGTATTTTTGATTTATATATCTCTCTTGCCACTTTTTCACTATTAAAACACCATAAATCTTCTGAAGAACCTCCGCCTCTTGCAAGAATAATAACATCAGCTTTATTCCATTTGTTTGCATTTTTTAAAGCTTTTACTATTTCATCTGGAGCATCTTTACCTTGTACAAGAGATGGTATAACAACAATTTCAGTATTTTTGTTTCTTCTTCCGGCAATTTTTATAATATCTCTTACAGCCGCTCCAGTAGGCGACGTTATTACAGCAACTGTTTTAGGATTTTCAGGTATACGTTTTTTATTTTCTGCCAAAAAAAGCCCTTCATCCTCAAGCTTTTTTTTAAGCTGCTCAAAAGAAATATAAAATGTTCCTTTCCCCGACTGTTCCATCATTCTTACATATACTTGATATTGCCCTGTTTTCTCATAAGCAGAAATGTAGCCGTAAACTGTTACTTTCATACCATTTTCCGGCATAAAATTCACCATAGACGTATTGCCTTTATACATAATAGCATTTATAGCGGCATTAGCGTCTTTAAGTGAAAAATAATAATGCCCTGACCCATGAGCTTTAAAGTTTGATATTTCTCCTTCAATAAATACATCATTTAAAAAAATATCTTTTTCAATTAAATTTTTTATATATTTATTTATTTTAGATACTGTATATATATTTTTCATAATTTTTCTTTGTCTGCTCTTTCTTTATCTGCATAACTCATTACTTTTCCTAATATTCCATTTATAAATGCGGGAGATTTATCTGAACTATATTCTTTCGCAAGTTCAACTGCTTCGTTTACAGCAACATTATTTGGTATATCATCCGCAAAAAGTATTTCAAAAACAGCAAGACGTAAAATAGCAATATCAACTTTTGCTATTCTCTCAACACTCCAGCCTAAAGAATATTTATTTATTATACTGTCAATTTTTTCTCTGTTTTCTAATATTCCTTTTAATTCTCTTTCTATAAATTTTTTTTCTGAAACATTTTCATCGGTAATTGTTTCATTATATAATTCAATAGCTTCATTTATATCCTCGTCGTTATAAAATTCCGTCTGAAAAACCATGCTGAAAACATGTTTTCTTGCGGCTCTTCTACTCATAATCTTGTCTCCTTAAAAATATTTAGACTTACTCTGTCTCTGAGATTGTTTCATTGCTATTACATTTTTCATATTCAAGTCCTACAACATTTACATTCACTCCGCTTACCTTTAAGCCTGTCATATTTTCAATAGCTGTTTTGACATTTTTTTGCACATCAAGTGCAGTTTCATATATCTTTCTTCCAAAATAAATAAGCACGCCTACATTTACTGTAACTATATTATCCTCAACAATTATATCTATACCATTTGAGTAATTTTTTTTATTGCTTATTTTCTCAATTATTCCTCCGGCAAAATTTCCGGCAAGAGCAGCAATTCCTTCTGTTTTTACTACGGCAGTTCCGGCTATAACCTCAATAACGCCGTCAGAAATTTGTATTTGTCCCGATAAACGGTTATTTGACTTATTTTCTGTTTCCGACATGATATACCCTCCTAAGTTATATTGTAAGCAAATTACCCTCCGTTTATAGGAGGGTATTAAATTTATTACATATATTATAGCAGATTTTTAGTATTTTGCAATTAAACATGAATAAAAAAACATAAAAAATTTATAAAAATAAACTCATAACAAAATTTGCGGCAATACATATTGTAATACCTACTGTTGTTGGAAGAATAAATGATAAAAGCGTCCATTTTATACTTTTTGTTTCTTTAAATATTGTCCATAAAGTTGTTGCACATGGAAAATGGTTAAGAGAAAAAATCATGGTACATATAGCTGTCTTTATCGTCCAGCCATGAGCAAAAAATACATTAGCCATTTCTGTTACACTTTCTGTATTAGTAAGAGAACCGTTTCCTAAATAAAACATTATTATTAAAGGAATTACAATTTCATTTGCAGGTATACCAAGTATAAAAGCTAAAAGTATAAAACCATCTAATCCCATTAGAAAAGCAAAAGGTTCAAGTAACTGAGAAATATAATTTATAATATTAGTATCTCCTATTGTGACATTTTGCAAAAGCCATATAATTGCCCCGGCCGGAGCTGCCACAGCAATCGCTCTTAATAAAACAAAAAATGTTCTGTCCAAAAAACTTCTTACAATTATTTTTCCATATTGAGGTCTTCTATATGGAGGAAGTTCAAGAATAAAACTTGAAGGCATGCCTTTTAAAACCGTTTCTGCAAGAAGTCTTGAGATTATTAGTGTTATAGCTACTGATAACACTATTGCTATTAATATAACCAAAGCTACTTTAATTGAAACAAAACTTCCTGTTATTCCAGCAACAAATATTGTCGATAACGCTATAAGAGTTGGATATCTGCCGTTACATGGCACAAAATTATTAGTTAAAATCGCAATAAGGCGTTCACGTGGTGAATCAATAATACGGCAGGCAGTAACTCCGGCAGCGTTACAGCCAAAACCCATACACATACATAATACTTGTTTTCCATGTGCTTTTGCCTTTTTAAAACAACAATCAAGATTAAACGCTATTCGAGGTAAAACCCCTAAGTCCTCCATAAAAGTAAACAATGGAAAAAATATTGCCATAGGCGGAAGCATAACAGCAATAACCCATGATAGTGTACGATACATACCATATATAAAAAATCCTTTTATATTTTCAGAAAATCCTAAATAATTAAATAAATATATAAGTTTTTCCTCAATAAAATTAAAAGCGCCGCTTAAAATTTGAGAAGGGTAATTCGCTCCAAAAATCGTTATCCAAAAAATTATTCCAAGCATAAAAAGCATAATAGGAATGCCAAATTTTCTGCTTAAAATTACTGCGTCAATTTTTCTGTCATATCCGCATTTATTTGAACAACAACATGACACAGACATATTATATATTTTTTCAGCTTTTTTAACAATATTTGATATATTTCCATAATAAGTCTTAATTTTCTCATCATTTTTAAGTTTGGCGCAATTATATATTGTTTCTTTTAATTTATCCAATCCCTTTTGATTTCTCGCATTTGTACCAATAACAGGCACTCCTAAAAGGCTTGATAACATATCTAAATCAATACTTATATTTTTCTTTTCGGCTTCATCAATTAAATTAACACAAACTATTACATTACTGCATTGTTCAATTATTTGAAGCCCTAATATAAGATTTCTTTCAAGATTTGTAGCATCTAATACAGCTACTGTAAGTGAAGATTTTTTTGAGCTCATAAAATCAACAGCTGCTTTTTCATCAGGTGAATTAGGGTTTACGGAATACATTCCAGGCAAATCTACAATTTTAAAACATTTATCCTTATAATAAAATTTACCTTCTGCCGTAACAACAGTTTTTCCTGTCCAGTTTCCAGTATGCTGCCTTAATCCTGTCAGTGCATTAAAAACCGTGCTTTTACCCGTGTTTGGATTTCCCGCTAATGAAATAACACAGCAGTCGTCATACATACATTAAATCCCCTCCTTTTGCACTATCAATATGTCCGATGCGTCTTCTTTTCTTAAAGCTATAACTGTTCCTCTTATACAATAAGCCGCCGGGTCACCCATAGGACTTAAATATAAAGGTGTAATACTACATCCTTTTGTAAATCCCATTTCTAAAAGTCTTCTGTAATTACGACAGCTTTTTTTTATATATTCTATTTCTCCTGTACAATTTAATGGAAGTTTGTCAAGAGAAATAAGCTTTTTATCACTCATTTTTGTACTCTCCTCACATCTATATATTTAATATATATTTTTAAAAACAAAATTGTGCTTGAACAAAAAAGTCATACTGTTTTAGTATGACTTTTTTATATTTTTTATTTATCGTTTTTATGCATTATCTCGATATAAGCAAGTATAAGCGGTGCTATTCCTTTTGCCTCATTTTCTACAACAGGTTCAGACATATAATATTCAAAACTTCCATCTCTCCTGTCATCTCCTCCTAAGCCGGCAACAAGGCATATTCCTCCAAGCTGCAATTCCCCGTCTTTTTCAGATAAATATTTTTCACATATACCATTAAAGGCCTTTTCTCCGTATTGAAAATAATTTTCATCTAATATACCCATACGAACACTTTTCATTATTGCATATGCAAATATAGCACTTCCGCTTGTTTCAAGATAATTTTTAGGTTCGTTGCCCTTATCAACAACTTGATACCACATTCCGCTTTTATCCTGAAATTTAATCATTGAATCTATAAGTTCTTTATAAATCTCAGAAAGTTTGTTTTTCTCATTTTCCATATTATCAGGCATTACATCTATTGTATCAATTAAAGCCATTGCAAACCAACCTAAAGCCCTAAGCCAAAAATTCTTTGAAAGTCCTGTTTCTTTATCTGCCCAATACATTTCTCTTGACTCGTCATATCCATGATAATAAAGCCCTGTTTTCTTATCTCTTAAAACATTATATACGTTAATAAATTGATTATAGCTATCCATACAGTTTTGACAATTATTATATTCAACTTCATATTGCATATAAAACGGTTGTCCCATATATAAACCATCAAGCCAAACCTGATTTGGATATATCTTTTTATGCCAGAAATTACTCATTTTAGTTCGTGGCTGATTTTTAACCTGAGAATAAATAGTATCAATAGCTTTTCTATATTTTTCTTTTTTTGTAAGCTTGTACAAGTCAAATAATGTCTTTCCAGCATTTACATTATCAATATTATAATCTTCTACGGAATAAGATGCAATACTTCCGTCTTCTCTTACAAAATAATCAATAAAATTATCAGCAAAATCAAGATATTTCTGTTCTTTTGTTATATGATAAAGTTCTAAAATAGCTTTAATCATACATCCATCTATGTAATTCCATTTTGAAGGTTTTCCGCTCCTTATTTTTTCAATATTCCAAATAGGAGCTTGTGGAGTGCTTTTTTCAAGAAGCTGACTAATATACCTATCCAATATTTCCATATTATCTCTCCTTCTTATACAAGAAAAAATTCTCTTAATTATAACATTATTATTGTATTATAATACCATAAATAAAGATTTCTTGCAATAGCAACATTTATAACTTGCAATACCTAATTATCAATATTGCTTAATTTTACGCACCATTTTTAAAGATATAAATAATATTATATTGCAAATGTTAATATTCATAAGTAAAATAATATTATGTCGAAAACATAGAAAAATACATAATTTTGAAAACTATGAAATTAATTAAAATAAATATTTTGGAGAGTGATTTTATGTACTACACAAATATATATATTTCACCTATAAGCAAAATTCTTCTTGCCTGTGATAATATTGGTTTAACAGGGCTTTGGTTTGAAGGAGAAAAATATTATGCTAATAATCTTGACACTAAACATAAGGAAATGGAACATTCTATTTTTGAAAAAGTAAAACTATGGCTTGATATATATTTTTCAGGTAAAGAACCGAATTTTACTCCGCCAATTCATATGATTGGTTCTTCTTTTCGTATAGCTGTATGGGAAATTTTATGTCAAATTCCTTATGGAAAAACAATAACATATGGAAAAATAGCTGATATTATTGCCAAACAAAAAGGTCTTTCACATATGTCAGCACAGGCGATAGGCGGTGCAGTAGGGCATAATGAAATTTCTATTATTATTCCATGTCATAGGGTAGTTGGTGCAAATGGCAGTTTGACAGGCTATGCTGGCGGTATTGATAAAAAGATAAAATTACTTTCTCTTGAAGGTGTTAATATGGAACATTTATTTATTCCAAAAAGAGGCAGTGCATTATAATAAACATTTTTATAATTTAACCGACGGAGTAAGTCTGCCGCTATTTTAAGGGAGTACTTACTATTATATTCAGTGGGAGGGAAAGCTCTCACAATATAAAGGCGAATGTTTTTGCCTGGTTATTATGAGAATTTTTGAGTAACAAAAATAGTAGTGAATAATATGCAATAATATATGTAAATTTAGTAATAAAGACGGTATTTTATAATTTTATTTTTAGTATACTATAAAAAAGTACAGTACTTGTTTTTTATATGTACAATGATATAATATGTGCAAAAGGAGGTGTTAATATGCACTATACAGGAACAATATGGAGACCACCTTACGAAGCTGCTTCTTTATTATTGGAAGTTACTATCGGCTGCACACATCATAAATGCAAGTTCTGTACTTTATATAATGAGTTGCCTTTTAAATTTAAAATGTCATCTTTTGAATATATTGAGGAAGACTTAAAAGAAGCAAAAAGTTTATTAAATTTTCGGGAAAATAATAAGTTATCGCGAGTTTTTTTAACAGGAGCAAATCCATTTGTGCTTAATTTTAAGTATTTAATGTATATTGCTGATTTGATTCATAAGTATTTTAAAGAAGTTCAAACTATTGGTTGTTTTGCACGAATTACCGATATTACTTTAAAAAATGATGAAGAATTAAAAGCATTGAAAAAAGCTGGGTATGATGGATTAACAATTGGAGTTGAAACAGGAGATAATGAAACTTTACTTTTTATGAATAAAGGATATACATCTTCCGATATTTATGAACAATGCAAAAGATTGGATTTAGCTGGTATAAGTTATTCCTTTTTCTATCTTACAGGTATTTCCGGAAAAGGACGAGGAGAAATTGGAGCTACATTAACAGCTAATATATTTAATAAGTTAAATCCTAAACTTATAGGCGCAAATATGTTGACTATTTATACTAATTCAGAACTTTATAAAGAAATTCAAAAAGGAACATGGAATGAGGAAGATGAAACAGAAAAATATAACGAAATAAAAGTATTAATTGAAAATTTAACTATACCTGTAACTTTTGCAGCTTTAGGAGCGTCTAATGCGTTTCAACTTTACGGAAATTTACCAAAAGATAAAGGTAATTTATTATCTGTAATTGATAAAATAATTCAAACAACAAGTGAGGATGAACTACGTAAATATCGCATTAATCTTCCTCATCTTTAAAGGAGGGGTAAAGTTGCATTTTACTGGAAGAACATGGCGACCGCATTACGAATCCAATTCCGTTATTATTCAAGCTACATCTGGTTGTACGTATGGCAAATGTCATTTTTGCAATTTATATAAAAATGAAAATTTTCATATGTCATCAATTAAGGAATTTGAAGAAGATTTATCTGAAATCAAAAAATATCAGCCTAATGCTCGAAGAATATTTATGACAGGGGCAAATCCATTTGCGATGAGTTATAATAACTTAAAACTTCGTTTACTTACAATACGTGATTATTTAATTAAATGTCAAACAATAGCAATGTTTTCAAGTATTAGAGATATTAAAGACAAAGAATTATGGCAATTAAAAAAACTTCGTGCTATGGGATTAAACGGTTTAAGCATAGGGACTGAAAGCGGCGATGACAAAACTCTTTTATTGGCTAATAAAGGTTATAATTCATCAGATATTTTAGAACAATGCACTAAATTAGATAAAGCTGGAATTGAATATTATTTTGTTTATATGACAGGATTATCCGGAAAAGGAAACGGTTATCGTAATGCAATAAATAGCGTTAAATTATTTAATAAACTTAATCCTTATTTTATTTCGGTAGATTCGCTTACTTTATTTTCGGATACAGAAATTTATAAAATGGTGCAAACAGGTGAATTTATTCCGGCAAGTGAGAAAGAACGTATTCAAGAATTACAAATATTTATACATACTCTTAAAATTCGTACACATATATTTGCAAATTCTATATCAAATTTTTATCCTATAACGGCTTATTTACCTAAGGAACGTGAAAAAGTTATAAATGAATTGCAATATATTATTGATACAACAAATGAAAAAGATATGAAAGAATACAGGAAAAAATTAAAATCTTTATAGTATATTTAAAAACTAAAATATTTATTATAAATTCAAGGAATGTGATACAAATCATTGTATCACAATATCCTTGAATTTTAAGATATTATTTTTCTACTTCAAAAATTAATTTAAACCTTTTAATAAATCTATACCCTTTTGTATTATCTTTTGATATCTTTTTTCATTTACGCTTTTAAGCCATGCTATTTTACCCGAAATTTCCTGATATGTTTTTTTAGGTACAATATCTCCGGAATTTTTTAATTTTTCAGCATTATGTATAGATGCTTTTAATATTTTAACCCATTTTCTGGAAACGCCTATTTCCTCGTTATTAATTACAATACCAGTAATATACTGTCTATTGTGTTTTCTTAGTATATGCGTTTTTTCTTTTTTAATATGAAAACCTTCATCTTCTATTATTTTATTAATACTATTTAAAAAACTGCCAATAGCAAAATCATCTGTTTTTCCTATATAGCTAAAACTCATATCATCAGCGTAACGAGTATAAATAACACCTAATTTTTTACATAATCCATTAATACGTTTATCCATTTTTCTGCATATAATATTTGTAATCATAGGACTTGCTGGAGAACCTTGAGGTAATATTCTATCTGATGTTTTTATATATTTTGTCTCCCCTTTTATTTCAATAGGAATTCTTTCACAATAAGTACAAATCATAGCAAGTAAAGATGCGATATATCCAGAGTATCCAAAAGATTGATATAAACCTCTTACTCTCTCAAATGTAATTGTAGGGAAGAAGTTTTCTAAATCAATATTTATTAATAAATCAGGGCTTGTATTATGTGTTTTCGCTCCTGTAATTACAGACCTTGATTTAATAAAACCATGTGATATATCAGAAACTTCCATTTTATATAATATTTTCTCTAATATTTGTCTTTGAGCTGTTTTAAGCTGTGTTTTAGGCGCTGCTATATGACGCATACCGCCGCTTTTTTTAGGTATATCAAAACGATAATAATTATCAAATGTAATTACGTCCCTATGATATACTAAATAACGTAATGTATTATATTCTATTTGCAAAAAATTAGCAAGGTCTTTATCTGTCTCTATAACAGGCAATTCATTTTCTTTAAGTTTTTCTATATTCGTTTCTTTTTTTACTAAAAGTCCAGAATACTTTTTGCCAATAAATATAATATTTTCTGATTTACGCTTTTTCCAAGCTTCGGTTTTTAATTGTTTTTGTCTTTCTCTTTCTTCTTTTCTTTCTGCTCGTCTTGCTATTGACTCTTTCATAATTTCTTGAGAAACAGCAGCACGAATTTTTTCATAATCCCATGTATCTTCCAATTCTTTTTTTAAAGAAGAAAGTTTTTTCTCTATTTCATGTTTTTCTTTATATGTATCAGATATTTTTTCTGAAAGTTCTTGAAATTCATCAAGCAATTTTTTCCTGTTTTCAAAATCCTCTTTTGTTTCATTTTTCTGACGTTCGTAAGGTGTTGGCAAATCGTTTGGCCAAAACCCGTATTCTTGCATTTTAAGAAAGGTAAATTCTTTTTTACCCATTTCATTTACTTGTTTTCTATATTCAGATTTTGTATCCATTATAGCAACATCTCCATAATATCATTGATTTTATATTCTTTGTCATATTCCAAATCTTTTAGCCTCAACAGTTTAAAAGAAGCTACATAGAGTGCGAGAATATGCGCACATGGTTCAGAAATATTTCTTTCGCCTCTTTTAAATTTTTGACAGCTGCAATTAAGCTTTGTAATTTGTCCGTCTTGATCAATGACAATTTCTGTAACATTAGACTGTTGCCAGCGACCCTCGTTATACGTTGTTGAGAATATAAATTCTTTTTGAGGCGTATATTTTACTTTCATATTATCAAATGTTAAAGTACTGTATTTTTGTACTTCAGATTCAATATCTGTAATTTCATAAAGTTCTTTAGGAATTGGAGTATTGCAAAGATGTCTAAAACGCACTTTATTTTTAACAATATCAAAATATCCCTCTCCGCGTCTAAACAACATGCCAATACCAGCTTTTATCTTATCATCTTTTGTATCTTTAATATTATCAAAAATTTCATCCATAGATAAACAGCGTTCCTTTTTAAGCAATTTATAAACATCATTATAATTGCCTTTACCTGTAAATCCAGCCATAATATTAAATGCTGTACCTTTAACCCAGTCATTTGAAGACCATGATGAAAATCCAACTGTCATTTGCATTGTACCCATATCAGCACGAATAAATTGAGGCATTCCAAACCCTAAAAAACGTATATGAAACGCTTTAGATAATGGAATTAACTTTTCAACTACAAGCCAACGTCTTCTTCCCCATATTTTTTCTTCTCTTTTTTGGCTGCCGTTATAAACAGCATTTAAGGTAAGAACTGTTCCAAAAGGCTCAAATACAATTTTCACTCTTTTTTTTGGCTCTAATATCCATTTCATATAGCGTGGACTTTTCTTTTCTTTATGTTTTCTTAAAAATGCACATATATCATACATATCAGAAGGAGTAAGTTCTATTTCAATTCCAGTTAATGCTGCCGCTGAAGATACTTGATTAAATCCTTTTATCCATGTTTCAGGCAAATCAATTTTCTTTTCCACATATTCCGGCACAATATCATTATCTATTACAAAACCTTCAGGATTAATAGATAAAGTAACGTCTGTATAACTTCTAAATCTCTGCATTTCTTTTTCCAATTTAGCCGAAAAGTCTATATTTGTTGTTCCTAACTTAGGCGTTTGCAATAAATCAAACTCATCCATAGCAACCGATAAGCAACCGTAAGTAGATTCGTCAATAGAAAAAGCTTCAAATGAGACTTGGTCTTTATGTACAGTAATTACAGGGTCTAATACAAACCACAGGCTATAATCTCTGTCTCTTATAAACTTCCAAAAATCTCTTTCAATTTTATAATAATCCTTCCATGCATCATATTGGTCAATTTGTCTTTGCAGATTTTTTTGTATTTCTAATAACCTTTTTATTTCATTATTTTTAAGTAACAGTTCAGAGTCACAAACGTCAATTTTCTTTTGCAAAGTTTCCCTTACATTTGGAACATATTCTTTATGAGCCTTAATACGTCTTTCAATTTCTTGTTCAAGCCATGCAAAATACTCTGGTCTTTCTTTTGTTTTTTTACTCATATCAGAAATAACAATATCTCTTAACATAAGCATTGCATCACGAAATAATAAAGGATGTTTTAATTTTCCCGAAAAAGAAACTTTTTCGTCACGAGATAAATCAGGGCTTAGTCCTAAAGTTGTTTTATCATTAACTTGTGTACATTGAGAAGGACTTGCGTATTTATAATTTACTTTCATAGACTGCTTACCTCCTTCTGAATTTGAGCAAATGCGACAAGCGCTCTTTCAGAATCTATTTTAATGCTTGTACTTCCAATATCAAGCAGTATACATTCTATTTCTTTTTGTTTTTCCGGATAATATTTTAAAAATTCCGGAATTGTTTTATATATATATTCCTTACTTTTAGAAACTCTATTTGGTAAATAAAGTAATGTTTTTATATAATATATATATAAATCTGGTTGTGCTTCGTTTAAATTAGAAAATGTTTCTTCTAATTTTTTAGAAATATAAGATTTTACATCAACACATGGATGTTCCAGCATGCGCAAAACAAATTTTTTCGGAACTTTATTTCCATACCAATCATTTAATTTCTCTAAACCATATTGATACGCTTTCTCTATTGGAGAATCTAATAAAATCATATGGAATTTTTCTCTTTTTTCAATTTCCATACTTTCAAAAACAGACTTTGCAATTTTATTTAAAGCATATACGCTGCATTCAAAAAGAATTAACAAAAGTGTATTTTTTTCTGTAAGCGTATCCTGCAATTTATCTATTACTTTTGTAAGTGTTTTTACGAGTCTTGCCGAACCTGTATCTAATATAGATAAAATAACGCTGTTCTTTGGGAGAATGTTTTCTTTAATTGATTTTAATAATGATACAATATTATATTCTCTTTCTGTAATTCTGCTGTGTTTTAAGTCAATATCATTTAAAGTATCCTTTAATAAATCATATGGAATAGAAAATATTATATTTTCCATTGTTTCAAATAGAAAATCCGGCATTTTTCTTATACTTAACAATAAAGATATAAAATAATGTAATAATTCCTGCTTTTCTTTTATGCTAAAAGTATCTACTTTTTCAACTGAATTTTGTATTAAATCTATAATTCGTTCTGAAAATTCTATATTTTGTTCTATAAAGTCCTCGCTTTTTTCGACAAGTGATTTTATAAATACAATATATTCCTGCGACGAGAAATTGTTTATATTATTTTCAAATACAGTATACCATGTCTCTATTGTATCTAAGAAAAGAAAATCTACAACATCTTTAGGACTAAATTTTCCATTTGTTCTTTTAAAATACTCATTTGCAGCATTTTGCAATTTTTCTGACTGTACTCCCATTAATGAAATCATTATATTTGTATCAAATTCCGGCAGCATTTTTAATTTAGGTATTAATATTTTGATAAACAATTTAGCTGTTTTATCATATTTTATTTTTGATAAATCAATAAGTTCTTTTATTTCATATGAATCAAACTTATGCTGATTATTAGCTTTTTTCAATATAGCATAGCAAAATTCATGCACAGGAGAAGCGTTTGCATTTTTGGCTATATAAATAATATCGTTAATATTTCTATGCCATATTAACTCATCTGACGCTGTATTTTCTACTATTACATTTCTAAAATATCTATTGAAAAAAAAGTTATCTCCAAAATAACTATACATTCCTAAACTATCATTATCTCTGTAACTTGTAAGCATTTCACGTGCTACTGTTATAAACTTTTCCTCATCTTCTTCTTTATATCTATCAATAGTTCTTCTAAGATAACGCTGATAATATTTATATGCACCTGTTCTTCCGCTTCCTCTTAAATAATAAACCGTTCTTGGAGCATCAAGATAATAAGCAATCTTACCAATAACATCTGCCATTTTGTATGCTTTTGCTGTTTGTATTGTATTTTTAAATTTTATATTATAAATATTTTTTCCGTCTGTATAAGTATTTTTTTTATATAAATTTTGACTGCCAAATATATAATACATATTGGAATAAGCATAAGGACGGTTTAAGTATTCTTCTAATTCTTTTCCTTCTAATACTTTATTATTTAATTTCAATCTTTTTATATGAAAATCCATTTCAGGTAATGTTTTATATATAAAATCTTTTTGTTCCTGCATTAATTTTTCGTCAAATATACTTATATATTGTTTTAAACAACGTTTTAATCCATTGTGATATGCTTCTTTTGCCCACAATACTTTACTTTCGTCTATCTGTTTTGCAGTTTCAAGCAAAATTGGATTTCTTTTTATTGTAAGTTCTTGAAAAATACCACAAGCCAACTCTATGCTTGCTGATTTTAAAACTTGTTTATAATCTTCAACAGAAGGCTGCATATTTACAAATTGACTGAGACATTTTTTTCTTGTATACAATCTTTCTTTTAAAAACATATTTAAAACATTTTCATAATACAGGCTATCAGGTTTAAAACCAAATAAAACACTTGGTTCATCAATTAGTTCAAAATCCTCGAATTTAATTTGATTTGATTTTAAAAATGAAACATAGTCTGTATAAGTATTTTTTTCATAATAATTAAATGAAACATTTTTTTCTATATTATAAAACTCTTTTATAATATATTTTTTATCAATTTCTAAAACCTTTCTATAACCTGTTGTTCTATCATAGTACCAATGCTCGTATGCGGTTTTATAACCTTTCATATAACAAAGTACGTTGTTTTCTTTCTCGTAATATGTATTTGGGATAGAAGGCAAATGTCCATTTACACCATGAAATATAGTATAATTGGTATATGTAACAATAGGTTCTAATATATACGCTTCTGTATAGTAGGAATTAGGAGAAGATTTAATTTCTCTTTCAAACTTTTGTTCTCCGTATAAAATAAGCAAACATGGATTTTTTTTGCTGTCTAATCCCCAAAGCAATATTTTACGAATAGGATTTATACTTTGTTTCCAAAGCCTTTGTTTTTCTTGTAATGTTAGATTTTTCATTATCGTAAACAGTTTCCTTTCTATACATATTTTTATAAGGAAACATTGATTTATTTAAAACTTAATCATTATTTCCCTAATATTGTGTGCTTTTATGATAAATTATATATTATTTTCGACATATTTTCAAGCAATTTAACTAATACAAATAAAAAAATTTCAAAATAAAATTGTTTATTTTATTATTAAAAAAACTTAATGGAAATAATAAATGTAGAAGAAGAAAATTAAATAATTTTTCTTATAGTTTTGATATTAAAATTCTTGCAGCCGACGGCGAAAGTATTTTTCTTTTTGTTTAGTGAGAGTTTGAACTTTCACTAAATAACAGAGTAAGTCCATCGATTTTTAAGTTGGGGGGCTTACTCTGTTGGTTAAGTTACTTTGCCACTTTTAATATTAAAAGTGCTTTATATATTTTTCAAAATTTCAATTTCTTCATATTTTTATCATATACAAGATTTCCAAAAGCTTTAATAAATATGTTAAAATTAAGTTTTTTAACTACAAAACCTAAGAATTTAGAGTAAAAAATTTTCTTTTTCATTTCATTTGCTATATTTTCAGCCATTTCACAAATATCAGCATACTCATTATCTTGAGGAAAGAAAATACCACTTTCACTTTTTTGAATAATATTATAAATAAAATCAAGTAAATTTTCTATTGATATAACGCTTTTTTTATTATGAACAAGAGGGAAAATGGGTAAAATATTTATTATTTTTCTCATTAAATTATAATTTCCACCGCAGTTTTTACCATAAACTAAAGGTGGACGCAATATAGCTATTTTATAATTTTCATTTGCTAAAGGCAAAATAAGGTTTTCACCTTTAAGCTTGCTTTTTCCATATTTTGTAACAGGATTTAAAATAGTATTTTCATCTATTATACCTTCTTTCAATCCATATACACTCATTGAACTTAAATAAATGAACATATGTCCTCCGTTTTCCTTATGCTTTTTAGCAAGCTTATATGTTAATTTTGAATTTACTTTATAGTATTGTTCAATGGGAATTTTTCTTTCGTTTTTATGAACAATAGCTGCACAATGAATTAAAATATCAGCGTTTTTTAAATCTATTTCCGTATTTTCATCAATATCAATATTGCGTACGCTTATACATTCAACATTTATATTTTTTGATTTTAAATAATTAAACAAGTTTAAAGCAATAAAACCGTTTTCACCTGTAATTAATACTTTTTCCATTTTCATTAATACTTACTCCTTCATGTATACCGCTGCCTTTTATTACAATTTTAATTGTTAAAATTAATATTTTTATATCAAGTAAAAAGCCGGCTTTTTTAGAGTATTCTCCATCATATTTAGCTTTTATGTCAATAGGAAGTTCGTCTCTTCCGTTAATTTGTGCTAATCCAGTTATTCCGGGTTTTAAATCATTTGCATTATATTTATCTCTTTCTTTAATTAAATCTGTTTGATTCCATAAAGCTGGACGTGGTCCTATAATACTCATATCACCTTTAATAACATTAAATAGCTGAGGAATTTCGTCAAGGCTTGTTTTTCTTAATATAGCCCCTATTTTTGTTATATATATATCAGGATTTTCAAGCATATGAGTAGGCATATTGGCAGGTGTATCAGTTCTCATTGTTCTAAATTTATAAATATAAAAAAACTTTTTATTTTTACCTACTCTTTTTTGAGTAAAAAAAACTTTTCCTTTACTCTCCAATTTTATTAAAACGGCAATTATTAGCATAGGAATAAATAAAATAATAATTCCAATAAAGGCAAATAAAAAATCAAAAATTCTTTTTAAATAAAAATACATAAATTTCCCCCATTATTTAAGTTTCATAATTAGGCACAATTTCCTTAATTATTGAAAGAACTGTTTCAGGTTTATTTAAAACAGCATTATATAAATTTTCAAGTTGTTTATCAAATTTATCATAATCAATTTCCAATGGTTTAGCAATAAATATTTTATTATGATAAGCTGCTTTTAAACCTTCTTTTTCATCGGACATCATAAGCTGTTCACATAATTTTTCTCCATTTTTAAGACCTATAAACTTAATTTTTATATCTTTATCAGGTATATATCCGGATAATTTAATAAGATTTTTCGCTAAATCAATAATTTTTACAGGTTCACCCATATCAAGTACAAATATTTTACCGCTTTTACCAAGCCCGGCCGCTTGAATTACAAGTCTTGCAGCCTCTGGTATTGTCATAAAATATCTTGATACTTCAGGATGAGTTACTGTTACAGGTCCTCCGTTTTCTATTTGTTTTTGAAATATTGGGATTACGCTTCCGCTGCTTCCAAGCACATTTCCAAATCTTACCGCCATAAATTTTGTTTTGCTGTTTGCCGCCATTTTTTGAACAAGAAGTTCTGTAATTCTTTTTGTCGCTCCCATTACACTTGACGGATTAACAGCTTTATCAGTTGACAGAAGAACAAATCTGTCAGCATTGTATTTATCAGCGCAAAAAACAACATTTTTAGTTCCAAATACATTATTTTTTACAGCTTCACACGGACATTGTTCCATTAAATTAACATGCTTATGAGCGGCAGCATGAAAAATAACAGAAGGATTAAATTCATTAAATATTGTTTCAACCGATTTTAAATCTCTTATAGAACCTATTCTTATTACAAAATTTATCTCATTTTCATACTTTGAACGTAATTCATTATAAAGTTCAAATACATTATTTTCATATATATCAAACATAATAAGTGTACGTGGTTTAAATCTTGATATTTGACGACATAATTCAGAACCTATGGAACCGCCGCCGCCTGTAACAAGTACAACATTATTTTTAAGATATCCTGAAATGCTTTTTACGTCAAGTTTGACTTCATCTCTAAAAAGCAAATCGGATATATTAACGTCTCTGACAGAAAATTTAACACCTTCTGAAAGGTCGCTTAAAGGAGGTATAGTCTTTATTACACAATCAGTTTTTGTACAGTTATTAAAAATTCTTTTTATTTGCTGATTAGTTGCAGACGGTATTGCAATAATAATCTCATCAATTTTATAACTTTTTGCGATATTTTCAATATCATCTACTCCATTTATTACTCTTACACCGTTAATATGAGTATTATTTTTTGATAAATCATCATCAACAACAACTACGGCTACTTTGTTTTCATAATTTTTTTCTCTTGAAATAATATTTTGTATTACTGAATTTCCAGCCTTTCCAGCGCCTATTATCATAACTCTTTTATTATTCATTCTTTTTGATATTATATGACCTATCAAATTTGAAAGTCTTTTAATAATTCTGTATCCAAACCTTGAAAAGACACATAAGCCCGAATTTATAATCATTGCAGCAAAAAGAAGTCTTTTTGAAAGAGATATATATACAAAATTTTTTATAAAAAAATAATCAAACCAAAAAATACTTACATATATCAATGTCTCGGCAATAATAATTTTAAATATTTCTTCAATACTGGCATATTTCCATAAATTATTATAAAATCCAAATATAGCATAAACAGATATGCACAAAATATCTGCCCCAATAAATATAAAAAAGTACCAATCCCAAATTTGATATGGAATAACCGTTCTGTAACCACCAGGGATACTTCCGTCGTACCATAAACCTATACCAGCAAGAAGAGAAAAATTAATACAAATTATATCCATAATAATATATAATATTATTTTTCGGCGTTTATCTTTCATATTTTCTTCCCCCGTATACCTAAACCAACACCAAGCATTACCCAGAAAAGCGGCGAAACTGATACAGTGCTGTCTGTTGCCATAGCGGTAATCATATAACCTATTATACCAGCAAATATAGCCGTTTTAAAAGCAAAATTAAAAGAATACATATTTTCCTTTATAAAATATACAATAAATGTAAAAATAAATAACGAAAAAATACAAATTAACGCTATTAAAGACAACAATCCTGTATTAACACATTGTTGTATATAAAAATTATGCGGTTTATCAACATTTATATAAGGGTCGCCTAAAAACTTTGTTTTTCCTCTAAGGTCATTTTGAGGAAATTGAAATGCAAACGTATCAGGTCCACTTCCTATTAAAATATTATCATATATAAGCGGAATACTTCTTGACCATATATATCCGCGGCTTGTAGCAAAATACTCAAGACCGTCAAATCCAATGCTATCATATTTATAATCTAAATTAACCCTTGAATAATCTTTTCCAACAGCATAAAATGTTTTTCCATCAGCTTCAACAATAAATGTTTTTCTGTCTCCTGAAACAGTTATATATTTTCCGGAAACAACAGAACACTGAATATTGCCTATATTTTTAGTTTTTACATTATATTTTTGTTTATTTTTATTTTCATTTAAAGCTGCTTTAAAAATAATATCACCTGATTTATCTTTAATAGCTATATTAGACTGATTTTCATAGTATATTGTAAAAATATCATATGGAACTTCAATATATGCCATATTATTCTCAATTCTAAAATCCCTAAATAAATAAGGGCTTTTTCTTTGTGAATCGTTAAACTCAGATTTTATAATATTGACTTTTTCATTAAACGAATTGTTATTATTATATAAAACTATTGTTACAACTGAAAATAATATTAAAAAAGCTATTGTAAAGCCAAAAACTTTATAACTTTTATACAATACACATCTTATAATAAATAAAAAGAATATTGTAAAAAGAGAAAAAGCTATCCCGATAATTCCGGCTGCCGAACGACTTCCTACAAGGTTTATTCCAAGAAGTATTGTTAAAATTATACATATATATTTTAATATATTTTTAACTGGAAGCAATGCTGCTAATATTGCCGAAAACGGAAGAGTTAAAGAACAGTAAAGCCCTACGCAGTTTGGATTATATAAAGTAGAATAAACTTGTGTAAATTTAACTCTTAGTCCATTATATTTTTCATATAAATCTCCTAAAATTAATTTTGCTCCAAAATCACTTTTAAAAAAATCAAACCCAAAATATTGAAAAGCTCCTACTGTTCCTACAAAAAAAATTGATAGAAACAATCCAATTAAAATAAATTTCTTCATATCTTTGTATTCGCAAATCAACATAAAAAAAATCAAGACAAAAGTATAAGATATAATAACCCATATACTTTCATATCTTTCTGCAAGTCCAGACATAACTACATCTTTATAAGGTGAAAAAATAGAGGACATAATTGCTAAAAAAATATAAATGCCGGAAAATATAAATACAAGTTTATTAATTTTTCCCTTTACATTATAACGACCTTCATATATTCCAATAAGCATCATAAAAAAAAGAAAAAAAGATAATATACAAAATACAACGCTTTTATAATATGAAAATATATCAGTAACTTCTTTTGAAACTCTTAAAAATCCATATTCACTTGTGCTGACGTTAATCTGCTGTGCCCTTACTATTAAAGGCACAAAAGCAATCAAAATAATAAAGACTGCTGCCGTAATATAATCAATTTTGTCTTTTTTATAATTCATTGAGAAACTCCTCCAATTTATAAGCAGAGTCAAATATTTTAAATAAATATACATTAATTTGTCTAAAAAAATAATTTTATAAAATCAAAACTATTTTTATTTTATATAATAGCATAATTATTTAATCATATCAATAATTAAAGGTATAAACCCAATTATAAAACCTAATACTCCACCAAAATATGTTATAGCGTTTAATTCTTTTTTTACAAGAGATATAATTATATTTTCAGCTTCTTCAATTTCAAAATTATTAATTTTATCTTCAATAAGTTTTGAGAACTCTATATTTTCAGAAACATAATCCGCCGCAGTATCAACTGCCTTATTAACAGATTTATGAATAAATGAAAATAATTTTTCCTCACTTATTATTTTTATAATATTCATAATTTTTACTGATAAAATATACTCAATAATTTTATCAGAATATTTAAGCGAAAAATTGATAATTTCAGACTTTAAGCTATTATTTTGAAATTTAATTAAATTTTCTCTTAATAAATTTTCAATTTTTTCTCCGTTATTAATTAGTAAATTATCAATAAAAATATATACTTTTTTCTTAATTTCATCGCTTTTATCATTATCAATTAAATTTTCAAGCAAAGCGGTTTTTATATTAGAATATATTTTATCGCTATTTACAAACATGCCGGCAATTTTACCTAAATTTTCATTTATTATTTTTTTTGTAAATTCTCTAAGCTTAATATCAATTTCCGAATTATCATTTAATAAACTTATAGCTTTATAAGATATTACAGGAAAATATTTATCAATTATTTCTTTAAGTTTCACCTGATTATTTTCCGTAACAGCCTTTTTTATACAAATACTTAATACATCTGTTATTTTTTCATATATATCGTCATTTTCAGATATTTCAATAATTTTACTTTTTAAAAATTCTTTTAAAAAAATCTCTATATCTTCTGATTTATCTGAAAAAATCATATTTATAATTTGTTCTAAAGTATAATCATTTTCTTTAAGACCATATAAATATTTTTTTATAGATTCTTCAATTTTTTCTTTGTTTAAATCACTTGATATACATTTGTTGATTGTGTCTTTTGTAAGTACATGTTCTCCAGCAGCTCCTCCTATACCGGTTGCAAGTTTTTTTCTTTCTTTCGGAATTATTCCGGGAGTAAATGGAATTTTAATACCAAACAAATATTTTTCTTTATATGGTAGAAAAAGCATTTTTATCGCAAGCCAATTTGTAAAATATCCTATAACTGCTCCGGAAATTGGGGCAGCAATAAATGTCCAATCCATAAAAAAACCTCCTTATAATAAAAGGGCTAAAACAAAACCTCTTTTATTTGTATTAGCCCTTTTAAGCTATTCTATATCATCTGTATAGCCTTCATTATTTAATTTATACGACAAAGTCATAAGACTGTCTGTTAAATGGACATTTTCGACAACAATATCAGATGGAAGTTTTAAGTCAACATGTGAAAAATTCCATACACCTTTTACTCCGCCTTCAACAATTATAGGTGTAATTCTAACAGCGTTATTTTTAGGAAGTGTAAGAACTGCTATATCAACGTTATTTCTTCTGAGAAATTCAGGAAGTTTATCAATATCATAAATTTCTATTCCCCTTATTGTCATACCTATAAGTCTTGGATTTACATCAAAAATACCAATAAAATTAAAACCTCTTTTCTGAAAATTCATATAATTTGCAAGGGCTTGTCCAATATTTCCTCCACCTATAATTATAAGATTATAGGTTTTATTAAGCCCTAATATATTTTTTATTTCATCATAGAGCAATTCAACATTATATCCGTATCCTTGTTGCCCAAAACAACCAAAATTATTTAAATCCTGTCTTATTTGAGAGGCAGTTACATTCATTTTTTCACTTAAATCTTTTGATGATATTCTCCGTATACCATTTTCAATCAAATCACCTAAATATCTATAATAACGTGGAAGTCTTTTTATTACCGCAAGTGAGATTTTTTTTTCCATATTATCAGCCCTTTACAAAATTCATTATTTCCATAAAAATTATTTATCTATACTTTTTAAAATAGTATAACATTTTAATTTAAATTTTGTCAATCTTTGAACTTTTAAAACCACAATAAACAATAAATTCGAGTAATTTTGATTCAGTCTAAATAAATGTAATTTAAATCATTTTACATAAATATTTTTAGGGACTGTTTTAAAATTTAATTTATTTTAAAACAGTCCCTAATTTAAAATTATTATTTATCTTATTCTTTCTTCCTTAGAATATCTTGATATATTTAAAACAATTCCCACAGAAGTCATCATAAATAAAAGAGAAGTTCCCCCATAACTAATAAAAGGCAAAGGAACACCTGTATTAGGTATAGTATTTGTAACAACAGCAATATTAAGTATGACTTGAATAGCAATCATAACAATTATTCCTGAAACAATAAGACAACCAAACAAATCTGTTGCGTTCATTGCGATTTTTACGCCTCTCCAAATAAGAATAATAAATAGCGTAATTAATAAAACAGCTCCAAAAAGACCTAATTCCTCACATATAATAGCAAATATAATATCATTATGTCCTTCTGGTATGTATCCAAGCTTTTGACGGCTCTGTCCTAATCCAAGTCCAAAAAGACCTCCTGACGCTATGGCATATAAAGACTGTATTGTCTGATAACCTTTATTCATAGGGTCGCTAAATGGGTCTTTCCATGCTTCTATACGTCCCATTCTAAAGCTCTTTCCGCCTAAAAGCATTGCCACAATGCCTGATGCACCAACAAATGCTGCTACAACAAAATAAATTATCCGTGGGCTTGCTACAAAAATTACTGACATACCAATTATAGCAATAATAATTGCCGTACTCATATTCTCAACAGCCGTTAAAGCGGTAGGAACAGCCACAATAATAGAACATAAGAAAAAACCTTTCCATGTAGTTAATATCTTTTTATGCTCTGTTATAAAATAAGACAAAAAAAGTATCATGGCAAGTTTTGATACTTCCGAAGGCTGAAATCCAATAGGACCTATCTGAAGCCATCTTTTTGCCCCGTTTACAGTTCTTCCTATAAATAAAACTAATACAAGACATATATTGCAAAATACATAAAAAGGAATAACTATTTTTTTTAGTTTCAAATAATTAAAATTACTTACAAAATACATAGACATAAAACCAATAGCTGCCCATAAAGTTTGTTTTTTTAAATAAAAATATATATCATAATTAGACGCTTCTTTAGTTCCGGCACTGTAATAACTTGAACTAAAAACCATTATAACCCCAAAAAGCACTAATAAAATAGTATCCATTAATATTGCATAATCGACAGAAGAAACAAGTATTTTTATAACCTTTCTGTTTTGAAAATCGCTTTTTAATTCATTTTGCTTATGAATTTGTCTCCTTCTTCTGTCTAATTCTGTTTTTGCCATTTATTCACCTCAATTCAAAAACAAATTTCTTAAACAATTCTCCTCGCTGCTCATAGTTGTCAAACATATCCCAACTTGCACATGCTGGAGACAAAAGAACACAATCACCTGATTTTGCTTTGCTGTAACATAACTCAACGGCAGATTTTAGAGAAGCCGCTTTACTGTAATTTTTAAAATTAAACTTTTCAGCAGTATCAATTATTTTATCCGCTACTTCGCCTATAACTACAAGATATTTTACCTTGCCTTCAAATTTCTTTATCCATTCACTAAAATCAGAACCTTTATCATACCCTCCGCCAATAAGAATAATTTTCCTTTTCATAGCGTCTATCGCTTTTATTGCCGCATCGGGATTTGTTCCTTTTGAATCATTATAAAACTCTATATCATTTATAGTCTCAACATATTCAATTCTATGTGCTACTGCCTTAAATTCTCTTAATGTTTTTACAATAACGCTTTTTGGTATATTCATACAAAGTGCAATTGCCGTAGCTGCCATTGCATTTTCAATATTATGACTTCCAAGTATATTAAGTTCATTTACATTAATTATTAATTCATCTTTTCCTAATAATCTTGCATAAATACATTCATTGCTATAATATACGCCTTCATGCAATTCCTTTTTATAAGAAAAAAATATAACTTTTCCTTTTGACTTTTGACTCATTTTACGGCAGACTTCATCATCATAATTTAATATAAGAAAATCATTTTCGTCTTGATTTTCAAAAATCCTTTCTTTTGCCGCTATATAATTTTCAACTGTCTTATGTCTGTTTAAATGGTCGGGTGTAATATTTAAAACCGCTGCTGCTTTCGGCTTAAATTTATGTATTGTTTCAAGCTGAAAACTACTTACTTCTGCAACAGCGTAACTATCGTAATCAAGTTCAAGCACTTTTTCGGTAAATGGTACTCCTATATTTCCTACAACAGCCGTATTAGATACCATATTTTTAAAAATTTCGCCTGTTATTGAAGTTGTAGTAGTTTTTCCATTTGTGCCGGTAATAGCGATAACAGGACAACGGCATAATCTATAACCGAGTTCCATTTCACTCCAAACAGGTACGTTATCTTTTTTAGCAATATCAAAAAAAGGCAAATTACATGGAACGCCCGGACTTACAACTATTAATTCATTATCTTTAACAATATCGTCTGGATTTTTTCCAAGATATAAATTTATTCCTAACGCTTCAAGCTTTGCCGGTTCATCTCCAAGTTTTTCATATGGTTTACTATCTTGAATTGTAACAAAAGCCCCAAGTTTTTTTAATAATACAGCCGCTGCTATTCCACTTTTTGCAACACCTGAAACGATAATTTTTTTATCTTTAAAGTCCATTTTTATTTCCTCCATATTGAAATCTTATTAAAAAAATTTCCTTGTAGCAATATACCCTACAAGACAGCAAATAGCAGTTATAACATAAAAAACTGTTACAACCTTTGTTTCTTTCCAGCCGCACTGCTCAAAATGATGATGAAGAGGAGCCATTTTAAATATTCTCTTTCCATGAGTCAGTTTAAAATATACTACCTGTATCATAACAGATAAAGCTTCAGCTACGTATATAAAACCTACAATTATAAGTACTAAAGGCATTTTTAAAATAATTGCCATACTCGCTATAAAACCACCTAAAGCAAGAGAACCTGTATCCCCCATAAATACTTTAGCAGGATAAGCGTTAAATAACAAAAATCCTAACAATGAACCAGCAGCTGCTCCTGTTATTGGCAAAATTCCATTTGAAGCTGCATTTGATGCAAACATAAAAAATATTGAAACAAGAGCCGTAATACCAGCAGCAAGTCCGTCAAGTCCATCTGTAAGATTAACACTATTTACAGTACCAACCATAACAAAAAAGAAAAACGGAATATATAATAATCCTAAATTTAAAAGTTTTCCGTCAGTAAATGGAATATATATACTTATTCCTATATCAGAATATTTATATATATATATTAAAAATATTCCTGTAATAATTATTTGTCCTATTATCTTTTGATAAGCCCTTAATCCAAGAGACCTTTTTTTCACAACCTTTATATAATCGTCTATAAACCCTATTATACCATATCCAATTGTAACAAAAATAACCATTATAGCGTCAAAATTACCTTTTAAAAAAAACGCTGATGCCGCTAAAAAACTTATTAAAATCATAATTCCACCCATTGTTGGCGTACCAGCTTTAACTAAGTGTGTTTTTGGTCCGTCGTCTCTGACATTCTGTCCGAATTTTAATTTTGTTAAAAAAGGAATAATAACTGGGCATAACACTATATTACATACAAAAGCTATTAAAACCGCATAAACTGCGGAAATCATTTCAAAATTAGGTTTCATAATTTCACTCCTGTTTTCTCAATTGTTTATGGAAACATTGATTAATTTGCTATAAGAATAATTTCAATAATGTTTCCTAAGCGTATATGAAAACTTCATAACAATTGTTGAAACTATACGAAAATTCAATTATTTTTTAAATTTTTATTTTCATAACGCTCTTAAGGCTTCCTGTGCAACTTCACTGTCATCAAAATGTATTGTTCTGTCTGCAAAAATTTCGTAATCTTCATGTCCTTTTCCGGCAATTATTACCGAATCATTTTTTTGAGCTGTTTGTATAGCTTTAAAAATAGCATCTTTTCTATCTACAATTTTTTCGTATTTTACTGACTTTTCTTTAAATCCTTCTTCAATCTCATTAATTATACTTTCAGGATTTTCTGAACGTGGATTATCTGATGTTATAATTGTATAGTCAGATAATTTTGCTGCTATTTCTCCCATTATAGGACGTTTTTTTCTGTCTCTGTCTCCCCCGCATCCAAATACAGTTATTACCTTTCCTTCTGTAAATTCTTTTATTGATTTAATAATATTCTCCAAACCATCAGGAGTATGCGCATAATCTACAAATACATTAAATCCTTTTTCATTTTTTATATTTTGTATTCTTCCGGGAACTCCTTTTATATTCTCTATTCCTTTTCTAATTGTTTTCACACTTATACCAAGCTTAACTGAAGCAGCAATAACTCCAAGTGCATTATAAACACTAAATCTTCCCGGCACATTTAAAACAAAATTTTCTGTTTTTCCTTTTATGTTAACGTCAAATTTTACTTTATCCATTAAATACTCAATATTATAAGCTTTAAAATCACATTCTTTTTCAATTCCAAACGTATAAACATCACATGAAGCTTTTTTAATAATTTCATTTGCATATTTATCGTCTGCATTAATTATTCCATATTGGCACATTTTAAAAAGCCTTGCCTTTGCATCACAATAATTCTCCATTGTTTTATGCAAATCCAAATGGTCTTGTGTTAAATTAGTAAATATTCCAATTTCAAAATTACAGCCGTCAACCTTTTTCAACTCGAGAGCATGAGAAGATACTTCCATTACAACATCTTTTACCTTTTTTTTAGCCATTTCGTCAAATATCATATTCAATTCAATTGTGTCTGGTGTTGTACTTGTTGCAAAATCAATATTCAATTCTTCCTCACCAACTCTTGTTTGTACAGTTCCTATTATACCGACTTTGCGTTTGCATTCTTTTAAAATGTTTTCCATAAAATATACCGAACTTGTTTTTCCATTTGTACCTGTAACACCTATTAAATTAAATTTTTTAGACGGATTACCATAAAAATTCATCGCAGCATAAGCAAGTGTTTCTCTTGTATCTTTACACTTTACAACAGCAATCTCACGTGGTATATCTTTAACACTGTCACTTAAAAGAATTGCTGATGCACCTTTTTCAATTGCACTTTTTATATATTTATGCCCATCTGTATTAAAACCTTTAATACAAACAAAAAGTGAACCTTTTTGAACTTTTCTTGAGTCAATTGTTATAGACGTAATTTCAGTCTTAAACGTTCCATTTATAAGCTTATACTCAATATTATTAAATACATCCATTAACCTCATTGCCGCACCTCTTTGCTTTATATAATTTATAAATAAGAACATATATCATATTAATAATATATTATTTAATGACACAATTATTCTTTTAAGAAAACACTGATTTAACAGCAATAAAGAATAATTTTTTAAAAAACGTGATTTTACCTTAATTTTATAAAAAATATTTTATATAATATAAAACTATTTTTATATTTATATAATCAATATTTTTCTAATACATTAAAAATAATACTTTTAAATTATACCATTATATAATTTATTAAGCAATGTAGAGTTTAAAAAAATAATTTTTATTTAATTATAGTTTATTTTAAAATTATGTTAAACTTTGTCAAGGTTACAAGAACATTTGCCTTTGTACTAAGTGAGAGCTTTTCCTTTCACTGAATATAAGATTAAGTACCCCCCCCTTAAAATAGCGGTGAACTTCTTCCGTCGGTTAAAATATGTAAATATTAAAAAAATTATATAATATATTACAGAATAAACAGGTTTTAACTATCTAAATTATACAAAATTTATAAACTTAAATCAATATTACCTTAATACAAAATATCATAAAAAATACCAAAATTATATGTTTTTATATGTTATATAGACAAATTATATTTTAAAATAAAAATATTTATTTAAAAAGGTTGCAAAAATACTTAAAATTTCTTATGATTAAATTATAAAGAATATTTAAAAAAAGTTTTAATATATAAGCTAAACAAATTTATAAAAAAAGTTAAAACAAATATATTTTTATTAATTTTAAATAAAACTTTAAATTTGTTAAATTGGATATTCTTGTAAATTATAGAAAAGAGGTTATGAAAATGGGGATTAAAAATAAAAAAGAACCGCTTATAAAAGCTATTTCAGAATTAAAAGACGCTGATTATTCTAAAGAACCAGAATTAAAAAATATTTACGAAAGACTTTTGAAAGGAAGAAAACTATTTGCCGAAATTTTTGAAAAAAACATTAAGTCAGTTATGCAAATCAGCTCTCTTGATTTAAAAATGCAGTATGAAACCGAAAAAATTAAAGATATCTCCTGTAATGTAATAAAAGCTACCGAAACCATTTTCGGAACCTCATTGGGGAATTCGTCTATTTCCGGAAAAAAGAACAATAAACATGAGGAATTAACAAACACTCTTATTAATGTTTCTGATGAAACAGAAAAAGTTTATAAAAAAATAGAGACAGGACAAAATGAACTTACCAACATAAAAGAACTTTCTAATCAAACCATAGAAATATCACATGAAATGCACAACGATATGGATAATTTACTTAATATAATAAATAATATAAACGAAGTAATAGCCAGTATTGATTCTATATCATTACAGACAAATTTATTAGCATTAAATGCTTCTATTGAAGCTGCAAGAGCTGGTGAAGCCGGAAAAGGATTTTCTGTTGTTGCTGAAGAAATACGCCGACTTGCTGAAGAAACTCAAAAACTTACAGGAAGTATGGGAAATTTTGTTGAAAATATAAAAACTGCGTCACAAAAAAGTGTTAAAAGCGCTGAAAATACAATAGATTATCTTGAAACTATGACAGAAAAAATTAAAAGTATTTGGGAATTAAATAATGAGAATCAAAAACACGTTTCAAAAGTTAATGAATCAATAAGTTCAATAGCTGTTGTTAGTGAAGATTTAAGTAATTCCATGACAGAAATAGAAAATCAATTAAAAGAAAATACAAAATTTATGTGCAATGTCAGTTCTGAATTAAAAAAAGCAATAGAACCAGTTGTTGATATAGAAAAAACACTTGACGAAACAGTAAAACAAATGGGGAATATGACAAAAGACTCATTTTTCCATTTGAAAAACAATGAGTTTTCAAAATATGTAAGTAATGCCATTACGGCACATAACACATGGCTTGATACTTTAGAAAATATGGTAAGACAAAGAACCGTTCTTCCTATTCAGTTAGACCATTCAAAATGTGGTTTTGGACATTTTTACTATGCTATAACACCGGATATGCCTGAAATTCAATCAATTTGGAAAGCAATTGGAAATAAACATGAAAGATTTCATAAATACGGAGCAGATGTTATAAAAGCAATAACTAATTCCAATTATTCAAGTGCAGAACAAATATATCAAGAAGCAAAGGATTTTTCAAAAGAATTGATTTCAGATATGCAAAAAATGCTTAAAATCACAAAATAATTTGTTTTTTAAAATATTATGTATATTTAACTGTTTAAAAATAAAAAATTAATGTCTCCTAAATTAAATATGTTAGGAGACATTTTTATTTTTGTAAAGATGTCGTTAGGGTAACTTTATATATTTTTTATTTTTCATCTTTACGTATTAATTATACAACATTATTTTATATATTTCAATACTTTTTGTAGAAATATAAAAGTTTTTTTAATTTAAACCAATTTCTTTATGATTACAAACTAACATATAAATTATTTTTTATAATAGATAAAATATTTTCCATGCTATTATCTTTAGAATTAGATGATATATAAGAATCTTTCCACTTTTGAGCAATATTTATCATATTTTGTCCTATATTTTCAGGAATGTCTTTCGTTTGTGCTTGAGTACGATAAGTATTTGCCATAGATACATTTATTTTAGATAATTTTTCAGCAGCGCTATTAAAAGCTGATGCTGCATTTTTGGTGTTTTGAGCAAATATATCCATCATATGAGCTTGTTTTTGGTATGCTTTATCTAAATTATTTAATTCTTCTTCCATAGTCATTTTTCTATATCCTGTTTCAGAATTTTCATCTTCAACATAAAACTCTCTTGTACCATTTTTGTAACCTTGAACAATTTCGTCATAAAGATTGGCATAAGCTTTTACATAATCCTCTGCTCTATTTGAAAGGCTATATGTATTATTATTTGTTCTTTGTTCTTTCAACTTGCCAACTTCCTTAGATAACTCATAACCAAAATCCACTGTAATAGATTTTGATGCTTCTTTTATTGAATTACGTGTTTTTATTATATCTTCATAAGTCTTTTTGTGATTGCTGCTTTCTTGAATTTTCTTTCTGTAACTGTCACGGCTTTCTTTAGAAATTGTAATTATTGTTTGATTATTTATATTAGAAGATAAATTTTTCTTTATTTCATTATTAGATTTTGTTTTGTTCTCGTCGTTAATCAAACTTTTATTAATATTAATTTGATTTACATTATTATTTATATTTATTGACATAAATTATCACACTCCTAAAAAATAGTTTATATTCTTTATTTTTTATATCGACAATACAAATAATTTTCTAAACATATATTACCAATATAATTAAGTTTAAAAATATGAATAAGACAAAATAATACCAAATACAATAAAATAAATAAAGGAAGGTGATTAAAATAGGTGAATACATAAATAAAATTAAATTTGTTAATTATGATAAACTTACAGATAAGAGAAAAGATGAAATTTGTAATATAATATGTGAGAGTGT
>CAMTZM010000006.1 GCA_947086655.1 uncultured Eubacteriaceae bacterium
TGAAAAATTCTCTCTGAAAACCATTTTATTGAATTATGCGGTATTTCCTTAAATAGTTGTTTATATGTATAAAATATTTTCCCTCTTGTGACGATATAATATTAAGAGTTTTTAAGGTTTATTAAAGACTTATTAATAATTTTGGAGGGAATTTTATGAATGAGATAAACGGTAATACTACAAAAACTAACAATATTATATACAATAATAAAACAAATAATAATTCATCTTCAAAAGGTTCATGTTCATATAATTCCGCAAAAGATTTATCAGATATTGCGGCAGCGGAGACTCCGGCACAGGTAAGGGCAATATGTGCAAGAATAAAAAATGATATGAATGCTGTTAAAGCTTTGGGAGGAAATGTACAAAGCGTTTTAAACAGGATGAAGTCCGTAATAAAAAAGGCTGAGAAAAAGATTAAAAATCTTGAAAAAGAAATTCAAAAAGAACAGCAAATAAAGATGAGAGAGAATATTGTTGATGAAAAGAAACTTGATATAGACAGAAATGAATTAGACGGAAAAAAAAGAGCAAGAAAATTAAAGGAGATAACAGATATATTGGATTTAACTGATGTACTTGATGCCTCGTCAGGAGCTGATGCGGCAGTTTCTTGCGATATGGCTGCTGATATTTCAGGAGTTGTTGATATTTCAATTTGAAATGATACTTTTTGACACTTTATGTTATTTTATTACACTAAATTATGTTATATAATTACATTATAAGATTAAAGCGTTTTTATAGCCTTAAAAGCTTGAAAACGCTTTAATTTTTTTAAAAAAGGCACCTTAAAAAAATGTGAAAAATTAAAATAAGGAGGTGATTTTTTGTTAAATAATAAAGTTTTAAAGTTATTAATTATATGGTTTATAATGGGTATGGTTTATTTTACTATTGAAGGCATATGGAGAATACCTAAGGGAGGTGAAGCTAACATTGTTATGCTGCCTATTGGCGGAATGTGCGGTATTTTAGTAGGAGGAATTAATCAAATTCCTAAATTTTATAATTTGAAGATATGGCAGCAATCTCTTATAGGTACAATTATAGTTTTAATTGTTGAATATTTTTCGGGATACATACTCAATATTGTTTTTGAACTTGGAGTTTGGGATTACAGTAATTTGCCGTTTAATCTTGATGGTCAGATTTCACTTTTATTTGCTGTTTTTTGGTATATTCTTATGCCAGCGGCAATATGGCTTGAAGACTATATTCGTTGTGTATTTTGGAAAGAAAATTGTGGATATGGTATTTTTAGTATTTATAAAGAATTTTTATTTTTTAGATAGTATGTATATGAAAATTTTATGATTTTGATTTTTATACGTTTTAAAAAAGTTTTTATAGGTGTCTTAATTATTGTGTTTTAATATATTTGATGCAAAAACTCTAAAAAATATTGTGAAATTATAGAGAAAATCTCGGTTTAGATTTTAATTAAAACCGAGATTTTCTTTTCTTATTTATAATAATAAAAAATATTTTAAAAAATACATTTAAGGAGTTGATTTTTATGTATGATGAAAAGACTGAGTATTTTAAAATTTTAGCAAGCAGTTCTGTTGCTTTTTTTTATAAAATTTTTGGAGGAAGCATAAAAGTTTTTGGAGGGCTTTGTATTTTAATGTCTGTTGATACAGTATTCGGCTGGATAAAAAGCAAGCATAAAGGACAATGGCAATCACAGATTGCAAGGTGGGGAGCAGCCGGAAAAATTATTGAACTTATTTTCATAGGCGTACTTTATATGCTTGATTGGGTTTTTGATGTAGATTATTTAAAATATTTTGGAATTTACTATTTTGGTATTTGTGAACTTGCAAGTATACTTGAAAATCTTGCTGAAATAAATAAAAATATTCCAGAAGGGTTAGTAGAGCTTATTAGAAAAACTCAATTTAGTATAGGCACTGCGATTGTTACAAAAGTTAAAAATGTTATTCAAAGTGTTATAAATATAAAGGAGGATAAAAGATGAGTTTTACAAGAGCGCAGTTTATAAATAAAATTAAGGATTATGTAATAAAAGATGCAAAAACAAGTCGAATACTCCCAAGTCTTACAATAGCACAAGCTATACTTGAAAGCAATAACGGAAACAGCGGACTTGCTGTAAAAGGAAATGCTTTGTTTGGAATAAAGGCAACAAGCCAATGGAAAGGCAAAGTATATACAGCCGATACAAATGAAGTTTATAAAGGTATTCAGTTTACTGTAAAGGCTTGTTTTAGAGCATATGACAATTGGGAGGAAAGTATAGCCGACCATACAAAATTACTTACATCTTTAAAGCGTTACAGTAATTTAATAGGAGAAAAAAATTATGTTCAAGCATGCAAAAAGATAAAAGCTGACGGTTATGCTACGGATACATATTATTCTTCTAAACTTATAAATATAATAGAATCATGTCAGCTTTTCAATTACGATGATTATGAGGAGGACGAAGAAATGATTGAATGCAAATCAATGTACATAGATGGAAAGGAATATAAAAATATTAATCAAATAAATAAGGACGGACATATTTATGTAGAATTGATAAGTCTTAAACAGGCAGGTTATAATGTTGGATATAACAGCGTTATAAAGGTTGCGAGTATAGCTAAGAAAATTACAAAATAAAAATAGTTTTATAGGGCAGTCCCCCGCTTAAAAAGCGGGGGATTCAGATTGTAGAAAAAGTCAAAATTTTTTTAAAACTTTAATTTATGGAAAAAGCGTCGCAGACTTTAATCCGCAAAACGGGCTTTGCCCGTTTGAGGAAAAGAGACGTTTCAAGGGCTTTCAAGCCTTGCACGAAGAAACGTCTCTTTATTCTTCTGCTTAAAATCATCGAAAACTTTTTTTTTCGATGACAGCGTTGTCGACTTTGTTGACACGCTGAGTCCCCCGTTTAAAAAGTGGGAGATTTATTTTAATTTAAAAGATGTTTAGTATAATTATATACTTTAATTGTTTTAAGTTTATTTATAAAAGGTATTGACAAAATTAGTTAGCAGTAGTAAACTGTATATACAATAAAGTTAGTTGATGCTAATTAAAGGAGTTGATTTTATGCCTTTGTCTATGGTGACGCCTGGATGTACCGAAAATATAAAATATATTAACGGAAAAGATGACGTAAAAAAATTTCTTGAGAATATAGGTTTTGTTATGGGAAGTGAAATAACTATTATTTCAGAAAACATGGGAAATTTAATTGTAAATGTTAAAGGTGCAAGAGTTGCTATAAGTAAAGCTATGGCTTCAAGAATAATTGTTTAAAGTGAGGGTTGTTTATGAAATCATTAAAAGATGTTTTGCCTGGTGAAAAAGTTAAAGTTGTAAAGTTTAGTGCAGATTCAGCGGCTAAAAGAAGAATTATGGATATGGGTATTACTAAGGGAGCAGATATTACTGTAATAAAAACTGCGCCATTAGGTGACCCTGTTGAAATAAATGTAAGAGGATATGAACTTACACTTAGAAAGTTTGACGCTGAAACAATTTTAGTTGAGAATTTTTAAATATATATTAATATTTTATTAGTAAATATTAGTTAGCAAAAGCTTATAATTATTAAGGGAGTACATGAGAATATCTCCCTAAGAATCAGTCAGTAAAAGGAGAAATGAAAATGTCTATTAAAATAGCGCTTGCGGGCAATCCAAATTGCGGCAAGACTACAATGTTTAATGATTTAACAGGAAGTAATCAATATGTTGGCAACTGGCCGGGTGTAACAGTTGAAAAAAAAGAAGGAAAACTTAGATGGGATAAAAACATAACTATTACAGACCTTCCCGGAATATATTCTTTATCTCCTTATTCACTTGAGGAAGTTGTTACAAGAAATTACATAATTAATGAAAAACCGGATGTTATATTAAATCTTATTGACGCTTCTAATATAGAAAGAAATCTTTATCTTACAACTCAGCTTTTAGAAATGGGAATACCGGTTGTTATTGCCCTTAATATGATTGATGTTGTAAGAAAAAGAGGTGATAAAATTGACATAAAAAAACTTGAAGATGAATTAAAATGCAAAATTATAGAAACATCGGCAGTTAAGGGAGAGGGACTTAAAGAGGCTATAAAAGCGGCGACTGAGCTTGCTGAAAAATCGACCGTACAAGAAGTTGAAAAAAGGTTTGATTCTGAAACTGAAAAGGCTGTTTCTGATATAAAAGAAATTATATCTAAAAAAGTTGATAACACACAAGTTAGATGGTATTGTGTAAAACTTTTTGAAAGAGATGAAAAGGTTTTAGAAAATGTATCGCTTACAACTGATGAAAAAAATAAAATAGAGGAAATTATTAAAAAATGTGAGAAATCAAAAGATGACGACAGTGAAAGTATAATAACGAATGAAAGATATGATTATATAGCCAATATAGTAAAAAAAGCTGTTAATAAAAAGAGTAAATCTATAATTACTGTTTCAGATAAAATTGACAAAATTGTAACTAATAAGTTTTTAGCTATTCCTATTTTTGCTTTTGTAATGTTTTTAGTATATTTTATTTCTGTATCTTCGCTTGGAACTATTTTTACAGATTGGGCAAACGATGGAGTGTTTGGAGATGGCTGGCATTTATTTGGAATAGGTGCATCAGATTATGAAAGTGCTGTTGAAAGTGGATTTGATGAAGTTAATCCAAAAGATTACGGAATTTGGGTTCCAGGTATCCCTGTATTAGTTGAAAACGGACTTGACAGTTTAGGGGTTGAAACCGAATGGTTAAGAGGACTTATATTAGATGGTATTATAGGCGGTGTTGGTTCGGTATTAGGTTTTCTTCCTCAAATGCTTATTTTATTTTTCCTGCTGTCTTTGCTTGAAGACTGCGGCTATATGTCAAGAATAGCATTTATTATGGATAGGGTTTTTAGAAAATTTGGATTATCTGGAAAATCGTTTATTCCTATGCTTATTGGAACAGGGTGCGGTGTTCCCGGTATAATGGCGTCAAGAACTATTGAAAACGAGAAAGACAGGAAAATGACTATTATGACGACTACATTTATACCATGTGGTGCAAAACTTCCTATTATTGCCCTTATTGCCGGAGCTTTATTTAATGAAGCGTTTTGGGTTGGTCCGGTTGCTTATTTTATAGGAATTGCAGCAATTATTATATCTGGTATATTTCTTAAAAGAACAATTTTGTATCAGACAGAAACCACTCCTTTTGTTATGGAACTTCCGGCATATCATATACCAGCACCTAAAAGTGTTTTTATACATACGTGGGAGAGAGGAAAATCTTTTGTTAAAAAAGCCGGAACGGTTATATTTGTAGCATGCGGAGTTATTTGGTTTGCACAATCGTTTAATTGGTCACTTGATATGGTTGATGCGTCAGATTCTATTTTAGCGTCAATTGGAAGTGTTATAGCTCCTGTATTTAAACCTCTTGGATTTGGAGATTGGAAAGCAGCAGTTGCAACAATTACAGGACTTGTAGCTAAGGAAAATGTTGTAGGTACTTTTGGAGTATTATATGGTATGGGAGAAGTAGCTGAAAACGGCTCAGAAATTTGGGTTAATATGCAAAGTGCTTTTACTCAGGTAAGCGCATTTTCATTTCTTACATTTAATCTTTTGTGTGCTCCGTGTTTTGCCGCTATTGGAGCAATTAAAAGAGAAATGGGAAATTGGAAATGGACTTTTATTACAATAACATATCAAACTTTGTTTGCTTATATAGTTTCTCTTTTAATAAATTTGTTTGGAAACGCTATTTTGTTAGGAGAAAGTTTCATACCGGCAATATGTGCACTTGTAGTTGTTATAGCTATTGTTATTTCAATGCTTGTTTTGGCTAAAAATAATGAAAAAGCATTTTCGGGCAAAGCAGCAGCTTTTAATAAATAATAAGTAATATTAAGCACCGTTTAATATAAGGAGGATTTTATGGCTGATTATATTATAGGGTTTTGTGTTTTTGCACTTTTCGCATTTGCCGGATATAAAACATATAAAAAAATGAAAAGCGGAGGCTGCGGTTGTGACTGTGACGGCTGCAGCGGAGGCTGCAACTGTAATTCAAAAAAATAAGAAATAAAAAAACGACCATATTAAAGTTTAACACTTATGTGGTCGTTTTTATTGTTTTTACCATATACCTAAAATATGCTGTGCAAAAAGAGATACAAAAGAAATTCCAATCCAGCAGCATAATCCCATAAATATAGGTTTTCCTCCTGTTTTAATAAGTTTTATTATATTTGTGTTAAAACCAATAGCTCCCATTGCCATTACTATTAGAAATTTGCTTAAAGTTTTCATTATATTAACAAACGTATCATATTGTTCTATTATACCGTATTTTGGAGCAATATAATTAAATATTGTTGTAACAACAGATGCAAGTACAAAAAATAATATGAAAAAAGGAAAAATATTTTTTATGCTTATATTCACACTGTTTTGTTTTTCTTTTTTTGTATTTATAAGTGCAAGTACAAGCGTTATAGGTATTATAGCAAGAGTTCTTGTTAATTTAACTACGGTAGCAAGTTTTAAAGTGTCGCTTGCATGTATGCTGTCCCATGCCGATGCTGCAGCCGTAACAGACGATGTATCATTTACTGCTGTACCGGCAAATAATCCAAATCCTTCATTGGTTAATTTTAAAAATCCTCCTAATGTTGGAAATATTAAAGCAGCTATAATATTAAATAAAAATATAACTGATATAGCTTGTGCTATTTCTTCATCATCAGCATTTATTACAGGAGCAGTAGCTGCAATAGCAGACCCGCCGCATATTGAAGAACCTACACCTACTAATACAGAAATTTTAGATGGTATTTTAAGCAGTCGGTAAAGCACATAGGATATAATTAACGATACTAAAATTGTGGAAATTATAATAGGTAAAGACTGTTTTCCACTTTCAAGTATTTCAGATAAATTCATTCCAAAGCCTAAAAATATTACAGCTAATTGCAATATTTTTTTAGATGTGAATGTTATTCCGGGTTTTAATGGGTCGCTGTTTTTAATAAACATAGTTACAATCATTCCTATTATAATAGCAAAAACCGGACCGCCTATTATAGGAAAGAAACCTCCAAGAATCCATGAAGGCAAAGCTATAAGAAAACACAAAGCTATGCCAAGCATGTTTTTATTAATGAAATTCATTTTTTTCTTCCTTTCACATTTTAATTTATAAATAAATATTAATATTTACTTCTTAATATATTATCATAAAAATGGAAAACTTAAAATATATTTTTTTAAAATATATTAAAATTTGTCTAAAATCCATATTTTTACAAAAAAGTTAAATTAAAATAAATCTATACGTTGACAATATTATATAATTTAGTTTAAAATAATACTCAGTTGAATAGATTTTTGCTCCTGATAGGAGGTTGTAATAAATGTCATATAAGTGGCTGATTAACATATGGTACATATTTTTTATGTTTTTAATTTTTAGTTCTTTTCTTTTATTTAGTAAGTTTACAGCAATAATAATTTCGGTTTTTGCATTAGTTTTTGCTATAACCGGAGGTTGTTTTATATCAAATATATTTTCTAAACATATGAAAAAACTAAACAGTAAAATTAAAAACGCTAATGAGGAAAAATTGGAACTTTATATTGATAATTGTAATATAAAGGAAATAAAGGTTTTGATAAATTCTTATAATTGTATGGCTGAAAGGCTGAAAAAGTCAATTGCTGAAAAAGATGAAATTTTATCTTATATATGTCATGAACTCAAAACCCCATTATCAATTATTTTAATGAATTGTGATTCATTAAACAAAGATTTTTCAAAGGATTGTATTGATACAATAAAAAAACAGACTTTATATATGTCAGTTTTTATTAAAAAAATGCTTGATGATATGAAGTTTTGCAATGAAAGTGAGGTTATATTTGAAAAAGCTGATTTAAGTCAGATTGCAGAGGATATTTGTGAGGAACAGTGTGAAATATCTGATAGAGATATTGATTTCAGATTTAAAATACAAAAGGGAGTTATTGCTGAAATTGATATAATGCTTATGGCTCGTCTTATTCAAAATTTGTTAAGTAATGCATATAAATATACAAATGACGGAGGAAATATATACGCAGAATTAAAAAGCAATTCGGATAATATTATTTTTTATGTAAAAGATAATGGAATTGGAATAGCAGATGATGAACAAGGAAATATATGGAAAAGATTTTATAGAGCAAGTAATGCAAAAGGAATTTATGATAATAAAAGTACAGGGCTTGGACTTTCTATTGTGAAAAAAATAGCGGAACTTCATGGAGGGGTTATAACTGTTGAAAGTCAAGTAGGTATTGGAAGTATTTTTACATTAATTTTAAAAAAGAAAAGCATAAGAGTAAAAAGATAATACTCTTATGCAGTTTTTTGTTTATTTTCCTATGCTTTTAAACGTATCCCATATACCCATTATATATTGAGAGCCAAGCGCACGGTCATATAATCCATATCCCGGTTTTCCTGTTTCTCCCCATATCATTCTTCCATGGTCCGGACGTACATAACCTTTGAAATCGTTATCATAAAGAGCTTTTATAATTCCGATTATGTCAAGAGAGCCATAATCGACTTTGTGTGCTGATTCCTCAAAACTTCCGTCATCTAAAATCAATACATTTCTTATGTGCATAAAGTGTATTCTTTTCATTTTAGCATATTTAGCTGTAAGTTTAACCATATCGTTTGTTTTTGAACAGCCAAGAGAACCAGTACATAATGTTAAACCGTTATAACGACTTTCTACAATATTCAAAAATCTGTCTACATTTTTTTCACAAGTAATAATTCGTGGAAGTCCGAATATTGGATATGGAGGGTCGTCCGGATGTATTGCCATTAATACATCATTTTTTTCAGCTTCTGGTATTATGGATTTTAGAAAATATTCTAAGTTGTCCCATAGGTCTTCTTCTGTTATTTTTGAATAGTCGTCAAAAAGACTTTTTAGTTCTTCTTTTTTATATGATGTGTCCCAGCCGGGAAGAGAAAATTCTCCGGTAAGAGGATTCATTTTTTTTAAATCTTCCATATAGCATACAAGAGCGTTTGAACCATCCGAAAGTGTTTTATCAAGCTGAGTTCTTGTCCAATCAAAAACAGGCATAAAATTATAACATATACATTTTACGCCGGCTTTTCCAAGACGCCTTATGTTTTCTTTGTAGTTTTCTATATATTTATCCCTTGTAGGTTTTCCGAGTTTTATATCCTCATGTACAGGCACACTTTCAATTACTTCAAATTTTAGTCCTGAATTTTCAGTTTGTTCTTTAAGTTTTTTTATTGATTCATCGCTCCAAACCTCTCCGACAGGAACGTCATAAACGGCTGTTACAATACTATACATACCGGGGATTTGACGTATTTTATCTAATGTTACAGGGTCGGAGTCTCCATACCATCTAAATGAAAGTTTCAATATTCATCTCTCCTTTTACTCTATATTAAACACCATTAAAAAATTAATAAAAATTTGTTCTATGCTGTCTTTAAATTTTTATTTACTTCAAATTATTATACCTTATAATTAAATTTTTTATACGAAAAAAATGAGAGTTAGGAATTTCTCCGCACTCTCATTTTTTAATTTTATTTATATAATATAATTGTTATTTTAAATAAATCTCCGTCAATATTTATATCCATTTTACCACTATGAAGCTCAACAATGCTTTTTGCTATTGAAAGACCAAGTCCTGAACCTTCTGTTGAGCGAGCAGAATCTCCTCTTTTAAATCTTTCAAAAAGTTCAGACGGCTCAAAATCCATTTCATATGAGGATATATTTTTCATTGTTATAATTACAGACTTTTCAGTTTCTGAAATATCAATATAAGCACGTGAGCCTTTAGGAGAATATTTTATAATATTATTAAGGAGATTTTCAAATACTCTCCACATTTTTTTACCGTCGATTTTTAAAAGCAAAGGAGTATTAGGAGCGGTAATTTTAAAATCTATTTCCGATGCGCTTATTTTAAAGCTTAATTCTCCCATTGTTTGTTTTATTAGTTCAATTATATCTACATTCATATAATCAAGTTTTGTTTGCCCTGTTGATAGCTTAGACGCTTCAAAGAGGTCATTTATAAGAAATTTAAGCTTTTCTGATTTTTCCTCAATAACATTTATATATTCGACAGCTTCTTTATCGTTTAATGATAAACCTTTTAAAAGGTCTATATAACTTATAATTGACGTTAAAGGCGTTTTCAAATCGTGAGATACATTTGTAATAAGTTCGGTTTTAAGCCTTTCTGTTTTTATCATTTCATTTACTGTGTTTTTAATTCCATAGTTTATGTTATTAAGATTTTCAATTGGTTTTTGTAATATTCCTTTTTCTTTTTCTATAATTTCAATTTTTCCGTCAGCCATTGTTTTTATATAACTGGAAAGCTTTGAAAAGCTTATTATTATATATATAAAGGTAAGTCCAATAATTGCTGCCAAAAATAAAATCATTGCCGGTACAGATTCATATTCAAAAAACAAATATATTCCAAATAAGCTTGCTCCTATACACAATATTATAATAAGTATAAACATGAAAAATAAGAAAATACTTTCAGTTTGAACTAAATATTTCATGCTTGAGGAGCATTTTTTTAATGATTTTATTTCAAATTCATTTGTTATAATTTTTGGACAGCGAATAAATTTGTATATATAATTTAAAGAACATACAGCAAAAAATAAAAAGTAAATATAAAGAAGTATGGACATAATAATACTAAAAAAATACTGTTCTCTTACATAATCGGTTATATATGTCGAACCAACATTTTCAAACATTATTAATAAAGAAAGTCCTATACATATTTTTATAATAAATGGCAAGCGTTTATATATATTAAAAGCTTTATCATTGTAATATAAAAATGTTTTTTTATGTTTGATTATTGTATATAAAAGACACAATATAAACATAACGGCAAAAAACGGAGTTGAGTATTTTATTAATTTATTAATAGAAAGACTTTGGTTTGTTCTTATTATTGTTTCATATATAAATCCTGAATTTAATGTATATGGTATTAGTATTGTACCAGCTATGCGGTTTCTTTGAAATGACATAGCAAGTTCCTCTCCGTTAAATGAAATATCTTTAAATATACTGTCATTTAAAGATATTTTATCGTAGTATGTCTGATTTTCAAAATCATTCATACTTACAGCTTCCGTGTTTGTATATATTTTATTTGTCGTTTTATTAAGAAGACAATAACTAAAATAATCTGCATTTTTAAGATATTCCGATACGTCCTCATAATTTGCTATTGCGTCAGATAATTGTTTGTATCTTTGCTGTAATTTTTCAATAGGAAGATTTTCAATGGGAAGGCTATAAAGCGTTTCTGGAGGTATACTCTCATAATATTCATATAATTGAGAATCGTATTCAATTTCTTTTTCGGCCGTTTCATCCATAGCTAATGTATCTTCACCCTCATATAAATAATCAATATCGTTATAGTCATATTCATATGCGTAAGAATCAACAACTTCATTATTATTATAATTTTGCTGTTTGTATTTAGCAATCTCATTATTTATAATATCAAGAGTTTTATATGCTGTATCAGGTTCAAAGTTTTTAAAATATATATAAAACCGATTTAGATTTTTAGCATAACGTATAACTTCATCTTGAATTTCATAATGGTAAAAATATGGGTGATTATCACTATTTTCCATCTTTGGTTCAAAGTAGCTTAGACATGCTGCAATTAAAAAAAACGCTGTTAAAATTATTGATATTGCGCCCTCCTTTGAAGGTATTTTTAAAGAGGGTTCTTCAGTCTTTTTTATTATATTAGAAGCTAATATTTCTTCATTATCATTATTTCTGTATTTTGTATCCAATTCCCCACACCACCTTTAAATATATTGGTTCTTTAGGATTAACCTCTATTTTTTCACGTATTCTTCTTATGTGTACAGCAACAGTGTTTTCACTGTTGTAAAAAGGTTCTTTCCAAACATTTTCGTATATTTGCTGGATTGAAAATGTTTGTCCGGCATTTTCCATAAGAAGTTTTAGTATTTTAAATTCAATAGGCGTAAGTTTTATTTCGTTATTATTAAGTTTAACTTGCGTTGTTTTTGAATTTAAGTATAAACCTCTTATAAGTATTTCGTCATTTGTTTTTTTGAAACCCGAAAACTTCATATACCTTCTTAAATTTGATTTAACTCTTGCTATAAGTTCAAGGAAGTTAAAAGGTTTTGTTATGTAGTCATCGGCGCCTATATTTAACCCTAATATTATATCTTTATCATCTGATTTTGCGGAAAGTATTATAATAGGTATTTCCATTTCTTGTCTTATTTTTAATATAGACTGTATTCCGTCCATTCGCGGCATCATAAGGTCTATTATTATGAGATGTATGTTGCTTTTTTCTTTTTCAAGAATTTCTAATGCTTCAACACCGTCCTTCGCTTTAAATATTTTCATACCCTCATTTGATAAATAAATATCAAGTGCATTTAAAATTTCCTTGTCATCATCCGCAACTAAAATATTGTAATTCATTAGAGTACCTCCTTGATATAAATATAAAAGCAAATATTTAAGAATTTTATCATGTATTTATTACGAATTTATTAAGGTTACGCAAAAAAAATCATCAAGACGCAAAATCAACTTTATATTTGTTTTGCGTTCTGATGATTTTATTTTTATAAATTATTTAATGATAAGCTGTATTTTTTAAGCCAATAATTTATTTGAATCAAATATGCCATAAGCTGAGGTGCAGCCATTAATTGACCAAACCAAGGTTTTCCGTAGTCAGATGGTGTTTCTATGAATTTTAATATTTTGTTTTTATCTATTATTGGCTGAATTGGGCTGTTGTTATCATTTACAATATCTTTTAAGCGTTTAGCAAGTATTTTCTCGTATTTTGGATTGTAAGTTTTTGGATAAGGGCTTTTTTTTCTATAAAGAACTTCGTCAGAAAGAAGTCCTTTGCATGAATCTCTTAAAAGTCCTTTTACAACTCCGTTAGGACATTTGTATTCCCATGGAACATTCCATAAATATTCTATTATTCTGTGGTCGGCAAAAGGAACTCTTGCTTCAAGACCTGTATACATTGAGGCTCTGTCCATTCTGTCTAAAAGAGTTGTCATAAACCATTTTAAATTAAGGTATGAAATTTCACGGCGTCGTTTTTCAGTAGGGCTGTCTGTATCACAATAAGGTACTTCGCTTATTGATTTTTGATATTGTGCATTTACATATTGTTCTATGTCCAATTTTTCAGAAAAATCATTTTTAAACAGTTCAGTTCTTGTTTTTAAATTTGACGACCACGGAAACATGTTGTTTTCAAACGCCTCTTTTTTATGAAACCATGGATAACCGCCAAAAATTTCATCAGCGCATTCTCCTGTTAATGTTACTTTATTATGTTTTTTTACCATACGGCAGAAATATAAAAGTGATGCGTCAACATCTGCCATTCCAGGCAAATCTTTTGCATCAACTGAATCATAAAGAACATCGGCAAGTTCACTCTCATTACATTCAAGATACGTATGATTAGTTGGATACATTTCAAGAACTTTATCAACATAAGGTCTGTCTCTTTCAGGCTGAAAACTGTTTGATTTGAAATACAAGTCATTTTCAGTAAAATCAAATGAGAAAGTGTTTAAAACAGAATCTATACTTTTTGCAGCTATTGCAGTTACAATGCTTGAATCAACACCTCCGGATAAAAATGTACAAACTGGTACGTCTGATACCATTTGACGAACTACCGAATCCTTTATTAAAAAAGAAACACGTTCCACAGTTTCATTATAATTTTCATTATGTGGAATACTTTCAAGATTCCAATATTTATCTTCTTTAAATCCGTTTTTTGAAAAAACTCCTATACAACCGGAATTTATTTCATTTATATTTTTAAATACGCCGCAGCCGGGGCTTCTTGCCGGGCCTAAACCTATTATCTCACGCATAGAATTTATATCTATTTCCGGAGTGACTTCAGGATATTCAAATAAAGCTTTTATTTCTGAAGCGAATATTATTTCGCCGTCTTTTATTGTGTAAAATAATGGTTTTATTCCGGCTCGGTCTCTGAATAAAAATAGTTTTTTCATGTTTTCATCCCAAATGGCAAAGGCAAATATTCCATTTAGTTTTTTTACAAATTCAGTTCCATAATGTATAAATCCATATAGTATAACCTCAGTGTCAGTTGTAGTCTCAAATTGATATCCATTTTTTTTAAGGTCTGATTTTAACTCGTTTGTATTATATATTTCACCGTTATAAATAATAGCATATTCGTTTCCTTTAATGTTTCTTATAATAGGCTGCTGTCCGTTTACAAGGTCTCTTATTGTAAGTCTTGTCTGACTTAAACCTACATTATTTTTTAAATATTCTCCAGTATTGTCGTTGCCTCTATGTTTTATTTTTTCACGCATTTTAATTAATATATTTCTGAAATGTCCTTCATTATCCAAATAATTATTTTTAAATCCACAAAAACCTGATATTCCACACATGTTTAAACCTCATTCCGACATAATAATATTATTATTTTATTCAGTTTTTAAAATTATATGTTAGAAAAAATAATTTATACTATAAAAAAACCTATAATAATTCAATACGGCAAGGCAACTAAAAACATAATAGAAAGCTTTGAAATTATAATTATTAAATATTTTTATAAAATGTAAATATCGTATTCTTTAAGCATTTTATATAAAAGTGTTATAGGAAGTCCTACTATATTTAAATAATCCCCATTTATTTTTTCTATTAAAACAGCTCCTTTTGATTGAATTGCGTAAGCCCCGGCTTTATCAAGCACATTTTCACTTTCAATATACTTTTTTATTTCATTTTCCGTAAGGGTTCGCATATAAACTTCAGTACACTCGGATTTTGTGCTTAAATTAAGTTTATTGTCTTTATATACAGCTATGGTAACGCCTGTATATACAAAATGTTTTTTGCCGCTAAGAAAGTTAAGCATTTTAAATGCATCATTTTTATCTTTTGGTTTTCCAAGTATTTTATCGTTTATTGAAACTACTGTATCAGCAGCTATAATTATTACTTTATCAAAATCTTTATATTTATTTTTTATTTTTTCATATGTATTTAAAGCTTTTCTTTCAGATATAAGTTTTACGGCATCGTCAGGTTTCATTTTTTCTTTAATTGTTTCATCGGCATCGCTTTGTATTATTTCAAATTCAAGCGACATTTGGTTTAAAATTTCACGACGCCGTGGAGACGCCGAGGCAAGTATTATTTTATCCATTATTTTTTCCTTTCCTTAAACTATAAATTATTATATTTTTTTATAAAAAAATATGGCGCTTATCATTCCGGCTATTCCGGCTATTGTAAAACGAACAGACATCGCAAATTTAAGCGATATAATATTCAAATCAAGTTCTAAAGGCGATATAAGCCCAAAACTTCCTCCGTAATCAAGCCATTTTAAATATGGAATATTATTTGCTATACCTCCTATAAATCCTCCTAAAACAAGTCCGGATAACATTATGAGTATAAATATCCATGTGCTTTTTGGAGCTTTTTCCATTGTAATCCCCCATTTTAAAATAAGTATTTTTCTTTATTTTAACTTTATTTAGGTTTTAATTCAATTAATTTTTTGTGGCTTTTATATTATAAATAATATATATTTTGACAATTAGTTTATTTTTTGGATATAATAATTTATATATTGGAGATTTTTAATTGTATATTAAAACGCTTATGTAAAAAAAATTTTCAATGTTTTTATGAATTTTTAAATTATTTTATTTTTTTGGAGGATATTAATGAATAGTCGTGAAAGGATTTTTAAAAACAGATTTTTTATATTTTTAATTGCTGTAATTTGTAATCTGCTTTGGGCAAGTGCAATTCCTTTTATAAAAATAGGATATGAAAGTTTTAATATAACAGATACGGCATCAAAACTTTATTTTGCTGGAATAAGGTTTACATTTGCCGGAATTTTAGTTATAATTTTTAATAGTATTTTAAATAAAAAAATTGTTCTGCCTAAAAAAGAAAATATATTTGGAATAGTTTGTTTAGGCGTTATTCAAACAGCGGCAGAGTATTTATTTTTTTATATAAGCCTTTCAAGTTTAAGCGGTACAAAAGGTTCTATATTAAATTCAGCCGGTAATTTTTTTGCTATTATACTTGCTCATTTTTGTTTTTCTGACGATAAGCTTAATTTTAAAAAAATATGCGGAGGTATTTTAGGGCTTTCGGGAGTAGCGCTTTGCAATGTAAGTTCAGGAGGATTTGATTTTGGATTTTCAATAAAAGGCGAAGGTTTTATACTTATTGCAGCGTTTTGTTTTGCACTCGGCAATATTATTACAAAAAAAATAGCAAAGAATTCTAATCCATCTATGCTTACAGGTTATCAGCTTATTTTAGGAGGGCTTATTTTAACATTAATCGGACTTATATTTGGAGGAAATATTGTATTTTCTGGTTTTAAGTCTGTTTTAATTTTATTTTATCTTTCTTTTTTATCGTCTGTGGCTTTTTCTTTGTGGGCAATTCTTCTAAAATATAACCATGTAGGCAAGATAGCTGTATTTGGGTTTTTAAATCCTGTCTTTGGGGTTATTTTATCATATATATTGCTTGACGGAGAGGTTTTTAATTTTTATACAATGATTTCTCTTGTACTTGTAAGTTTAGGTATTTTTGTAGTAAACTTTACATTTAAAAAACAGGATTGATTAAAGTTTTATTTATATTATTTTAGTGTTAAATTTGTATGTACTTATTTTAATTATTATTATATAATACTTTTAAAGGTTTTAAAAACGGTTGTATTAGCAGAAAGGAATGATTTTAATTTATGAATATAGCTTTAAAAAATATTACAGCTTTATTAAAGTCTGAAAATGGCTATAAAGCTGAAAAAACTGATATTTATATTGAAGGCGATACAATAAAGGCAGTAGGAAAGACACCGGAAAATTTTAAAATTGATAAAACTATTGATGGAAATGATAAATTTGCTGTTCCGGGGTTTATTAATTGTCATACTCATACTTATATGTCGCTTTTTAGAAATCTTGCTGATGATTTATTTTTTGACGATTGGCTTTTTAAAAATATTATGCCTATGGAAGACAAGCTTTCAAATGAAGATGCCTATTGGGGGGCGTTGCTTTCTTGTATAGAGATGATTAAAACAGGAACAACATGTTTTCTTGATATGCACATGTTTAAAAATCAAACAGCTAAAGCAGCAGTTGATACAGGAATTAGAGCGGTAATATCAAGGGGGCTTACAGGAAGGGACAGAAACGATAAAGACGGTGTAAAAAGAGTAAATGAAGCGTTGGAAGAAGCTGAAGATATGAAAGGCAGTAAGCGTTTATCATTTATGCTTGCTCCTCACGCTATATATACATGTGATACAGGTTATATAGAATTTGTTTTAGAAACAGCGAAAAAGAAAAACTTTCCACTTCATATACATTTGTCAGAAACAAGAAAAGAAGTAAAAGATTCATTGGAAAAATATGGAATGTCTCCGGTTGAATATTTAGACAAGCTTGGTTTTTTTGATGTTAAAACCGTAGCGGCTCATTGTGTTCATTTATCTGATGAAGATATTGAAATAATGGCTAAAAAGAATGTAAATGCTGCTTTAAATCCAATTAGCAATTTAAAACTTGGAAATGGTTTTGCACCTGTTTTAAAAATGTTTAAAAGCGGAGTTAATCTCTGTATAGGAACTGACAGCCAGGCAAGCAATAATAATCTTAATTTATTTAGCGATATGAATTATACTGCTATGATACACAAAGGAACAAATGAAGACGCTTTAGCTATAAGCGCTTTTGACGCATTAAAATTTGCTACTGAAAACGGGGCAAATGCTCTTGGAATTAACGCTGGAAGTATAGAAGAAGGCAAAAAAGCAGATATATCTATATTAAATTTGAATTGTCCGTCTTTTTGCCCAAAAAATAATTTGGTTTCAGCTTTGGTTTATTCAGCTAACGGTTCTGAGGTTGATACCGTTATAATAGATGGTAATATTGTTATGGAAAATAAAAAAATGACTATGATTGATGAAAATGAAGTTTACAAAAAAGTAAATGAAATATTGATTAAATTGAAAGGCGGTAAATAAATGAGTGAAATAAGAGATATAAATTTGTGGGAAAGCGGAAAAAGAAAAATTGAGTGGGTTAAACATAACATGGACCTTTTAAGAAGTATTGAGAAGGAATTTGTTGAGAAAAAGCCTTTTGAGGGTTTGAAAATTGCGTTGTCTATACATTTGGAAGCAAAAACGGCTTATCTTTGTAAAGTTTTAGCTTTAGGCGGCGCTGAAATGTATGTTACCGGAAGCAACCCTCTTTCTACTCAAGATGATGTTGCTGCTGCTCTTGTTAATGACGGTTTAAACGTATTTGCATGGCATAAAGCTTCTGCTGAAGAATATGAAAGACATACAAGTATGGTTATTGAGGCTGGGCCTAATATAATTATTGACGACGGCGGAGACCTTGTAAATTTAATTCATAATAAATATCCTGAAAAGATAAAAGATGTTTTAGGCGGTTGTGAAGAAACAACAACAGGAATAATAAGACTTATGGCTATGAATAATGATAATAAGCTTAAATTTCCTATGGTTCTTGTAAATAATGCAAAGTGCAAATATCTTTTTGACAATAGATATGGAACAGGGCAGTCTGTATGGGATGGAATAAACAGAACAACAAACTTAATTGTTGCCGGAAAGAATGTTGTTGTAGCTGGTTATGGCTGGTGCGGCAAAGGAGTTGCTATGAGGGCAAAAGGACTTGGAGCATCGGTTATTATAACAGAAATAGACCCTATAAAAGCAATGGAAGCAGTAATGGACGGCTTTAAGGTTATGAAAATGGAAGAAGCTGCTGAGATAGGAGATTTTTTTATTACCGTTACAGGCTGCTGCGATGTAATAAACGAATTGTCGTTTAATAAAATGAAAGACGGAGCTATTTTATGTAATGCCGGTCATTTTGATATTGAAGTTGATGTTAAAGGTCTTTCTGAAATAGCTGTAAATAAATTTGAGGCTCGAAATAACATAATGGGTTATAAACTTAAAAATGGAAGAAACATATATGTTATAGCAGAGGGAAGACTTGTTAATCTTGCTGCCGGAGACGGTCATCCAGCAGAGATAATGGATATGAGTTTTGCAATACAGGCATTAAGTGCAGCTTATATTGCTAAAAACAAAGGAAAATTTAAAGATATGATTATTTCTGTTCCAGAGGAAATTGATAAAGAAGTATCAGAAAGAAAATTAAAGTTCTGGGGAATTGATATAGATAAATTAACTGATAAGCAAGAAAAATATCTTAACAGCTGGCAAGTTTAATATTTTAAGGAGAATGACATTATGAGAGAGTTGACAGATAAATTATATGAAACAAGGAATATTGAAAAAAGTGAATTTTTATATATGCTTGAAAATCGAACTGAAGAAAGTGATAAATATTTATTTGAAAAAGCAAGAAAGGTTAGTACTTCTATTTTTGGAAATAAAGTATATATAAGAGGACTTATTGAGTTTACAAATTATTGCAGAAATAATTGTTATTATTGCGGTATACGCTGTGATAATATGAATGCGCAAAGATACAGACTTGAACATGATGATATTTTAAATTGTTGTGATTTAGGTTATAAGCTTGGATTTCGTACATTTGTTCTTCAAGGCGGAGAAGATTTATATTATGATGATGAAAAAATATGCAATATTGTAAGAGATATTAAAAAAAGATATAATGACTGTGCTGTTACACTGTCAATAGGTGAAAAAAGCTTTGAAACATATTTAAAATATTATCAGGCTGGTGCAGATAGATATCTTTTACGGCATGAAACGGCTGAAAAGAGCCATTATTCTTTGCTTCACCCAAAGCAAATGAGTCTTGAAAGCAGAATGGAATGTCTTTATAATTTAAAAAAAATAGGTTTTCAAACAGGCTGTGGATTTATGGTTGGTTCACCTTATCAAACTAATGAATCTATTGCGGAAGATATAATGTTTATAAAAGATTTTAAGCCGCATATGGTTGGCATAGGTCCTTTTATATCACATAAAGATACTCCTTTTAATAATTTTGAAAACGGAAATATAAATGTTACTTTATTTCTTCTTTCTGTTATAAGGCTTTTACTTCCTAATGTACTTTTGCCGGCTACAACGGCTTTAGGTACTCTTGATTCAAATGGCAGGGAAAAGGGAGTTTTGGCAGGTGCAAATGTTCTTATGCCTAATTTATCGCCTGTAAACGTAAGGAAAAAATATTCATTATATGACAATAAAATATGCACAGGTGAAGAAGCTGCCGAATGTAATATATGTTTGAGAAAAAGAATGAAAAATATTGGCTATGAAATTGTTGAAGAACGTGGAGACTATAATGAAAAAGCTTAAATTAATTTTATCTTTGTTTATTAATAAATGTGCTGTATTGCCATGAAAGGGAATGATTATGAAAGAAAAAATAAATGTAAAAGGGCTTATTAAACATTTCGGCAGCCTTAAAGTTCTTAAAGGTATTGATTTAAGTGTTTCAGAAGGCGAGGTTGTGTGCCTTATAGGTCCGTCAGGTTCGGGAAAAAGCACTTTTTTAAGATGTCTTAATAAACTTGAGGACGCTGACGGCGGCGTTATTATTGTTGATGGTATTAATATTACAGATAAAAAAACAAATATTAATAAGTTTAGGGAAAATATCGGAATGGTATTTCAGCATTTTAATCTTTTTCCGCATTTGACTGTTTTGGAAAATGTTACTTTAGCGCCTATTAAATTAAAGAAAATAAGTAAAGAAGACGCTTGTAAAAAAGCTATGAAACTTCTTTCTGATGTTGGTTTGTCAGATAAAGCTGAAAACTATCCTATACAGCTTTCGGGAGGACAAAAGCAAAGAGTAGCTATCGCAAGAGCGCTTGCAATGGACCCGGATATAATGCTTTTTGATGAGCCTACAAGTGCTCTTGACCCAGAAATGGTAGGAGAGGTTCTTGAGGTTATGAAATTACTTGCAAAGGCAGGTATGACTATGGTTGTAGTTACACATGAGATGGGTTTTGCAAAAGAGGTTTCCGACAGGGTTATTTTTATGGACGGTGGATATATTGTAGAACAAGGTTCTCCGGAAGATGTAATGGTTAATCCAAAAAATCCAAGAACAATTGAATTTTTAAACAAAGTACTTTAGATTTTTATTAAGTTTAATATTGTTTTGTTAGGGTGTATCTGAAAACTCTTTATATATTTTAGTATTCAGATACTCTCTAATAAAAGGAAATGTCCAAAATGGAGATTTTATTATAAAATAAAAATATGGAAGAAATTCCCTTATTATGGAAAAACAGAAAATTTAGACATTTCATCTTTTAAATAATCTAATTGACTTTTAATAGTTAGTTTTTTTCGGTTTACAGTTATGAAAAGAACAGCGTTGCTAATGTCTTTAATCTTTATAGGGATAACTTTGCATAAATATCTTGCGTCCTATGTATTATCACCACAGAAATTTCCCATTTGTTATTTTAGAAAATAATTTCAGAAAAACTTCTATGGTCTTTGCAAAAAGAAAAACCGATACACAGTAAATTTTCACAAGGTTTCTGTCTATCGGCTTTTTCTGTAACAAACCACATACTTCAAAAATTTAGATTCAGTATTTCATCTAAAGAAATAATATCATCATTTGCAAATTTATTTAACAATTCTTTTTTTATATTTTCAAAATCATATGCTGCTGATACAATAACTTTTACACCATTTTCAGGATATACCTCATTTGGTGATACTATTTTAATATTTTCAAAACTACCTCCAGCTTTTTGCTTATCAACAAAACAAATTATTTTTGTTAGGTCTTTTAATTTTTTGTATAACTCTTTCCCAATTATACCCGCTCCATAAATGATAACTTTATCTGATATTATGTTTCCGATGAAATCGTATGTTAATAATGCTGTCAGTGTTTTATATTTACGTTCTGTCAACTGTAACATGGGTTCATTATTCTCTATATCAAAAGATAGATTTTTAATCAATTTTACACTGGAATAATTTTCTCCGCAAAAAGACAAAAAATCAACAGCATGGTCAAAATAGGAACGCAAACTCCATTGTGAAAGTCCACTCCATATTCGGGGGGGGTGATTCTGTAATATTGAAATTGAAAATCTTTATTGACTGACAAATCTTCATTGCAAAGAAAAACTATCTCGCTTTCTGGATTATTTTTTTTAATAATATATTTGATATAAGTGGCATTGTCCTTAATATATTCATAATCACTTTTATTTCGCATAGAACGAAGATAACATATTTTAGATTTTGATTTATAAAGAAATTTGTTTATTCGTTGTTCGTATTTTTCCCTTAACTTTTCATATTCATTTTCAAAACTTTCAGTATCATGCATAAATTTAATATTAGATTTTTTATCACGAAAATGCAAAGGATAATCGTCAAATCTTTCTAAATTCTCTTGTAACAAAAAATCCTTAAAATCTGTTTCTATATAATGAAGTACCCAGCTAAAATCCGGTGTAACCAACCAGTCAAAAACTCCCGAAAACGACCTTAAACCATATTTAGACATAGATGATGCTATTGGACACGCACTTCCCAATGATATGTAATAGTCAAACATTTTTTTCACCTTTCATCCTTTTAAAAAAAGTGTACCTTAAACTGTACTCATTGTCAAGGGTACTTTAAGAAAGGGAATGTAAGGGAGTGTTCTATTCTCAGATTTTTAGAAAATAATAGTAAAGACAAGAATATTTGTATTTATGTCAATTGTACAAGTTTTGACAGTTTATAAGAATTATTAAGCGCTCTTATAAATACTCGAACTGGACACTTCCCAATGAAAAATTGTTGTTGACACAATAACTTTGATATGGTAAAATAAGTTTTTGTAAAGAAGAAGTTTCCGCTTCTCACCTTACGGCACATGCTTTAAGGTTATGTTTAAAGTGTTTATATTATGTGTCAGTGGTGAATTATAAGCATTGTAAAGCGGACTTTTTGTCTGCTTTTATTTTTTTGGGAGGTGCTCTATATTACAGATTTAATGATTAATGAACAGATAAGGGACAAAGAAATAAGACTTATTGATGAAAATGGAAATCAGCTTGGAATATTATCAGCAAGAGAGGCTCAGAAACTTGCCGATGAAAGAAGACTTGATTTAGTTAAAATTTCGCCGGCTGCTAAACCGCCTGTATGTAAGATTATGGATTATAGCAAGTATAAATTTGATCAGGCGAAAAAGGAAAAAGAAGCACGAAAAAAACAAAAGGTTATTTCAGTTAAAGAGCTTCGTCTGTCCCCAAACATTGACACACATGATGTAGAAGTCAAAGTTAAAAAAGCCATTGAGTTTCTCAAAGATGGAAATAAGGTAAAAATAAGTATACGTTTTAGAGGTCGTGAACTTGGGCGAACAGATATTGCCGTTGATATAATGAATGGTTTTGCCGAGCAAGTTTCGGAGTATGGAGTGATAGAAAAAGAGCCAAAAATGGAAGCAAGAACAATGGCTATGTTTCTTTCACCAAAAAGCAATTAAGTTTTAAATTTTAAGGAGGATAAAAAAATGCCAAAGTTAAAAACAAGAAAAGCTGTTGCAAAGCGTGTATCTGTAACAGGTACAGGAAAGCTTAAAAAGACAAAGGCAAATAAACAACATATATTGACAAAAAAGAGTCCTAAAAGAAAAAGAAATTTAAGAAAATCGAATATTGTTGATTCGACTAACTTAAAGCAGTTAAAGAAAACGTTACCATATATTTAATTATTTTAAGGAGGACTTTTAAAAATGGCAAGAATAAAAGGCGCAATGAATGCGCGTAAAAAACATAAAAAAGTATTAAAAATGGCAAAAGGTTTTAGAGGTGCAAGAAGCAAACAATATAGAGTTGCTAAACAATCTGTAATGCGTGCTATGGCACATGCTTTTGCCGGAAGAAAACAAACAAAAAGAGAATATAGAAAGCTTTGGATTGTAAGAATAAATGCTGCTGCAAGGATTAATGGAATATCTTACAGCAAGTTTATGAATGGTTTAAAGGTTGCCGGTATTAATATTAATAGAAAAATGCTTGCGGAGCTTGCTGTAAACGATGCTCAGGCTTTTGCTAAACTTGTAGAGACAGCTAAGGCTTCTATATAATAAAATGCCGATTAATTTGAATTTAAAAAAATAGTCTTTTACTTTTAATTAAATCGGTGTTTCCATAGTTTTACTGTGGGGCTACCGCTATATGCGGTAGCTTTTTGTTCGGAGGGAAATTTTATGGTATTAGCGATAGATATAGGTAATACAAATATAGTTTTTGGTATTATTTCTTTTGATGTTATACAATTTGTAGCAAGAACGTCTACCGACAAAACAAAAACAAGCGATCAATACGCTATTCAGTTTAAAAGCATATTAGAGCTTTATGATGTTGATGTAAATGAAATTGACGGCTGTATTATCTCGTCTGTTGTACCATCTGTTTTTAACGAAGTTAGCCGGGCTGTAACAACTATAACAGGCATAGAGCCTATGTCAGTTGGTCCGGGAATTAAAACAGGTCTTAATATATTAATTGACAATCCGGCTCAGCTTGGAAGTGACCTTGTTGTAAATGCCGTAGCTGCTTTAAATGAGTATAAACCTCCAATTATTATAATTGATATGGGTACGGCGACTACTATATCTGTTGTTGATTCAAATGAAAATTATATTGGAGGAATAATACTTCCGGGTATGCGTATTTCTCTTGATGCTTTATGTTCAACAGCGGCGCAGTTGCCGGCTATAAAACTTGAACAGCCTAAAAGGGTAATTGGAAAAAATACAATAGAATGTATGACAAGCGGTATAATAAATGGAAATGCGGCTATGATTGACGGTATGATTGAGAGAATAGAAGATGAAATTGGAGAAAGGGCTATTGTTGTTGCAACAGGCGGACTTGCCGGAGAAATAGTAAAAAATTGCAGAAAAGAAGTTATATTTGATTCAGATTTGCTTTTAAAAGGACTTTATATTATTTATGAGAAAAATAAACAAATATAAAATGCGGCGGATATAATTTATATTGAATTAATCAATATTTTTTATATTATCCACCGCAAATAATTAAAATTGTATTAATAATAATTTTATTTTTAATATGATGAAAGTATTTTTATTGCTTCTTGCTTAATAATTCTTTCTCCATGTTCAATTAAATATTGCTTTGAAATTGAATTGGATATATATTTAACGCCAAATTCAGATAAAATCATACTCAATTTTTTTGTATCAAGAGGTTGAGTATTATCTATTGTTTCTAATACAAGAAAATATTTGCCGTCATTTTTATAAAGACTGCTTAATTTTAATGAGTCAAAATTATTATTAATTTTTAAGCAAACATTTGTTACATCGTTTAAAGTTTTAAACGCATATATAAGTATTTCCTCTTGAGTTTCCGGCTGAGACTGCACATGTCTTGTAGACATTGAATTGCTTTTAAACTTTTGTAAATCCTTGCTTGGCGGTACTAAATTAAATCTGTTTTCAATATCGGTTTCTTCAGTGATTTTTGAGACTATTATCATTATACTGTCTGATGATACGGGTATAGCCTCTATCATAAATGGAGTATTTTCTATTTCAAAGCCACAGGCTGCAATTGCTTTTTCCATTAATTCACGAAATAATGCCTGTGTTTTTTCAGAACCGTGTGCAAGTTCATTAAGTTTTATGTTGCGTTCTTTTAAGTCAGATTGATTTAAAAAAACTTTTATTTGAGTGTCACTGATTTTTTCTATTTTCATTATTTCACATCCCCTCATTGTTAAAATGTTATAGTCAAATTTATATTTGCTTATTAATAGTATAAATAATATAATTAAGATTGTAAAGGGGTTAATGTATCATTTGTTTTAAATATTGGTGCTAAAAAATACAAAATTTAGATTTAATATCGTATACTTTTCAAAAGATTTATAAAATTTTATGTAAAAATATAAAAATTAAATTTTTAGATATATTCCTAAAAAAAGCGGCTATTGTATTTCAAAAATTTATATGATATATTATTAAAAAGATAGTTTTTTAAGGTAAAATCAAATATGCTGGCAGATTTTCACTTTATCAATAAATAGAAAAGTTGTATTTTTAGTTCAAAAGTTGACTTAATACGGTATAAATGGTAAAATTAACTTATACCTTTGTAAATGTTTTATGGTGATGCTGATTTGTTTGCTGGCTGTACATTTTTAGCGGGGGAATAAAATTGAATAATAAGAAAAAAGTTAATTATGGCAGTATCGCTAAAAATTTGAAAGGCACAAGTGCTGCTAAGAAAAATTTTGAGGATACTATGAATTTTTATAGCGAGGACGCTGCAAGACATGTAGTAGGTCGTTTATTTGACGATTATGTAAAAGGCGGAGAACAGAGATATTATGGACCGCCGGAAAACAGTAAAACCGATTGGGAAAATAATTATTCGGAATATGACGATAGATATTATGACGAACAGGAGTTTGACGATGAAGAATATGAACAAACAGATTATTCCGATGAATTTTATGCTGAAGAAGAATTTGAGCCTGAACTGGAAGAAGAATTTGAACCTGAAAGAAGATATAAGGGCGAAAGATATAATTATGAAGATGAGTTTGTATATACTCCACGCAGAAGCCGTGTGAAAAGAAAAAAAGGAAGTACTGTAAAAAAGAAACAAGCCGGAAAAAAGGTTCGTACAAGAAGAGATGAACATTATGACGAGGGATTTATGACAAACGAAGAACTTGAGGGCGAATATACTAAAAGTCCCATGGCGATGAAAATATTTGTTGTTATTATAATATGTATGTCTCTTACAATGTCAGCAGTTCTTATAAAAAAGATTAACAGTTTGAGTCAGGAAAATCAACGGCTTACAGCGGAAGCTGATAATAATTCTAAATTAGCAGAAGATGCAGAAAATATGAAAAGCAGAGTTGATGTACTTACAGAAGAAAATCAGAAACTGAAAAAGGAAAATGAGGATTTAAAATCTATTAAAATCAAAGAAAACGTATCATCAGTTGATGAAAATAATAATGTTGATGATAATAACAATGATAATACAGATATAAAGGAATATACAGTTGAATCAGGTGATACGCTTTGGAAAATAAGCGAGAAGGTATTAGGTGATGGAAAGTATTATCAGGATATAATGAATGCGAATGGAATGAAAAGCGGGGACACATTATATAAAGGTCAGAAACTTAAAATTCCAATAGTTTAGCAGTTTGGAGGAAAATATTAATAATGGATTATAACAAATTAAGTCTTGTACAGCTTAGAGAAGAAGCAAAAAAGCTTGGAGTTAAAAGTGTTACAAAATATAAAAAAATTGAGCTTATAAAACTTATTGAGCAAAAAAATGAAAAGTCTGACATTGATAATGAGAACAAAAGTGAAGAACAGTTAATTTTAACGGAAGGTTCTATTCAAAATAAAAATACAAAAAAATGTGTACAGCAAAAAAGAAATATATTAAATGATATATCTAAAAATGAAAATTCACCAGATAATACTATACAAGTTAAAACTTCACTGGATAATACTACGCAAGTTAAAACTTCACAAGATAATGTTACACAAGTTAAAAATTCAACGAATAATGCAATACAAAGCAAAGGTTCTTCAGACGATTCCTCACAAAATAAAAGCTATCTTGAGGAGTTAGACAGTGGAATTGTTGAAGAAGGTATATTAGAAGTGCTTCAAGATGGATATGGTTTTTTAAGAATAGACAATTATTTGCCTGGTACAAATGATATTTATATTTCTCCGGCTCAGATAAGACGTTTTAATTTAAAAACAGGAGATAGAGTTAAAGGACGTGTGCGTATACCACGTGAAAATGAAAAATTCAGTGCGCTTTTGTATGTTGAGAGTGTCAATGGAGATAGGCCTTTTGATATAGCGAAAAGACCTAATTTTGAATATCTTACTCCAATTTATCCCAAAGAAAAAATTAAACTTGAAACAGATAAAAATGAGTTGTCTACACGATTAATTGATATGATTGCCCCAATAGGAAAGGGGCAAAGAGGTATGATTGTAGCTCCCCCTAAAGCAGGTAAAACGGTGCTTTTAAAGAAAATAGCCAATGCTATTGTTAAAAATCATCCGGAGATGCTGCTTATTGTGCTTCTTATAGATGAAAGACCAGAGGAAGTAACCGATATGCAGCGTTCAATAGAGGGAAAAAATGTTGATGTTGTATATTCAACTTTTGATGAACTTCCGGAACATCATAAGCGTGTTGCTGAGATGGTGCTTGAAAGGGCAAAAAGACTTGTTGAGCAAGGAAAAGATTTAGTTATACTTCTTGATAGTATTACAAGACTTGCAAGAGCCTATAATTTAACTATACCTTCAAGCGGAAGAACTCTTTCAGGAGGACTTGACCCGGCGGCTCTCCATATGCCTAAAAAGTTTTTTGGAGCTGCAAGAAACATTGAGGAAGGCGGAAGTCTTACAATTTTAGCTACTGCGTTAGTAGATACAGGCAGTAAGATGGATGATGTTGTTTTTGAGGAATTTAAGGGAACAGGAAATATGGAACTTGTATTAGACAGACGTATGTCGGAAAAACGTATATTTCCGGCTATTGATATGCAGAAATCTGGAACAAGAAGAGAAGACCTTCTTTTAAACGAGGAAGAATTAAGCGGAGTTTATTTATTAAGAAAATCATTTGGTTCAGGGTCTGTATCTGATGTTATGGAACAAATTACTGATTTGTTATTGAAAACTAAAAATAATGACGAGTTTTTAAGGGTATTTAAAAAAATAAGTATTGATTCGTAAAAAAAATATTGCATAATGTTTTAATATATGATATAATATCTTTTGTTGTGTAATCGATTAATATAAGATGCCAAAATGTATCTTAATTTTTAGAAAGAGGTGTAAGTAATGAAAGATGGTATACATCCTAAATATTATCAAACTAAAGTAAAATGCAATTGTGGAAATGAATTTGTTTTAGGTTCTACAAAAGAAGAAATAAGGGTTGAGGTTTGCTCAAAGTGTCATCCTTTTTATACTGGAAGTCAGAAACTTCTTTTAGATGCCGGTGGGCGTGTAGAGAAATTTAACAAAAAGTACGGAAGAAAGTAAATTTATGTGTTCTGATTTTAAGGGATACTGTAAAGGTATCCCATTTAATTTTAAAAAAATTTTTAATTTTTCAAGAAAATGGATTGACATATACATAAAATTATGTTATCTTTGATAGGTGACATTCATTTTTTTATTTATTTAGGAGGATTTTTTATGAAAAAAGGTACAGTAAAGTGGTTTAATGCAGAAAAGGGTTTTGGTTTTATTTCTGTTGAGGGCGAGGACGATGTATTTGTACATTTTTCAGCTATTAACTCAGAGGGGTACAAAACTCTTGAAGAGGGACAGCAGGTTGAATTTGAAGTTGTTCAAGGTGCAAAAGGTCCTCAGGCTGCGAATGTAGTTCGTTTATAATTTTTATCGAGTTTATTTATCAGCGTTAAGCGTTGATTTAATATATAACATAGAAGAATTATAAGAAAAACTAACATTAAACAATAAAAAGCGTCGTTTGTAAAAGCGGCGCTTTTTGTTGTAATAAAATTATAAATTTTATTACATTAGAACGTATATGAAAACTTTATGCATATTTTAGTTTTTATATACGTTCTAATATTTATTTAAAAAATATTTATTTTTGTAATAGGAAAAAGACGAATAAGTACTTTTGCTTTTATATCATTATAAGTTATAGGACCTATTTTACGACTGTCAAGACTAATAGTTCTATTGTCACCAAGGATAAAAAGCTGATTTTCAGATAACGTAATTTTTGTTTCTCCTAATGTAAAATTTTCCTTTATATAATTTTCCTTTAAAAGCTTATTGTTTAATATAATGTTTCCGTCTTTTATTTCAATTGTATCTCCGGGAAGCCCTATAACACGTTTTATTATATTTATATCTTTTTTTCCGTCATTAAGTTTGCAAATAATTAAATCTCCATGTTCAATACAGCTTTTATCCGTAAGAATTTTTGAAACTATAACATATTCACCGTCTGTTAATGTGTTCTCCATTGAGGAACCGTCAATAGAAAAAGGCCAGAACATAAAATTAAGTATTACGGCAATTAAACATGCACATAAAAATGCATCTAATAGTTCTATATTTTTTCTGCTCATTTATAAAATTCCTTTTATTTTTTCATAAAATTTTTGTGTAATAAAAATTCGAGTAATCTCAATAACGGCATATCTGAAAACTATTATTTATTGTTAGTGTTATATAAAGCTTTGTTTTATTTTTATTTTTTTATATATTTAAGTTTTCAGATATGCTTTAGTTAGAGTTTAATTATTTTCTAAAGTTTCATTTTTATCTTGAAGTATAATATTAAAATTTTGTTCTTTTTTATTTTCTATAAATATTGAACTTAAAGTAGAATCTTTATATCCTTCTTTTTTTACAGTTATTGAGTGCTGTCCTTGTGTTACGTCTGAAGTATATGGCGTAAGTCCCACATAAGTTCCGTCAAGATAAAGCTGAGCGCCTGATGGCTGAGATGTAACAGTGAGAGTACCCATATATATTTCTTTTTTTACATCGGCGTTTATTACAGTATTTGAGGAGTTTATTTTTACTTGTGTTTCATAAGTTACGTATCCTTCTTTCATTATTTTTATATTGTATGTTCCATAAGTAAGGTCTATATTGTTTCTTGAAAGTTCTAAATTTTCGTTTATATAAAGTGCATAATCGGAAACATTTGCTTTTATTGTAAGTGTTCCTGTTTTTTCAGCCGCAAGTTCTGAAAGATTCATATTAAATTCTTCTCCGGCTTTAATTTCAGCTTCATAACTTAAAGGTTCTATATTACTGCCCTTTACAACTACTTTATGGATTCCTTCCGAAAGCGTAAATTGTGCAGCATCTGAAAGATTTTTATATATATTTGTATCAATTTCAATTATTCCATCTTTTATGTGCTCTTTATTTATTATATTTAAAATACCATGGCTTTTTTCTACAATTACAGTGAAAATTTTATTTCCAATACCTTTTAATGTTAATGTATCTGTTGAGTTTATATTTTTTGGTTCAAACGAAACTCCATTATACAAAAATAATGTTGTGTCACTGTATGAGTAAACATTGTTTTTTCTTGATATTGTATTTTTAGATATGTCTATTTTTATATCGGTTACGGATTTTATTTCCCAACATTTGTCACTTTTAGTGACAGAATTAATAATTGTGTCAGAAAATGTAAATTCGGCTATGTCTCCTATTGAAAGGTCAGCAAAAAATATATCTTGATTATATTTATCTTTAATAGAAGCAGATTCCGAAACAGTCATATTATATATTTCTTCCTTATCTGTATCCATAAACGATATTAACTTTGTTGTAGAATTTATATTTTGTATTACTCCGGTTATTGTCAAAGGTATTTCTGCTGAAAAAGAGTTATTATTATTTGTATCTGTATTGTTTTTTTGATTTTCAAGTTCTTCAAATGAAAGATTGGCATTAAATTTATTTTCAGCAGGTTTTGGCGAGTCATCAAAGTTAATTGAATTATACGCCATAGCAAGTACTATAAAGAATATGATTATACCGCTTGTTATTGTTAATGTCATGAAAAATTTATATTGTGATTTTTTATTTTTTATTTTCTTTTTTACTTTTTTTGAGTTTTTGATGTAATCGTAGTTTTCATTAAATCCAATAAGTTTTTTTTGTTTTGCATAATTAGATGGTGTATATAATACTCCTTCATAATCTTTTTTTGAAGGTTTTATTTTAAGATTGTTATTTTGTGTATAAATATTTTTTTTATTCATGTGCCACCTCTTTGTTTATATACTTAATATAGTATACAATTTTGGTTTATATTTCCCGTTTTTCCGTTAAAACTTATTATATATAAGTGTAAACTATGTTTGCGAATTTTTCCTTTTTCCAAAAAATATTATTATAAATTTATTTTATTAAATTATTCAGTATTTCGTAAAAAAAGCCGCATTTACATTATAACATATAATCAGCTTGATTTGACATATATTTTTTATAGTTGGAAAAAAATTTCGGATTTTGTAAAAATATGAGTATTAGTTTATACTATTTTTATTTTTTTCAAATAATACATGTTGTGTATGATGTGTTTTATTATTATAATATGAATAAAGAAAATTGAAACATTATGTCTTGACAAATTAATTTTAGTACTATAATCTTTTAGTTGGCGGATTGTATTTTTTGATGTAAAAAGCATAATGGATATATAATGAAAGGGGAACATTAAATGTTTAAAATCGTTAGTAAAAGAAAACTGACGGATAATATCTTTCTAATGGATATTAAAGCTGAAAGAGTTGCTAAATCTGTAAAGCCCGGACAGTTTGTAATTGTTAAAAATACTGAACATGGGGAAAGAATACCTCTTACGGTTGCTGATTATGACGCATTAAATGGAACTGTTACTATTGTTTTTCAGACCGTAGGCAAAAGTACTATGGAGCTTGCGCTTTATGAAGAAAATGATTACATATGTGATTTTGTAGGCCCTTTAGGACAGTCTTCGGAATTTGTATATGAAAGTAAAGAAGAACTTGATAATAAAAAATTTATATTTATTGCGGGAGGAGTTGGAGCAGCTCCTGTATATCCGCAGGTAAAGTGGCTTAATGAAAAAGGAATATCTGTTGATGTTATAATAGGCGGCAGAAATAAAGAACTTGTTATATTGGAAGAAGAAATGAGAAAAGTTGCAGGAAATTTATATGTTTGTACAGACGATGGTTCGTATGGATTTAATGGACGTGTAACAGATTGTCTTAAAGACCTTGTTGAAAATAAAGGTAAAAAATATAATCACGCTGTGGCAATAGGACCTATGATTATGATGAAATTTACGGCAGCGCTTACAAAGGAATTAAATATACCAACTACTGTAAGTCTTAACCCTATAATGGTAGATGGTACAGGAATGTGCGGAGCATGCCGTGTAACTGTGGGAGATGAGGTAAAGTTTGCTTGTGTTGACGGACCGGAATTTGACGGTCACCTTGTAAATTATGATGAGGCAATGCGCCGTCAAAGTATGTATAAGACTGAAGAAGGGCGTGCTAAGCTTAAATTTGAAGAAGGAAATACACACAAACATGGAGGCTGTGGCTGTGGAGGTGATAAATAATGGCTAAAGGCAGAGTTTTAGTAAGAGAGCAAGACCCTTCTCAAAGGGCGAAAAATTTTAAAGAAGTATGTCTTGGATATAATGAGGCTGAAGCAGTAGAGGAAGCTCAGAGATGTCTTAATTGCAAAAATCCGAGGTGTGTTACAGGATGTCCGGTTTCTATTGATATTCCGGGATTTATAAGTGAAATTAAAGAAGGTAATTTTAAAAATGCGGCTGAGGTTATTTCAAAATATAGTTCTCTGCCAGCGGTATGCGGACGTGTATGCCCTCAAGAAAGTCAATGCGAAGGAAAATGTGTTGTAGGAATTAAGTCAGAACCTGTATCAATAGGTAAACTTGAAAGGTTTACAGCCGATTGGTCGAGAAAAAATAATATTGACTTATCGAAAACAGAACCTAAAAATAATATAAAAGTTGCTGTAATAGGCTCTGGACCGGCCGGTTTAACATGTGCCGGTGATTTAGCAAAAAAAGGATATTCAGTAACTATATTTGAGGCTTTGCATAAAGCCGGAGGAGTTTTAGAATATGGGATTCCTGAATTTAGACTTCCAAAAGAAGAAGTTGTAAAATATGAAATTGACAATATTAAAAATCTCGGAGTTAAAATTGAGACAAATATTGTAATTGGGCGTACTGTTACAATTGACCAGCTCCTTGACGAAGAAGGATTTGAAGCTGTATTTATAGGTTCAGGAGCAGGACTTCCTAAATTTATGGGTATACCAGGAGAAAACGCAAACGGCGTTTTTTCCGCAAATGAGTTTTTAACAAGAGTAAACCTTATGAAAGCATATGATGAAGATTATGATACGCCTGTTATAATAGGGAAAAAAGTCGCTGTAATAGGCGGAGGAAACGTGGCTATGGATGCGGCAAGAACTGCTTTAAGGCTTGGAGCAGAAAGTCATATTGTTTATAGAAGATCTACAAATGAACTTCCGGCAAGAATTGAGGAAGTACACCATGCTAAAGAAGAAGGGGTAATATTTGACACACTTACAAACCCAGTTGAGATAATTGTAGATGAGAATGGCTGTGTTAAAGGTATGAAGTGTGTGAAAATGGAACTTGGAGAACCGGATGAGTCTGGGCGCAGAAGTCCTGTTAAAATATTAGGCTCAGAATTTGTAATGGATGTAGATACTGTTATAATGAGCCTTGGAACGTCTCCAAACCCTCTTATATCTTCTACAACAAAAGGACTTGATATAAATAAAAGAAAATGTATAGTTATTAACGAAGATACAGGAAAAACATCAAGAGACGCTGTTTATGCCGGTGGAGACGCTGTTACAGGTGCAGCTACGGTTATACTTGCTATGGGTGCCGGTAAAAAAGCCGCTATGTCAATAGACGAGTTTTTAAAAGAAAAACATTCAAAATAAAGTTTATTTAAGTTTTATAATATATCAAAAAAGCTTTAGAAAAGGCTGTACGTAAAATTTGCGTACAGCCTTGTAGTTTAAAGTATAAACAAGCTAAGAAAGGAAGATTAATTGTGAATATATTGGTTTGCGGCGGTGCCGGATATATTGGATGTCATACAGTTTATGAACTTATTGATAAAGGATATAATGTTATTGTTGTTGATAATCTTGTTAAAGGGCATAAATCTTCTGTACATGAAAAAGCTAAGCTTTGTGTAGGGGATTTAAGAGATGAAAAATTTATGGATATTGTTTTTAAGGAAAATAATATTGATGCTGTTATTGATTTTGCTGCTTTTTCTTTAGTTGGGGAAAGTGTTTGTGAGCCGTTTAAATATTATGAAAATAATGTTTATGCTACTTTAAAGCTTTTAGAGGCTATGGAAAGAGCTAAAGTTAAAAAAATTGTGTTTTCATCAACAGCGGCAGTATATGGAGAACCTAATAAAGATATTATTTCAGAAGATGACAATATACTTCCAACTAATCCCTATGGAGAAACTAAGCTTACTGTTGAAAGACTGCTTAAATGGGCTGATATGGCTTATGGTATTAAATTTATAGCTCTTAGATATTTTAATGCCGCTGGTGCTCATATAAGCGGTAAAATAGGAGAAGATCATAATCCTGAAACACATCTTATTCCTATTGTTTTACAGGCAGCAGCCGGAAAAAGAGAAAAGGTTTATATTTTTGGAGATGATTATTTGACTTATGACGGAACATGTCTAAGAGATTATATTCATGTTACAGACCTTGCAAATGCTCATATTAAAGCACTTGAAAGACTTGTAAATGCAAATGAGAGCGGAATTTACAATTTAGGAAATGGGAAAGGTTTTTCAGTTAAAGAAGTAATTGAAGAAGCAAAAAAAGTTACAGGATATAATATAAAAACTGAAATTTGTGATAGAAGAAAGGGCGACCCGTCTGTACTTATAGCGTCATCTGATAAGGCAATGAAACAATTAGGCTGGAAACCAAAATTTAACAGTTTAAACGAAATTATTAAAACAGCATGGAATTGGCATGTAAATAATCCAAACGGGTATAATGATTAATATTATTAAAATTAAAGTAATAAAAAAATATTTTTAAAGTATCGCAGTTGACAACTAATAATATAAGTGTTATTATAAATATATGAACTAATTAAATATTGTACTTATCAAGAGAGGTGGAGGGATAAGGCCCTGTGAAACCCAGCAACCGGCTTTTTATGCAATGGTGCTAATTCCCCGGTTATTCCGGAAGATGAGAACTTCAAAGAATAAGCCGGTAATCGGCTTTTTTTTATTTTATTTTAAGGAGGATTACTAATGAGAAAATTATTTACTTCTGAATCTGTAACGGAAGGACATCCTGATAAAATTTGTGATCAAATATCAGATGCAATACTTGATGAAATAATTGCTAAAGACCCTATGGCAAGGGTAGCATGTGAAACACTTGCTACTACTGGTTTAATAATGGTATCTGGAGAGATAACAACAAACTGTTATGCCGATATTGAAAAAGTTGTTCGTGAAACTGTAAGAGAAATAGGCTATGATAGAGCTAAATACGGTTTTGACTGTGATTCTTGTGCTGTTGTAACATCTCTTAAAGGACAGTCTCCGGATATTGCCCAAGGCGTAAATAGTTCACTTGAAGCAAGAGAGGGTTCGGCTGATTTAGATGAAACAGGAGCAGGAGACCAAGGAATGATGTTTGGATTTGCATGCAATGAAACAGACAGCCTTATGCCAATGCCAATATATCTTGCTAATAAATTAGCTAAAAGACTTTCAGATGTAAGAAAAGACGGAACTTTGAAATATTTAAGACCAGATGGAAAAAGTCAGGTTACAGTTGAATATGTAGACGATAAGCCTGTAAGGGTTGATTCGGTTGTTATTTCAAGTCAGCATAGCGCTGATGTTTCAAATGAAACTTTACACGCTGATATTAAAAAACATGTAATAGAAGCTATAATTCCAAAGGAACTTCTTGACGAAAATACAAAGTATTATATTAACCCAACAGGAAGATTTGTAATAGGAGGTCCTCAAGGAGACTGCGGACTTACCGGAAGAAAAATAATTGTTGATACATATGGAGGTTATGCAAGCCATGGCGGCGGAGCGTTTTCAGGAAAAGACCCTACAAAAGTTGACCGTTCGGCGGCATATGCGGCACGTTATGTTGCTAAAAATATAGTTGCCTCCAAAATTGCGGATAAGTGTGAAATACAGCTTGCTTATGCAATAGGTGTTGCTCAGCCTTTAAGTATTTTTGTAAATACTTACGGAACTGGAAAAATTTCAGATGATAAAATTTCTGATTTGGTAAAAGATAATTTTGATTTAAGACCGGCGGCTATAATAAAGAATTTTGATTTAAGAAGACCTATTTATAAACAAATTGCAGCATATGGACATTTTGGACGCAGTGATGTTTCTTTGCCATGGGAAAAAACGGATAAAACTGACATATTTAAGGTATATTAATATATAAACGGGCGTTTCAGCAAAAATGAAACGCCCTATATTTATGAGGTGTAAATTTATGAAAATAAAAAAATGTGATATTAAAGAAGCTGAAAAGTTTTATAATGATTATATTTTATTTGATTTTCCAAAACCTGAAGTTAAGCCTTTTAAAACAATTAAGTCTCTTATGGAAAGAGGACTTTATATTGTTTTATCTTTTGAAGAAGATAATAATTTGAAAGCATACGCTTTTTTGTGTTATAATTCAAAAAAGGATTATCTGCTTTTGGATTATTACGCTGTTTTAAAGCAATATAGAGGAACAGGAATAGGAAAAAAAATATTTAAGATTTTAACAAATGAGTTCAAAAATGTGAAAGGTATTATTGTTGAAGCAGAAAATCCGATGTTTTCAAAGGATAATGAAGATGATATAATACGTAAAAGACGAATTTCTTTTTATGAAAAATGCGGTCTGTACGATACGGGTGTTAGAGAAAATGTTTTTGAAGTTTCGTATGTTGTGCTTTTTAAAGAGATAAAGGGAAAGGCGGCACAAGATGACATATTAAGCGAATTGGAAGATATTTATAAGCTTTTGGTTAGACAGCCGTATTATGATTTATTAGTTAAATTTTATATATGAGCGGAGGATAAGTATGTCTTTGAGCAGACAGGAAAAAATTAGAAATTTTAGTATAATTGCGCATATTGACCATGGCAAATCTACTCTTGCAGACAGAATGATACAGAAATCAGGGCTTTTGACTGAAAGGGAAATGCAGGAACAAGTGCTTGATAATATGGAACTTGAAAGAGAAAGAGGTATAACAATAAAGGCGCAGGCGGTTAGACTTGTATACAAAAATAGTGACGATGAAGAATATATACTTAATCTTATTGATACACCGGGACATGTTGATTTTAATTATGAAGTGTCAAGAAGTCTTGCAGCATGTGACGGGGCTGTACTTGTTGTAGATGCTGCACAAGGCGTAGAGGCTCAGACGCTTGCTAATGTTTATCTTGCGCTTGATAATGAGCTTGAGGTAATACCTGTTATAAATAAGATTGACCTTCCAAGCGCTGAACCTGAGAGAGTAAAGGATGAAATTGAGGATATAATAGGGCTTGATGCACAAAATGCTCCTCTTATATCAGCAAAAGCGGATATAAATATTGATGAGGTTTTTGAAAAGGTTATAAAGGAGATTCCGTCTCCAAAAGGTGATGAGACAGCTCCTTTAAAAGCACTTATATTTGACAGTTTTTATGACGCATACAAAGGTGTTATTGTGTTTATGAGAATATTTGACGGAACTGTAAAAAAGGGTACGAAAATTAAGTTTATGGCAACAGAAAAAGAATTTGAAACAGTTGAAGTCGGTTTTTTTGGTCCGGGAAGATTTATTCCTTGTGACGAGTTAAAAGCCGGGGAAGTTGGTTATTTAACAGCAAGTATAAAAAATGTGTCTGATACAAGAATAGGCGATACTGTTACCGAGGCGCAAAGACCAACAGAAAACGCTCTTTCTGGATATAAAAAGGTAAATCCTATGGTTTATTGCGGAATATTTCCGGCTGATGGTGCAAAATATCAGGATTTGAGAGACGCACTTGAAAAACTTCAGCTTAATGACGCTTCGCTTCAGTTTGAACCGGAAACTTCTGTTGCTTTAGGTTTTGGTTTCAGATGTGGATTTTTGGGACTTTTACATCTTGAAATAGTACAAGAAAGGCTTGAGAGAGAATATAATTTAGACCTTGTAACAACAGCGCCAAGCGTTATTTATAAAATATATATGACAAACGGTGATATGATAAATCTTTCAAATCCAAGCGATATGCCGGACCCTTCTGTTATTTTGAAAATGGAAGAACCTGTTGTTTCGGCAGAAATAATATTGCCAAGCGATTATATAGGCACTGTAATGGAACTTTGCCAGCAAAGGAGAGGCGAATATATAGGTATGGATTATTTAGAGCAAACAAGAGCTGTACTTAAATATAATCTGCCTTTAAATGAAATAATATATGATTTTTTTGATGTGCTTAAATCAAGAACAAGAGGTTATGCATCTTTTGATTATGAACTTAAAGGTTATCAGGAGGCTAAGCTTGTTAAACTTGATATGCTTGTAAACAGAGAGGTTGTTGATGCACTTAGTTTTATCGTACATGAACAAAACGCAGCCGACAGAGGAAGAAAAATGGCGGAAAAACTTAAAAAAGAAATACCGAGACATCTTTTTGAAATACCTATACAAGCGGCTATTGGAAATAAAATAATAGCCCGTGAGACTGTAAGCGCAATGAGAAAAGACGTGCTTGCTAAATGTTACGGAGGAGATATAACAAGAAAGAGAAAGCTGCTTGAAAAGCAAAAAGAAGGTAAAAAGAGAATGAGACAAATAGGAAGTGTTGAAGTTCCTCAGTCAGCGTTTATGAGTGTGTTAAAATTAGATGATGAGTAATATAATGGATTATTCGGAAAATAATGATTTGAGTTTATATATACATGTACCTTTTTGCGCATCAAAATGTTTATATTGTGATTTTTTGTCATTTTCAGATAAAAATGCTTATTTTGAAGATTATAAAAAAGCTGTTATAAATGAAATAAAAAGCTTTACAAATAAGCAAAAATACAAGGTGAACACAATTTTTATAGGCGGTGGAACTCCTTCTTTGATGTCTGAAAATTTTATATGTGATATATTGGAATGTATTTATAATAATTTTCATATTACTAATAATGCTGAAATTACAATTGAGACAAATCCGGTCACAGTTGATAAAAAAAAGGCTAATTGCTTTAAAAAAGCAGGAATAAACAGAGTAAGTATTGGATTGCAGGCATGGCAAAATCATATTTTAAAAATAATTGGACGTATTCATACAAGAGACCAGTTTTTAGAGTGTTTTAATATAATGAGAAATGCCGGATTTGATAATATAAATATAGATATTATGTTTTCACTGCCAAAACAAAGTGAAAATGACTGGGAGGAAACTGTTGAAAATATATTAGTATTAGAGCCGGAGCATGTATCGGCATATAGCCTTATAATTGAGGAAAAAACACCTTTTTATAAACTGTATGAGGAAAATAAACTTGATGTTGTTTCTGATGATATAGATAGAAATATGTACGAGTTTGTAAAGAAAAAGCTTAAAGAAAACGGATATATACATTATGAAATATCTAATTTTGCTAAGAATGGTTTTGAATGCCGGCATAACATTGTATATTGGAAAAGAAAAGAATATGCTGGTTTTGGTTTGGGAGCTCATTCTTTTATAAATGGAAAAAGATATAGTAATACAATAAATATTGATGAATATATAAAATTTAATTATATTGCGGAGACTGAAAAAATTGGTTTAAGAGACAGCTATGCTGAATTTATGTTTTTAGGGCTTAGAATGATAGAGGGAATAGAAAGAAAAAGTTTTAAAAATGAGTTTGGAATTGATATTGATAATGTATATAAAAATGAAATTGAAAAAAATATTAAAAATGGACTTTTAACTGATAAAAATGGTGTAATAAAGCTTACGAATAAAGGAATAGATTTGTCAAATGTAGTTTTTGCGGAATTTTTATAAGTTTTTTTAAAATATCACTTGACATATTACTTAACAAGTGATATTTTAATATCAGAATGTTAGCACTCATATATAATGAGTGCTAACAAAAACGAAAAATCAGATATCTGTATTTTATTGTGATTGTTTTGCGTTAAAAGGAAGTGATAACATGATTCTTAATGACAGAAAAATAAAGATTCTTGAGGCGATTATAAATGATTATATTCAGACGGCTGAACCTATTGGTTCACGTACAATCGCTAAAAAATATGATTTAGGAATAAGCAGTGCAACTATTAGAAATGAAATGAGCGACCTTGAGGAACTTGGATTTATTGTTCAGCCTCATACATCGGCAGGTCGGGTACCTTCTGATAAGGGTTATAGATTATATGTTGACAGGCTTATGCACTTTAGAGAATTAACCGATGAGGAAACTGAATTTCTTCAAACAACTATAAGAAACAATATTTCACATATTGATTACCTTATGCAGCAGACAGCAAAGGCGCTTGCTTTGCTTACAAATTATACTACGGTAGTAAGTGAGCCTAAGTCTGAAAAAATTAAAGTAAAGCATGTACAGCTTATACCGCTTGATGAGAAATCAATTGCAAGCGTTGTTGTTACAGATAAAAACGTAATAAAAAATCATGTTATAGCGTTAGACAGTCCTCCAAATATTAATGAGTTAAATAATATATCTAATTTTATAAATAAAATGCTTAAAGAGTATACAATATATGAAATTAAAGATAAAATTTTCGGCGATGATGAAATACAAAATTTTCCTTACAAAGAGACGCTTGAAAAGGCTATTGATACAGCTATTAAAACCGTAAAGGTAAAAGAAGACATTCATATATACACAAGCGGTGTAAATAATATACTTGATTTTCCCGAATTTAGTGATGTTGTAAAGGCAAAGAATATTTTTAGTGCATTAGAGGAAAAACAGCTTCTTTCAGATGTAATATGCAAAAATGATGGAATGAATGATAATTCTATAAAAATAGTAATAGGAAATGAGAATTATCTTGAACAGCTTAAAGATTGCAGCATAATTAAAACAGTTTACACATTTGACGACGATTCGTATGGAAGCATAGGAATAATAGGTCCTACGAGAATGAATTATTCGCAAGTTGTATCAATACTTAATGGTATAGTTAAAAATATTAATATAGTTATAAAGGCAATTAAAGACGGCTGATAGATATGGAAGGAGTTTTACTGAAATGGAAGAAAACAAAGAAAATGTTGAATATGAAGATACTCAATATGAGCAAACAGATATGAAAGAAGAAAATGAAGAAAATTTTGAGGAAGAAGATATTACGGAAGTTGATGAAAATGAGGAAAGCGAACTTGACAAAGTTAAGAAAAAAGCTTTATATTTAGTTGACAAATATCAGAAAATAGTAGTTGAGTTTGACAATTTTAGAAATAGGACAGCAAAAGAAAAAGCAGGTATGTATGATGACGCTGTTAAAGATATTATTGAAAAATTTCTTCCGGTACTTGATAATTTTGAAAGAGCTGTTGATACTGCTTCTGATAAAGAAGATTCGTTTTATAAAGGCGTTGAAATGATTTTAAAGCAGTTTAAAGACATTATGATTAGCCTTAATGTTGAAGAAATCGAAGCTTACGGAGTGGATTTTGACCCTAATGTTCATAATGCGGTTATGCATGGGGAAGATGATAAATTTGGAGAAAACAAAGTATCGGAAGTGCTTCAGAAAGGTTATAAATATAAAGATAAAGTTATAAGACCAAGTATGGTTAAGGTTGTAAATTAATATATATTAAAGGTTATTATTTAGGAGGAATATATAATGGGAAAAATTATTGGTATTGATTTAGGAACTACTAATTCATGTGTTGCAGTTATGGAGGGCGGACAGCCGGTAGTTATAGCAAACAGCGAAGGAGTAAGGACAACGCCTTCAATAGTTGGTTTTACAAAAGCAGGCGAAAGGCTTGTTGGAGAAACAGCAAAGCGTCAAATGGTTACAAATGTTGATGGTACTGTTATTTCAATTAAAAGACATATGGGAAGTGACTATAAATTTTCGTATGATGATAAAAAATATTCTCCTCAGGAAATTTCAGCTATGATTCTTCAGAAACTTAAAAAGGATGCAGAAAGCTATATAGGAGAAGAAGTAAAAGAGGCTGTTATTACTGTACCGGCTTATTTTACAGATAGTCAGAGACAGGCAACAAAAGATGCTGGAAAAATTGCCGGACTTGATGTAAAACGTATTATAAATGAGCCTACGGCAGCAGCACTTGCATATGGTCTTGATAATGAGAAAGAACAAAAAATAATGGTATATGACTTAGGCGGAGGTACATTTGACGTATCTATTATTGATATAGGCGATGGAATTATTGAAGTTATGGCTACAAGCGGAAATAACCATTTGGGAGGAGATGACTTTGACCAAAGAGTTATGGATTATCTTGTAAGCGAGTTTAAAAAGGTTGAAGGTATTGATTTAAGTCAAGATAAAATGGCTATGCAGAGAATCAAAGAAGCTGCTGAAAAAGCTAAAAAAGAACTTTCAACAACTACAACTTCAAATGTAAATCTTCCATTTATTACAATGAATCAGGATGGACCTAAACATCTTGATATTACAATTACAAGGGCTAAGTTTGATGAGTTGACTCATGACCTTGTAGAGGCTACTTTAGGACCTGTAAGAACAGCTTTGGACGATGCCGGACTTACAGCAAATGAACTTGATAAGGTATTGCTTGTAGGTGGTTCAACAAGAATTCCGGCGGTACAGGAAGAAGTTAGAAAAATAACAGGAAAAGAACCTTTTAAAGGAATAAATCCTGATGAATGCGTTGCACTGGGAGCATCTGTTCAAGGAGGAAACCTTGCCGGAGATGAAGGTGCCGGAAGTATTATACTTGTTGATGTAACTCCTCTTTCATTGGGTATTGAAACTGCCGGAGGAGTGTTTACAGTTCTTATTCCACGAAATACAAAAATTGCTGTAAATAAAAAACAAGTATTTTCAACATATGAGGATAATCAAACAGCAGTTGATATTAATGTTTTACAAGGCGAACGTCCTATGGCAAGAGATAATAAATCTTTAGGAAGATTTCGTCTTGACGGTATTGCGCCGGCTCCGAGAGGAATACCTCAAATTGAAGTTTCGTTTGATATTGACGCTAACGGAATTACAAGAGTTTCAGCTAAAGATTTAGGTACAGGAAAAGAACAAAATATTACAATTACTTCAAGCACAAATCTTTCTGATGAAGAAATTGACAGAGCAGTAAAAGAGGCTGAGCAATATGCTGAACAAGATAAAAAACGTAAAGAGGCAGTTGATGTTAAAAATGAAGCCGACAGCATGATTTTCCAAACAGAGAAGCTTTTAAAAGATGAAAATATTGCCGGAAAAATTTCCGAAGAAGATAAAGCTAAAATTGAGACAGAAATTAGCAATCTTAAAAATGTAGCTGAAGGTATGAACGCCGAAACAATGTCTGAAAGTGATGTAAATACGCTTAAAACAGCAACTGAAGCTCTCTCAAAGGTTGTAAATGACTTTTCGTCAAAGCTTTACCAAGCTGCCGGTTCTCAGGCTCAGGCAGGTCCGCAAGACGCTAATGGTGGTGCACAGGCAAATGGCGATGATATTATAGACCAATAATAATTAAACTTATTTTTAAAATGAAATATGTATAAAGTAATATTATTTTAACCGATAAAAGAAGTCCCCCGCCAATTAAGCGGGGCATTTACTCTTGTATTCAGTGGGAGGAAAATTTACTACAAAGGCGAATACTTTCGCCGTTGGTTATGAGTATTTTTGCAAAGCAAAAATGCGAATAGTCTTTGACAATAAATCCCTTAGGGAAACACTGATTGTATTAAATCAGTGTTTCCCTATTGGCATTTTGAGATACCTTTTTTTATTTTTTTTAATAAAGGCGGTGGTTATAAATGGCTTCAAAAAGAGATTATTATGAAATTTTAGGAGTGCAGAAAGGCGCAAGCGATGCTGAGATAAAAAAAGCGTACAGAGGTCTTGTAAAAAAATATCACCCTGATGTTAATCCGGGAAATAAAGAAGCTGAAGCTAAGTTTAAAGAAGTAAACGAAGCTTATGAGGTACTTGGAGACCAGCAAAAAAGAAGCGCTTATGATAATTACGGACATGCCGCATTTGAAAATGGCGGAGCTGGAGCAGGCGGTTTTGGCGGTTTTAGCGGCGGCGTTGACATGGGTGATATATTTGAGAGTATTTTTGGAGACGGCGGCTTTGGCGATATTTTTGGCGGCGGCGGTCGAAGAAGAAGAAATGGACCGAGACGTGGAGCAGACGTACAAACTAATATGCACATTACTTTTGAAGAGGCTATGTTTGGAGTTGAAAAGGAAATTACTATACCGGTAAATCATACATGTGAAACATGTAAAGGAACAGGCGCAAAACCGGGTACATTTGCTGAAACATGTAAACGATGCGGAGGTACAGGACAAGAAAGTTTTGTACAGCAAACAATGTTTGGCTCAATGAAAAGCGTTAAAACATGCAGCGCTTGTCATGGAGAGGGTAAAATAATAAAAGAGCCATGTACAGACTGTAAAGGAACAGGTAATAAAAGAGTAACGGAAAAAATTAAAATTACAGTTCCAAAAGGAATTGATAACGGACAAAAGATAAGAAAAACAGGTTATGGTGAAGCTGGAGAAAAAGGCGGTTCAAATGGAGATTTGTTCATTGTTATTTATGTACAGCCTCATAAACAGTTTATAAGAAAAGAAAATGATATTTATGTTGATGTACCTATAAGTTTTGTTCAGGCAGCACTTGGGGACGATATTGAAGTTCCGACAATAGACGGAATGGAAACATATAAAATAAAGCCCGGAACTCAGCCAGATACAAAAGCTGTATTGAAAGGAAAAGGCGCATATAATGTTAGAAGACAAAATTATAGAGGTGATGAAATTATTACATTTAAGGTTGAAATTCCTACCAAACTTACAGAAAGACAAAAATCACTTCTTCAAAGTTTTTATGGAAATGATAAAAAAGATGAACATAAAAAAGAGGGCTTTTTTGATAAAGTTAAAAAAACATTTAGTGAATAAAATATTAATTGCAAACGACATTGGTTATAAGCTAATGTCTTTTGTTTTGTTTGCTTTTTTTATAATATATAAGGGTAAGTACTTGATATTGTATTTTAAAGGGATACAAGCTTAAACTAAAAATTACATAAAACAATAGTGAAAAATTATATTTAAACATAATTTTTCACTATTGTTTTTTATATATTTCTATATATTTTAATATTATTAGTTTCGGCGTCTTCCGGAAATAAGAAGCAGTCTTAAAAGATTAAGAACTCCAGAAGCAGCGGCAGCTACATAAGTCATTGCAGCAGCGCTTAAAACCTTTTTAGCTGATGGTATTTCATTGTTTGTGAGAAAACCGTAATCCTCTAAAAGAGAAATTGCACGGCTTGATGCGTTAAACTCAACAGGCAGTGTTACAAGCTGAAAGAAAACAACAGCCGAAAAAAGTATTATTCCTATATTCAGTATTATGTTGCTAAATGAACCGAAAAATCCGAAAACAAGCCCTAACATAATAAGCGGCATAGCAAGTTTTGAACTTATATTTACAACGGGAAAAATAGCCGTTCTTATTGAAAGGGGAAGATAATCTGTATCATGTTGTATTGCATGCCCTGTTTCATGAGCAGCAACTCCTATTGCGGCAATGCTTTTTGAGTTGAAAACAGGGTCTGAAAGTCTAAGCACCTTGTTTTTTGGGTCATAATGGTCTGTAAGACTTCCGCTTATATGCTCAACTGTTACATCTGTTATACCTGCTATATTTAAAAGCTGTCTTGCTACGTCAGCGCCAGTATAGCCTTTAGCAGCCGGTACAGACGAGTATCGGTTAAATGTGTTTGATACTTTTGATTGAGCCCATATTGATAGTATAATAGCCGGTATAATTAAAATCATTGTAGGGTCAAAATAAAACCCTAAACCATGAAACATAATGTAAAACCTCCTTTATTAATTTATTGTAAAATAATTCCCTCTTTTATTTCATGTCCTCTTAGATAGTCTGCGGCTGACATTTTTTTGCCGCCTTTTGCCTGCATTTGAGTTATAATAATAGCAGAATCAGCAGTTTTAACAATAAATCCCTTTTTAGGAGATACGGATATTATTTCCCCAAAGTCTGAATTTTTATCTGTTTTTGTTTTTTCGGCAGCATATATTTTAAATGTTTCACCGCAATAATTAGTATAGGCGCAAGGAGAAGGGTTTAAACCTCTTATTAAGTTTATTATTTCATCAGATGTTTTATCCCATTTTATATGTCCTGTTTCTTTATCAATCATATATGCATATGTTGAAAGACTTGAGTCTTGTTTTTCAGCCTTTAAATTTCCTTCTGAAAGAAGTTTTAATGTTTTTATAATAAGAGATGCTCCAACAACTGACATTTTATCATGCAAAGAGCCATATGTGTCATTAGGCGTAATTTCAATCTCTTGTTTTAAAAGCATATCCCCCGAATCAAGTTTTTTTTCCATATACATTATAGTAACTCCGGTTTTTGTTTTACCGTCAATAATGGCTCTTTGTATAGGAGCAGCTCCTCTGTATTCAGGTAAAAGAGAAGCATGTATATTTATACATCCGTATTTTGGCATTTTAAGAACTGTTTCAGGAAGTAACTGCCCATAGGCTGCTACAACAAAAATATCGGCATTTATTTCCTTTAATTTTTCTATAAAATCATCATCTTTTAATGTTTTTGGCTGATAAACAGGTATATTATGTTCTATTGCTTTTTCTTTTACAGGAGTAAAAAGAATTTTTTTCCCTCTTCCTTTTGGTTTATCAGGCTGTGTTATGACAGCTTTTACATTGTGTTCTTTTATTAAAGCTTCAAGTGCTAAAACAGAAAAATCAGGAGTACCCATAAATAAAACGTCCATTTTATTCCTCCTCGTCAGTTTCTTCGTCAATAATGTTATCAATAAACAAAATGCCGTCAAGATGTTCTGTTTCATGGCACAATGCTACTGCAAGAAGTCCTTCGGCTTCAATAACAATTTTTTCTCCATTTCTATTAAGAGCTTCTGCCTTTACATATTCGGGACGTTCAACTGCTCCGGATTTTCCGGGGATGCTTAAACATGCTTCATCATTTATTTGACTTCCTCTTTTCTCAACTATTACAGGATTTATAAGTTCAATAAGTCCGTTTCCAACGTCTATAACAACAGCACGCCTTAATATTCCAACTTGAGGAGCGGCAAGACCTACTCCGTTAGCAGAATACATTGTTTCTGCCATATCATCTAAAAGAGTTAATATTTTATCATTTATTTCTGTTATTTCTCTTGATTTCTTTCTTAAAATTTCATCAATACTTAAACGAATTTCTCTTATAGCCATTTTTAGTTTCCTTTCTGTTTTTAATTTTTAATATGAATAAGACGGATTTAATGATATATTAACGCTTATTCCTATAAGATTGTAATTTTCTTTAAGTTTATTAAGGCAGTATATAACAAAACTTTTAAGTTTTTCCTCATCAGAGGATTTTACAATTAGTTTCCATCGGTAATTTTTTCTTATTTTTGAAATCATACACGGAGCAGGTCCTAAAAACTCAAATAATCCTTTTCTATTATAATTTAACATTATATCAGATAATTTGTAAAGGTTTGTAATAATTTTTTTTTCGTCAACACCTGTAAATACAATAAAAAATATGCTTGAAAATGGCGGGTATACCATTTGTCGTCTTATAGAAATTTCGTGTTTGTAAAATTCTATGTAGTTATTGTCTTTTGCAAAAACTATGCTGTAATGCTCAGGATTATAAGTTTGTATATATACATTTCCGGATACTTCGGCACGTCCGGCTCTGCCTGACACTTGGGTTAAAAGCTGGAATGTGTTTTCACCGCATTTGTAGTCTCCGTTGTTTAATGAAAGGTCGGCAGCAATAACTCCTACAACGGAAACATTAGGAAAATCAAGCCCTTTTGCAATCATTTGAGTTCCTATTAATATATCAGCGTCTCCATTTGAAAATTTCTTTAAAATAATATTATGCCCGTTTTTTTTTCTTGTAGTATCTAAATCCATACGTAGAGTACGAGCGTTTGGAAAAAGTTTTTCTATTTCTTTTTCAACTTTTTGTGTGCCAATACCAAAAAACTTAATGTATTTTGAACCACATTGAGGACATACAGATGGATTATTTTCCGTTTTACCACAATAATGACACATAAGTTTATTAGAACTTATATGATAGGTATAATTTACATTACAGTTAGAACACGCCATTACATATCCGCAGCTTCTGCATGATACAAATGTAGAATGCCCACGGCGGTTTAAAAAAAGTATTGTTTGTTGTTTTTTATCAAGATTATTTTTTATAGCGTTAAATAATTCACGGCTAAATATTGAGCGGTTTCCGGAAGCAAGTTCTTGACGCATATCAACAACAGTAATATTTGGATAACTTTTATTTATACGATTTTTTATTGATACAAGTTCATATTTTTTATTAAGTGCATTATAATAAGATTCTATTGAAGGCGTAGCACTTCCAAACACTGTAAGTGCATTTTTTATCTCACAAAGTCTAATTGCTGTGTCTCTTGCGTCATATTTTGGAGTAGAATCAGATTTATAAGTGTTTTCGTGTTCTTCATCTATTATAATAATTTTAAGATTTTCAAATGGTGTGAATAACGCAGAACGAGGTCCTACCATAATGGATATTTCACCATTTTTTGCCTTTTTCCATTGTTCAAAACGCTCGCTGCGGCTCATTGCTGAATGAGTTACTGAAACTTTATCTTGAAACCTTTTAGTAAATCTTAATACAGTTTGAGGAGTAAGAGATATTTCAGGAACTAAAACAATTGCCTGTCCTCCTGATTTTATTACATATTCGATTGCTTGCAGATAAATTTCTGTTTTTCCGCAGCCTGTAACTCCATGAATTAAAATCGGTTTTTTATTATCTGAGTTTAAACCTTTTATTATTGTATTTATAGCGTTTTGCTGTTCTTTTGTAGGCGTAAACGGAATACTTTTTTTATCTGTATAATATAAGTTTTCAAATTCTCTTTTTACTTCACGGTCATATATTTTAATTATGCCTTTTTTTTCTAATGATTTAATAGGAGAATCAGAAACTTCAGCAACAATTTTTATTTCATTTAAAGTAATGCCGTCATATTTATTAAGAAGCGCTAAAACTTTACTTTGTTGATTGTTTTTATCAATTATATCGTTTATGATTTTATATATGTTTGGAAAATCTTTGTTTATATAAGCATATTTAGCTGTTTTTTCATGTACTATTGATGGCATTATACATTTTAGGCAGTCACTTAGATTTGAGTAATATTTTTCACGCATCCACTTAGCAAGTTCAATCATTGTTTCGGAAAATACAGGATATTTATCTGGTATAGATAGTATATCTTTTATTTTGTTTTTATCAAAATTGACTTCATTGCAAAAACCTATTATATAACCCTCATATTTTCTGTTTCCAGCTCCAAACGGTACGTAAACTCTCATACCAAGCTTTACATATGAAAGTTTTTCAGGTATTCTGTAAGTGAAAATTCTGTCTACATTTTTATTTGATACCGCTATTATAATTTCAGCATATTTCATAAAATCATTCCTAATAAATATCCCAAAAGTGATAACCTTTGGGATATTTTATTTATTTGTCTTTTTTATTTAGATTTTAATAAGGTATATCTGATATGTTTGATGATTCTTCATCAAGTTCTTCTGTTTCATTTAACTCTTCGTCGGTTTCTTCTTTAACGCTCATTTCTGCTGTTTTATGCATTATATCGGAAAGAATATCCTCACGTATATCAAATTCATTTTCATTTTCTTTTTTCAAATTAAGTATAGTACCTTCTCCTTCAGGCACAACTTTTATTTTATCGTTCCAAAGTTCTGATACTGCTGTTGAAAGAGGTTTTCCCTTTATTTCTGAAACCATAGGCTCATCACCGTCAATAATTTGTCTTGCTCTTTTAGCAGCGGCAATAACTATTGTATAGCGACTTGTAATTTCATCGTTTTCATTAGAGTCTTTGTTAAGCACTTCCATTAATTCGGCGTAAGATGGTCTTAACATTTTATTTCATCTCCCTTTAAAATATTTTTAAGATATAAATTTCTGTTAGCTCTCATTTTTTCAGCATATACAATATTTTTTATATCATTTGATGCCTTTTCTATTTCATTATTTATAACAATATAATCATATTTATCCATCATATCAAATTCTTCTTTGGCACGGTTTAATCTCATTTCAATACGGTCTTTTGGTTCTGTTGCTCTGTTTTCAAGCCGGTGTTTCAATTCATTAATAGAAGGCGGAGTTAAAAATATTAAAATAGCTTCTTTAAATATTTCTTTAACTTGAAGAGCTCCTTGTACTTCTATTTCAAGTATAACATTTTTTCCTTCTTCAAGCTTTTGATTTACATAAGATATAGGAGTTCCATAATAATTTCCGCAAAAAATAGCGTATTCAAGAAATTCTTTGTTATCCGCCATTTTTTTAAATTCATCTTCACTTCTGAAAAAATAGTTTACACCCTCTGTCTCATTTATACGCGGCGCTCTTGTAGTTACAGATATTGATAAAGCAAACCGGCTATCGTTTTTTAAAATATCTACAACTGTTCCTTTTCCTGCTCCCGATGGACCTGATACAATAACCAGTAATCCTTTTTTATTCATTCTTGCCAATCCCCTTTTATTTATTCTTCGTTATTATCAAAATCTTCCGTATCATTTGTATCTTTAAGAACTATTCTGTTAGCGACAGTTTCAGGCTGTATACTTGAAAGTATAATATGGTTGCTGTCTGTTATTATTACTGCCCTTGTTCTTCTGCCATATGTAGCATCGATTAATGAGCCGGAATCTCTTGATTCCTGTATAAGTCTTTTAATTGGCGCAGACTCAGGGCTTACTATTGTAACAATACGATTGGCAAGTACAATATTTCCAAATCCTATGTTTATTAATTTTATATTATTCATAATTAATATATTTTCATCCTTTCAATAATTTGTTATTCAATATTTTGGATTTGTTCCCTTATTTTTTCAACTTCACTTTTCATATTTACAATATTTTCAGTAATTTCTATACTATTGGATTTTGAACCTATTGTATTTACCTCTCTGTTAATTTCTTGAATAAGAAAGTCAAGCTTTCTTCCAATAGGAGTATTTTCTTCAATTATCATTTTCATTTGTGATATATGGCTTTTAAGCCTTGTAATTTCTTCATCTATACATGTTTTATCTGAAAACAGCATAACTTCTGTTATCAATCTTGATTCGTCTATCTCAATATTTTCAAAGCTTTTAAGTTTTTCTTCTAATTTTTGACGCAGCTTTTTTTCATATTCAATTTGTATTTCAGGAGCTTTAATTTCAATTTTCTCAAGAATCTTTGAAATTTCAGATAGTTTATAAATAATATTTATCTTTAAATTTTCTCCCTCTGTACGGCGCATTTTTATAAATTCATCTAACGCATAAGATAAAGCTGTTTTAAGTCCGTCCCAAATTTCACTTTCAAAACTTTCATCTAACTTTTTTTCTATTGTAACAACTTCAGGTAACTGAGATATAAATGAGGCTTTTATTTCTTCTTTTATACCATATCTGTTTTTTATTTTATTCAATGTATCCATAAAGCTGTCTGCTATTACTTCATTAAACTTTATAATTATATCGTTTTCATCAAAACTTTTAAATGAAATATATATATCAATTTTTCCTCTGTATATATATTGTCCTATAAATTTTTTTATTGAATCTTCATAAGAAATAAGATAGTGCGGAAGCTTTATTGTAATATCATTGAATTTATGGTTTACTGCTTTTATTTCAACGCTAAATTGCCTATTGTGTTTAAGACATTCTCCACGACCGTAGCCTGTCATACTTTTCATGTTTTCACCTCCCTTTTTTCCAATAGGTTTTATTACACCATTATACTAAAAAATTAAAATTATTAAAAGTCTTTTTTTATAATAGACATATATTAAACATATAAAAAAGATATATTTATATGTTCAGCGTGTCGACAAAGTCGACAACGCTGTCATCGAAAAAAAGTTTTCGATGATTTTAAGCAGAAGAATAAAGAGACGTTTCTTCGTACAAGGCTTGAAAGCCCTTGAAACGTCTCTTTTCCTCAAACGGGCAAAGCCCGTTTTGCGGCTTAAAGTCTGCGACGCTTTTTCCATAAATTAAAGTTTTAAAAAAATTTTGACTTTTTCGACAGTCTAAGATATATTTATATGTTTTTTTAAAAATTATAAATTAAATTTAGTTTTTAAGCGTATAAAAACCATTATGTTGAAAAAGCTTATTTAATTATATATAATGTAATTATAAAATATATTTGTACTTATAGTTTAATTTAAGTTTTTTTTGGAGGTATGAAAAATGGCTTTTGATGGAGTAACTATATCTGCTGTTGTAAAACAGCTTAATGATAATGTTTTAAATGGACGTATAGATAAAATTTATCAGCCTGAGAAAGATGAAATTATATTAAATATAAGAAGTTTTAAATCTGTATATAAACTTATGCTCACATCTAATCCCCAAAGCCCGAGAATAGGTTTTACTTTTGTATCAAAAAATAATCCCAATACTCCTCCTTTGTTTTGTATGGTTTTAAGAAAACATATTCAAAACGGTAAAATTATAAGCATAACTCAACCTAATTTTGAAAGAATTATAAATATTAATATTGAGTCTATAAATGAGTTAGGTGATTATTCAGTTAAAACACTTATTTTGGAAATGATGGGAAGACACAGCAATATTATATTAACAGATGATAAATACAATATAATAGAGAGTATAAAACATGTAAATGCAGATATGAGTTCAGTTAGACAGGTTTTACCGGGGCTTAAATATATTATTCCGTCTTCAAATGGAAAATATGATACAATGAAAATAGAAAAAGAAATTTTTATGAAAGTGTTTGAGGAAAAAAAATTCCTTAATTTACAAAGCTTTATTTATAAAAGTTTTAATGGAATAAGTCCGATTATTGCCTCAGAAATTGTTGCAAGAGCAGGTTTTGAACCTTCTGTTAGAGGAGATGAACTTAATGAATTTGAGAAAAATGTTTTGTATGAAAAATTTGTAGAATTTATAAATAAAATTAAAGATGGACAATTTAATCCTAATATTATATATGAAGATGGTAAAGTTGTAGAATTTTCGCCAATAGAGACACTGATTTTCAAGAATTTTGAAAAAAAATATTTTGACGATATATCAGAACTTCTTGATTTTTATTATAAAAAGCGAGATATTTTGTATAGAATGAATCAAAAATCACAGGATTTAAAAAAGCTCGTTTTAAATAACATTGAAAGATGTGTTAAGAAAAAACATATACAGCAAAAAACACTTAAAGAAATTAAAGACAGAGATAAATTAAGACTTTTTGGAGAACTTTTAACAGCTAATATATTTATGATAAAAAAAGGAATGACAAGCTTTTCTACAATAAATTTTTATGATGAAAATATGAATGAAATTACAATACCTCTTGATGCTAATTTAACTCCTTCAGAGAATGCGCAAAGATATTTCAAACTTTACTCAAAGCAAAAAAGAACATTTGAAGCGTTGAAATCTCAAATAAAGCAAAATGATGATGAACTTAATTATCTTGAAGGAGTGCTTGAATCAATATCAAATTCAACTCAAGAACAAGATATAAATGAAATAAGGTTAGAACTTTCTGAAGAAGGATTTTTGAAAAAAAGGAATATAGGCAAAAATAAGCATAATATAAAAAAGTCAAAGCCAATACATTATATATCAAGTGACGGATTTAATATTTTTGTTGGAAAAAATAATAGACAAAATGATGAACTTACATTAAAAACAGCAAAAACAAATGATATGTGGCTGCATACAAAAAATATACCAGGTTCTCATGTTATAATACAATCAAATGGAAATGACATACCGGAAACTACTATAAACGAGGCAGCATTGCTTGCAGCTTTTTACAGCAAAGGGAAAAATTCAAGTTTAGTGCCGGTTGACTATACATTGAAAAAATTTGTTAAAAAGCCGGCAGGAGCAAAACCGGGAATGGTTATATATACAACAAATAAAACGTGTTATATAACTCCTGATGAACAGCTTGTTTCTAAAATTGAAAATGCTGAATAATAAAAATTTTAACAGCTTTACCGAAAATAAGTAATATTTATGGTAAAGCTGTTTTTTTTATAAATTCATTTTTATGTAATCTACAACAGAAGCTATAAATTCACTGTTAGTAGGGCGTTTTCCATTGTTATGGTCTGTAAAGCCCATTATTTTATAATATGATATACCCGAGTCTTTTTCCCACGCTACTTCAATAGAATGTCTTATAGAACGCTCGACTCTTGAGTTACTTGTGTTATTAATTCTTGCTATTTCTGGGTATAAAAATTTTGTTACGCCCTCTAATATGCTGTCATTTTCAAGGCACATAATAACAGCTTGTTTTAAATATTTAAAACCTTTTAAATTAGGCATTATTCCGGTTTCGTTTAAAATCCAAGCTATATTTTTCTCAGCTTTTACTAATTCATTATTGTTGAGAGTGTGAAAAATTCCTATATATTTTTTATCGTTTACAATTTCTTTTATTCTTCTTATTATTATATTAAAATCGCATGGTTTAAGTAATACATATTTTGCACCCAATTCAAACGCTTTTGATATAATATGCGGAGAGTTTACAGCCGTTAAAACTATACATTTGAGTCCGTCTTCAATCATACCAATATGATTTAATTCTTCTAAAACTCCAATGCCGTCTATTCCTGAAAGTATAATGTCAATTATAACAGCAGATGGTTTTGTTTTTTTTACAAGCTTAATACCGTCAATTCCATTATGCGCTATTCCAGAAACATTAATTTCCGAATCATTATTAAGAATTTCAGCCATTTTATTACAGATTTCCTTATCATCGTCAATAATTACAACATCCATAACGTATCACCTCCCCCAATAATACATATTGTAATATTATTATAGCAGAGAATCTTGATTTTTGGAATAATATTTTTAAAAGTTTTTGGAATATTTTACATTATATCTAAAAATTTTGTATTAATTATTATAATTATTTAGCCGACACAAGTAAGTTCCATCTTTTTAAAAGTGGCACTTATGAAATTGTCGGTTATAAGTATTTTTGCAAAGCAGAAATGCGAATAGTTTTTGATAAATATAATTATTAAAAAATTTTAGTTTGCAGACATTTTTATAAAATAAAAATATGAGTAGTCTTTAACCAACTGGTATATGATTAGATTTGAAGAATAAAATATATATAAAATAAAAAAGGGTGATAATATGCAGAATACATATATTGTAAGGACAAAGGATAAGAAACTTTTATGTTTTCATTATAATAACGATTCAATTTATTGCAGGCAATATTCAGATGGAAAGTGGAGCAAGGATACATCTGTAATAGAAAATGTAAGAGACAGCTATACAGTTAATTTAACAGATGACGGGCAAATTTATATTTTTGCTCAAGATAAGAATGGAAATATTATATTATGTACGAAAGATAATGGGTTTTGGAAAGAACAAATAATTTTAAAAAGTTCTGAAAAGAATGTAAAAAATATAATGTTTTTTTCTATTTCCGGAAATCAAGGAATGAAACTTTTATATAATATTCCTCAAAATGACAAATTAAGTCATTGTCTTGCTATGCAGCTTGCGGATAAAAACGGAAAGTGGGGCGGTTCTCAGATTATAGATAATATTGTAAGTTTGCCGGAAAGTATTTTTCAGCTTCAAAGCATAAATAAAGGGCATTGTATTGTTTTTTGCCAAAAAAGAAACAAAGAAAATATAATAGGTTACAGAGAATTGACATTATCAAGAAAAGGAGATTTTAATGCTGTTTTTTCAACAAATTTTAATATTACTGACCATTGTTTTTTAGCCGGTGAAAATGGAATTTATTTTGTTGTAGCTGTAAAGAGTATGTTTTCCACTCAGCTTATATTTAGGAAAACAACCGATAAAGGATTAAGTGAACCTTATGTATTATGGGAAGGACAAAAGACAGGAGGATGTCAAATTCTATTTGTAAAAGGCGTTTTATATATTTTCTTTCTTCACTTAGGAAGGTTATATTATTGCATATCAAACGATTTTGGGGATAGTTTTTCAAAACCAGAACGATATAAAGAACATTTTTGCAGTATTTATAAGAAGGCTTATTTTATTTCGTATGATAAAATGAGTGAAAAGGAGTTTTTAGCACGTGAATTTTATGTTGAAAGCAAGAATGTTTCAAATATACAGATTATATCTGATTTATATGATTCATTTTATAATGAGAGTGTTAATAAGATGTCGGTTGTAGTTGAAAAAGAAGACTCTCAAGAAATTATTAAACTCAATAACAGAATTTCTGAGTTAAATTCAAAACTTGATGAAAAAAACAGACAGATAATTCAACTTACAGATTTATTAAATAAAAAAAATGAGGAAATTGTGTGGACAGAGAATAATTGGAAAAATAAATTAAAAAATGCTGTAAATGTAAATGAAAAAGAGAAACAGACAAATGATATTAAACAAAAGAATATAGAGATTGAAAAAAAAGAAATAGAAAAGAGAACAAAAGATAAAACAAAAGATAATATTGAAAAAGACAAACCGTCATATAAAAAAGTAGATATAGATAATGTGGAAAAATCAGAGGAAGGTGCTGATTATGAAGATATTAAGTGACTTTTGGAAAAATAATAAAAATAAAATATTAGTAGGTCTTTATTTATCTGTATTAGCTTTTGGAGTAGTCGGAAGTTACTACAAAGAAAGTCTTGAAACTTTTTCAATGCCTGTATCTAAGAAAAATATTGTTATAGATGCAGGCCATGGTAATACATTAATGCGGCGAGGTGATTATTTTGTATAATACAGGGATTTATATAAGAATATCACAAGAAGATAAAATTAAAAATGAAAATGAAAGCGCAAGTATAATAAATCAAAGAAATTATCTTTTGGAATTTATAAATAGACAATCGGATTTGAAATTTATAAAAGAATATACAGACGATGGTTATACAGGAACAAATTTTGAAAGACCAGGATTTAATAGTATGCTTGAGGATATAGATAAAGGAAAAATAAATTGTATTGTTGTAAAGGATTTATCAAGGCTTGGCAGAGAATATATAAATTCAGGTATGTATATTGAAAAAATATTTCCGGAAAAGGGAGTTAGATTTATAGCTGTAAATGATAATTTTGATACTAATAATAATATAAATGATTTTATAATTCCTATTAAAAATGTTTTTAATGAGTTATATTCAAAAGATATATCAAAAAAATGTTCAAGCATTTTAAGGGAAAAAAAGAAAAACGGAGAGTTTATAGGGGCATTTGCATGTTATGGATATAAAAAGTCTGTTTCAGATAAACATAAACTTGTTATAGACCCTCATGCCGGCATAATTGTTCAAAGGATATTTAAAATGTATCTTGACGGAATGGGAGCAAAAAAAATAGCTGAAGTATTAAATAGTGAACATGAACTTCCTCCAATGCTTTATAAAAATGAAAACGGATTAAAATATAATAATGGCAGAAAGATTTTTAAAACTCTGTTTTGGAGTAGTTCAACAGTTTTATACATACTTAAAAATGAAATATATGCCGGAAATATGGTTCAAAATAAAAGTTATAGGGAAAATATAAAAACAAAAAGAAAAAAACTTTCAAAAAAAGATTGGATTATTGTCAAAAATACTCATGAGCCTCTTATTGATTATGATAAATGGGCTATGGTTCAAGAACTTTTGAAAAAAAGAAATACAAAAACAGTGTATGGAAACAGTTCACATATACTTTCAGGTTTAATTGTATGCGGTCATTGTAAAATGGCAATGTGCCGATGTGAGAGAAAAAGCGGTGCATATTTTATGTGCGGAACATACAAACGCTTAGGAAAACAATATTGTATTAGAAATAAAATAAGTGCTGAAAAGGTAATGATAGAAGTTAATAATTATTTAAAAAATCATGGAGCGTTTAAAAATAAAAATTATTATAGTGTTTCTAAAAAAATACTTTCTAATATTGAAATGGGATTTAATAATAAATTGTATAATATAAAAGAACTAAAGAAAAGGCTTCTTGAGTGTTTTTTAAAAGGTATTATATCGGAAAATGAAATGAAAATTTATATGTGTGAATATGAGAAAATGCAAGAAAATATAAAAAAAAGTCTTTCAAATTTTTATAAAGAAAAAAAAGAAAATAATAATGAGAATATTATTACAAGAGAAAAAGTAGGAGAATTTATAAATAAAATAAGTGTGTTAAATAGTAATGATATATTTATAGTTGGCAAATGATAATTTGTATAAAAGAGGAAATAAAATTATTTTATAGATAAAATTATTGTTACAAAGAGAAAATTGAAGAAAAATAGATTATATTGAAAAAAAATAAGGGAAAATGAGCATATTTGTAATTTTTATTAGATAATGTTATGTGATATAATTTAAGAAAAAATTTTGGAGGTATTTATTGTGCAAAAAGATAAAGTAACAGCATTGCTTTTAGCTATTTTTTTAGGTTCATTAGGTATTGACAGATTTTACTTAGGTTATACAGGAATGGGAATTTTAAAACTTTTAACATGTGGTGTATGTGGTATAATGACAATAGTAGATATAGTTCTTATTATTATGGATAAACTTCCAGCGGCTGACGGAACTCCTTTAAAGTAAATTATTTAGACGGCTTTAATGGTTTTTAATGTTTAAAGATGTTGTAAAATATGGCATACGCTATATTTTACAGCATTTTTTTGTTTGTTTTTTATTTGACAAATTAGGAATATAAAAGTATAATTTTTATAGTAGCAATTAATAATCTTATAAAGCATTTTTTAAAAAAAAGTCACATAATAATTTAAGTAATTAAAAAAGTATTTTTTTATGCCTAATTTATAGTCAAGACTATGAGAATTTTTGTGTAACAAAAATTTTAAGCCGACGAGCTAAAACATTTGCCTTTATATTCAGTGAGAGATTAAAATCCTGCTGAATATAAGAGTAAGTACCCCCTTAAAATAGCGGTGGACTTCCTCTGTCGGTTAAATAACATTTAGTATAAATTAGTGTTTCATCGTAAATACAGTCAAAAAAATAAACATACGCAAAAAATTTTTATAAAAATATTTTTGGCAATACCGCTTGGTTTTATAAAAATTGGTTATTTAGCATAGCTGCATTTTATATTAATGAGTTTTTGTATTAAGATGTAAATTTTAGTAAAAACCATGAATTGTCAATTATGCGATATTGCCTTTTTTGAAGGTGAGTTGATATATATGGAAATAACGGATAAGGAATATAAAAGTATTGTTGATTATGTTAAATCAAATTATGGTATAAACTTAAATGGAAAAAAGACGCTTATTACGGGAAGACTTCAAAATTATCTTGTAAAAAACGGGTATTCAAGTTACAGTGAGTTTCTTGACAAAGTTAAAAGCAGTAAAACAGGTGAAGAAGCAAATAAGATGCTTAATTACCTTACTACTAATCATACATATTTTTTAAGAGAACAGCTTCACTTTAATTATTTAAGAGATGTAGTTCTTCCATTTCTGCTAAAAAAGGAAAGTGCAACCAAAAGTATCAAGTTATGGTCATGTGCTTGTTCGACTGGTGAAGAACCTTATACTATCGTTATGACAATGGAAGATTTTTTTAAGTCACAACCGGGAAAGTGGGATACAAGAATATTAGCTACGGACATATCTACACAAGTTTTGGGAAAAGCGAGAGAGGGGATTTATTTAAACGAACAGCTTGAAGTTCTTCCGGATAGATGGCGAAAGATGTATTTTCAAAGACATTCAGATGTGGAAAGCCGAGTAAAAGATGAAATAAGAAATAAAGTTATATATAAACAATTTAATCTTATGAGTGCAAATTATAGTTTCAAATCAAAATTTAATGTTATATTTATTAGAAATGTTATGATTTATTTTGACGAGCAGACAAAAAGACAAATAGTTGATAAAATGTATAATTGTCTTGATATTGGGGGATATCTGTTTACAGGTATGGCTGAAGTGGTTGATAAGACCGCTACAAAGCTTAAATATATTCAGCCATCTATTTACCAAAAAATAAATTAGTTATTGGTGTGGTGATTATGAAAAAAATTAAAGTTCTTGTTGTTGATGATTCACTTTTATTTCGAGAATTTCTTGTGAGGGTTATTAACTCAATTCCTCAATTAATGGTTGTCGCAGCCTGTGAAGATGTATTTCAAGCAAGAGATGCTATACTTAAATTTCATCCTGATGTTGTTACATGTGATGTTAGTATGCCAAGAATGGATGGAATTGAATTTGTAAGACAACTTTTGCCGCAATATAAAATACCTGTCATTATGGTTAGCAGTCTTACAGGAAAAGTATTTGACGCATTAGAGGCCGGAGCTGTTGATTTTGTTAATAAACCAGCTATGCTAAATGATAAGGAAATTGAAAAGTTTGTAAAAAATGAACTTGCGAGTAAGATAATTGTTGCTGCGTCAGTTAAATTTGATAAAAATAATAAAAGCAGTATGCCTGTTAATAGCAGAGCGGTAAGACCAGTTAATAATACCGCACCGAAAAGCGGCGCTTTTTCGGTATTAAACAGAATTAGTTCAGGCAAAAACGTAAGCGACAGAATAGTAGCCATAGGTGCGTCTACCGGCGGAACAGAAGCTATTTTAAAGGTTGTAAAAGGATTTAATCCAGATATACCAGGTGTTGTTATAGTGCAGCATATGCCTGTTGGTTTTACAAGTTTATATGCAGAAAGACTGGATAGGTGCTGCAATGTACGTGTAAAAGAGGCTAAAAGCGGAGACAGGGTTGAAAAAGGACTTGTACTTATAGCTCCCGGAGATGTTCAAATGAAACTTTCAAAAGATAGTAATGGGTATTTTGTTGTATGCGGAGGAACAACGAAAGTATCAGGGCATTGTCCTTCAGTTGATTTTTTGTTTAAATCTGTTGCTGAGACTGCTAAAGACAAAGCCATAGGCGTTATACTTACGGGAATGGGAGCAGACGGCGCTGCCGGACTTCTTCAAATGAGAAGCAACGGAGCATTGACGATAGGACAAAATCAGCAAAGCTGTGTTGTATATGGTATGCCTAAAGTAGCATATGATATTGGAGCAGTTAAATATCAATTAGATATAAATGAGATATCAACAAAAGTTTATGCTCTTCTTAATTTATGATAAATACTAAATTATTAAAAAATTGTTTTTAAGTATGCGCTATATAAACTTAAAAGTTTTTTAGCGTATACTTATTATATGGCGCATTAAAGTATTTCCCCACGGTGGCTGGGACCCTGGAAAGGTACGCAGTGACGGAATAGAGGAAAAAGGAATTAATCTTGCTGTCTCAAAGAAACTTCAAATATATCTTGAGCAAGCAGGGGCTTTTGTAACATTGACAAGAGATGATGATAGCGCTTTGTCATCGGAAAAAAGAGCCGATTTAAAAGAAAGAAAAAATATAATAAATGATGAAAATACAGATATAGTAGTAAGTATTCATCAAAATTCATTTCCAAAAGAAAGTGTAAAAGGGGCACAGGTTTTTTATTATAAAAAATCGGAGCAGAGTAAAAGGCTTGCGGAATGTATACAAACAAGACTTAAAGAGTTTGCCGATAAATCTAATACAAGGATTCCAAAGGCTAATCTTGATTATTATATTTTAAAAAATACACAGAAACCGGCAGTAATTGTGGAATGTGGTTTTTTATCTAATAATGAGGAAAACAAGAAACTTAACAGTGAAGAATATCAGGAAAAAATAGCATGGGCAATTTATATGGGTATTACTGATTTTTGCAAAAGTCTTGAAATTGAACAGGCTAATGCTTAAATTTTATAAATAATGTATCTATATTTTTATATTTGTGATATAATATTATTATAAAAGAAAAGATTATATTATAATAGATTCAAAGGAGAAAAATATGAGTGATTTTTATGATGAAAAAGAATCTGAATGTAATTGCAATGATGATTGCGAATGTGAACATGAGCATGGAGATGGCTGTGAGTGTGAACATAGCATTATGACTATAATTACGGAAGATAACGAAGAATTAAAATGTAATGTTATAGATATTTTTGAGGCTGCTGGAAGGGAATATATTGCGCTTTTGCCTGAAGGTGATGATGAAGTTCTTTTGTATCGTTATATTGAAAATGATTCAGAAGATGGTTTTGAACTTTCAAATATTGAAACAGACGAGGAGTTTCAAGCTGTTGAGACGGCATTTTTTGATTTATTTGAAGATGGTACGTTTGAGTACGAAGAAGATGAAGAAGATGAAGAAGATGAAGAAGATGATGAGTAAAATTTAAGTTAAATATAAAAAGTACAAAAGGGAGGTGGAACTATGCAGACAGATTTATTTTATTATGTTCATTATAAACCGTTTATTTTTAAAAATATTAAAATTGCGCAAAAAGCAAAACCTAAGATGCTTGTTGTTGGTAATATGTCGGCTGTTGAGATTAATAGTGAGTATGAAGGACCGGATTTTTCTATATTTATGAATAATACTATAAATGATGAAGTGATAAAATACGCAAAAAGTATTTCTGATGGTTTTAATATGCTTAAAAATTCCGCTTTTGAGGCTGCCAATAGAATTGTTATTATGGATTATGATTATGAAGGTAAAATTGCCGCTTTAAATGATAGTTTTATTAAGTTTTCTAATTCATTTAATTTTTATAAAAAATTTGCGTCTGATAATGCTGAAAATAGTTCTAACCTTTTAGAATTTTCGGAGGAAATTACACAAGATGCTTATAAAAATGAAGAAATTCTTTCTTATTATGGCTTAAAGCTGAATTTTGATGAAGAAATGATTTATAACAGTGAAGTTTTAATCGGAATGAATGAAAGTGATTTTAATAAACGTAAATACGAACTTCTTAGTTTTTTAAAGGATTTTTATGATAAGGCTTGTGATTCAATGGATATGCCTATGTCAAGTTACATGAGTTTTAAAAATCTTGATTTTTATTATAACTATGTATTTGCGCCTAAGTCTCCGGATAAGTATAGGATAATTGAAATGGGTATGCTTGTGGATATTAATTTATAATACATAAAAGTAAAAATATATCAATAAAAAATGATATAAAAAAATAAATTGCAGATTTTTTAAAAAAGATTCTCCGATTTAAAATCGGGGAATCTTTTATTATTTATGTTTTATTTATTTTGCTTTAAATGTTTTTGCAAGTTCAAAGAATTTTGACTTATATGCAGAATATAAATCATTAGGAGCTGAATAAGTTAAAATATATTCCTTTTCATCATTTAAAATAATAAATGATAAAAATTTAGTAGTATCATTTGAATAGTATATCTCATTTGTATCGTATTCAAGTATATTGCTTTCTTTTGCTCCATTCAATTCATAGTTTGACTGTCTTATTTCCTCAAGAAAGTTTTCTTTTATATCGTTAAATTCTATTCCTTCAGAAACATTATTTTCCTCAATCGAAAAGTATATTCCGTCTTCCTCTCCAAATGGAAATTTTATTTTGTTTTCTTCTTCCTGTTCAATTTGAGAATTTTCGGGGAAACATATTTCATAACTGTTTTCGGCACTTTTATATTTATCTGTACCAGAAGGGGTACAGCCGGCAAGTGAGTATAAAGTAACAGCAAATAGAAATAAAATTAAACTTTTTTTAAACATTTTTAACGCCTCCATACAATTAATTATTAAGGAAATACTGATTATTTTTCTATTAATAGTTAAATCAGCAATTACTTAATATTATACATTAATAAAAAGATAAAGTAAATAATTTTGCATTTTTTAATAAAATTGAAACATAAAAAACGCATAAGCCGTATTGATAAACACTTTATAATAGTGTAAAATAAAGGAACTTTTATTAATTAAAATAAATGGGGGTAAAATTATGAACGATATATATGTTGTAAAGCAATATAAAAATAAAAAAGAAATAAATATATCAGTTCCCGGTTCAAAAAGTATTACTAACAGAGCTCTTATGCTTGCAGCTATATCTAATGGAATATGTGTTGTTAATAATATACTTTTTAGCGATGATTCGAGAGCGTTTTTAGATTGTCTTAACTCTTTAGGTTTTGAACTTAAAATAGACGAATATAAAAAGACTGTAACTGTATATGGACAAGGAGGCAAAATACCTTGTAGAAACGCTGAAATTAACGTAAGAAGTGCAGGAACAGCCGCAAGATTTTTAACTGCTTTACTTGCTTTTTCAGGAGGAAATTATGTGTTAAACTCATCTGAGCAGATGAAAAAAAGACCTATAAAACCTTTGTTGGATGTATTAAAAAGAGAAGGTGTACATGTTAAATATTTAGAGAATGAAGGTTTTTTCCCTTTTGAGATTAAATCATCGGGTATACAAGGAGGAAGTTTAGAAATTGATACAGGTTTAAGCAGTCAATTTGCAAGTGCACTTATGATGTCAGGGGCTGTATGTGAAAATGGTATTGAAATAAAAATGAGTGGAAAAAGAATAGAGGGAGCTTATATAAAGCTTACTTATAATATGATGAAACATTTTAATATGGATATTGAAAAAAACAATTCGTGTTTTTATGTAAGAAAAAAACAAAGCTGTATTAATGAATATAATGTTGAGCCGGATTTATCGGCAGCGTGTTATTTTTATGCTATGGCTCCTCTTTTAAATATAAATGTTACTGTAAATGGTGTGTATAAAAATTCAATTCAAGGAGATTTAAAATTTATATATGTATTGGAGAAATTAGGCTGTAAAATTGATGAAACTGAAAAAGGTATAAAAGTCTATGGAGTTGAAAGTTATTATGGAATAACTGTTGATATGAATGATTTTTCAGACCAAACTATGACACTTTCAGCAATTGCTCCATTTGCTAAATCTCCTACAACTATTAAAAATATAGAACATATTAGATATCAAGAGTCTGATAGAATTTCAGCTATAATAAATGAATTATCTAAGTTAGGAATAATATGCCATGAACTTGAGACAAGAGATGGAATAATTATTTATCCCGGGGATATAAACTCGGGAGTTGTAGAAACATATGATGACCACCGTATTGCGATGTCTTTTTCTCTTATAGGTTTAAAAACCGGAGGAATAAAAATATCAAATCCTATGTGCTGCAGAAAAACATTTGAGGGATTTTTTGATTTATTAGATGATATAACAAAATAATTTGTTTATATAAAATAAAACCCTACAACAGTTTTAGCTTGTAGGGTTTTATTTGTTTTTAATCAGCTTTTTCTATTTTCACATCAAAATCAAGGTAACATTCAAAAATACGTCCCCATGGAAAGAAACATTTTGAAAGAGTTAAATCTTTAATATTATATTTTGTATTTTTAATAGTGTATGTTGTGTTTTTAAAAGCTTCAGATAATTTATCAGGCTCAAGAAGGTCATAAAGTTTTTTGCTTGATACAAGGTCGTCGCCTGTTGGAACAAAAGGTTCTGTTGAAAGCTGTCTTTTTATTTTAACTGTATAAATTCCGTCTTCAAGAAAATGCTGAGAAAGCATGTTTATATGCGACTGTAAAAACTTTTCCGTATCATTATTTTTTTCCTCCATAATGCCGTATACTTGAGCATGTGCTACTCCTAAGCCTATTGCATTTGCATTTGTATTCCATGCACTGTAACAAGATAAGTTTGTAAGTGAAAGTTCTGTATTTTTAGCGTTTAAAGAATTATTATATAATTGTTTAAAAAGGAGGTTTTCTCCGGTAACTGAAACAGTCGAGTTATATATTTCTATAAGACCTATATTATTTCCTTGTGCATATTTTTTATTCATTTCATCATAAGCGTATTCAGGTAAAAAGTTCATTGTATTTCCATAGTCGTAAAGATATAACACAAATTTTTTATTAGTTACATGAGAGCCTCTTTTTACAAAGTTAATATCGTTTGATAAGAGTTTATTTACACTTAATACATCGAATTTAGCGACAGTTTCGGTATTGGCTGTACTTATAGGAATTAATGAAGTATTTAAATTATGTCTTTTTGATACGTCTCTTGCATATATTAACTGAGGAATTTCGTCTAAACCAAATACAAAATTTATATTATCATTTAATCCTTTTGTAGCTAAGTATGAATTCCATGAGCCTTTATAGAAACTTAAAAGTTTATATACACTGTAACCTCCTGTTGTCATATATGTTCTTGCAAAACTGAATTTAATTGGATTTCCGTTTTCTACCGGAATCCAATCGGCTTTAGTATTGTTATATAAGTATGTAATTGAATCAGGAAGTTGAAAATCATCATTGCTTATTATAATTTCATCAATTAATCCGGCGTCCTGCATTTTCATAAGTCTATAAAATATTGCTGTTACAGTTCTAAAAGGAGCTCTGTATTTTGCAGTGTAACGTACATAAGGTTCTTTTGTCCGATAATTTACATTAAAATCTCTTAAAAAGTCTTTTTCCCATGGAGCAAGACTATCTTCGCCTAATTCTGATTTTTTGTTTTGAACATAATTCCATTCAAGAAGAAATTGTGAAGGAGTTACTCTTGATAAGCGAGCTGCTTCGGTTTCTGAAAAATCAGGATTATAAATTCTGTAATAATATATGAGTCCCAGTTGTTTTTCATTATTTGGCCATATTTGATTTCCTCTTGTTTCAGGAAGGGTTCTTGGCATAGATAAATTTACGTAATATGTAGGTTTGGTATTTTCAGAAGTAAGTTTATAAAGATCATCAAGCGCTTGTGTGTAGCTTAAATAGTGGTCTCCGCAGCGGCTGCCTACAAGACCTTTTGTTATGTATGATGATGTATTTATTATAACCGTAGTGTTTTCATTATTGTTTTGAGAAACTAAATCATAAATATCTTGTCTTGTTTTTTCACTGTTTCCATAATAGTTGTTTTTATCTATGGCTGAAAAATAATCAAGCGATGATTTATCGGCGGATATAAGTTCATCTCCAGCTATTTTAGCTAAGTTTGAGAGATATTCAACACTTATAGGACGGCTGTCAAGAGGTGATGTTATTATTGTTTGAGCGTTTGCTGATATGGCAAATGCAAAATATATAAAAAGTGCGGTAATTGATAAAATTATATTTTTCATTTTATTACTCCTTGTCATTACTCATTTGTTAAAAAATAGGCTCGCACGTTAAAAAATGCGAGCCTATTTTTATTTTAAAAATTAAAATGTGTTTAGTATTAATTGCGGTTTGACTGAAAAACATAAGTTTCAGCTAAACTACTTTAAACATATTTATGCCAGAATTAAACATTTCTATTTGATTTGCAAGTTCTTCACTTGTAGCGGCTGTCTCTTCACTTGTAGCGCTTATGTTATTTACAACATCACTGATTTTTGAAGTTTCTGTCTGCATTTGTTCAGATAAAGTTTTTTGTTCTCCGCTTATTACAAGAACATCATCTATTACTGTATCTATTTTCTTTGTTTCAGACATTATATTTGTAAGAAGAGAAATAGTGTTATTTACAACTTCTACGCCTTCGTCAACACTGCTTAAAGTTTGACTGATAAGATTTCCGGCATCTTTAGCTGAAGCTTGACTTTTACCAGCTAAATTTCTAACTTCATCAGCTACAACAGCAAATCCTTTTCCATGAGTACCAGCTCTTGCTGCTTCAATAGCTGCATTTAACGCTAATATATTTGTTTGGAAAGCTATATCATCAATAACTGATGTAATGTTGCTTATTGCATTGCTCGCTTTTGCAATATTATTTATAGCTGTATTTAACTCAATTAAAAGATGATTTCCATTTTCTATATCTCTTGTTACAGCGCCGCTGTATTCTTTAGCTGAAGTTGCGGCATTAAAGTTTTCAACAGATTTTCCATTTACATTTTGAGAAAGGTCAAGAAGTATTCTTACAGCATCTGCTTGCTGTGTAGCTCCTACGGCAAGCCCTGTACTTGATTGAGCCATACTTCTTGAGCCAATTTCTATTTGTTCTGAAGCAGCAATCATATTTCCTATAAGACCTCGCAGGTTTTCAGTAACAACTTCAAAGCTTTTTTCAATTTCAACAAAATCTCCTGTATATTTTATACGGCTTTTAACTGTAAGGTCGTTTTCAGAAATTCCTTTTAAAACAGTTCCTATGTCGGATATGTAATTATTAAGTGATTCTGCAACATTATTTATTGTATCCTTTATTTCCCTATATGCGCCTTCGTAATTTTCAGTAACTCTATAAGATAAATCAGCAGCGGCAAGTTTATTAAGTCCTTTAATTGTAGCATTTATAGGATTTTCAACAGCCTCAACAAGGCTGTTAAGCCCATTTGCAACCTCAAACCAATCTCCTGTCAATTCATTTGTGTTAAGGCGTGAACTAAGTTTTCCTAAACGTACAGAATCACTTAATGAATTTATGTTTGAAACAACTTCTTTAAAATTGCTTCGGCATATATTTATTTCATTGTTTATTGCTGAGCGTTCTCCTTTAAATTCCTTTACTTGATAATTAAAATTTCCATTTGCATAAGCATGTATGCATCCAAGCATTTCATTTACAATATCGTCGGTTGAGTCAAGAAGATTATTTATTTTGTTTGCCATCTGCAAAAAGCTGCCTTTAAGATTTCCTTTTACAGTATCAACTTTTTTGCTGTTTCCGTTTTCAAATTCCATACATACATAATCTACATCGGAAACAATTCCACTTACTGTACCAATAAGATTTTTAAAAGAATCGTTAAGCTGTTCCAATTCATATATTGAAGATTTTTTTAGTTTTACATTATCAAATTCACCGTTGGAGATTTGTTTTGCACATTCATTTATTCTTATAATAGGTACTGCAATTTTCTTTGGAAGATGATAACATAAATAAGCTACAATAGCAAGTATAATAACTATTGAAACAGGTATTGACACTCTTAAAATATTCATTTTATTATTTAAAGAAGTTCCCTTTTTGATTAAAAGGTCGTTTACAATATCACTCATATCTTGTATTGTTGTTATTATTATAGTAGGTTCCATACCATTTTCTTTAAATGAGGCAAGAAGATCACTCATTAATACAGCGTCTTCAGTTCCATCAGATAAGTATTGTTCGGAGTATTGCCTAATAAGCATTACAAGTTTTAACTGTTCAAAACCTACATCATATCCAAGCGTTTTGCGGTATTTTATATTTGTAGCGGATGTTTCCATTTCATTTACAAGCGTATACTTATTTACAGATTCATCAAGAAGATTTTCATATTCATTTCTTGTATATATTGCCACAACAAAAGTTATTATAGTAATTATTGTAAGTGTAACTGCTATAATACCCATAAAAAATGACAGCATACCTCTTATTCTGTTAAACATTGAACATTCCTCCTTTTATTGATTAGAATTTAAGTCGTTTAAAATACGTTCTACAAGCTTTGATGCACGTCTGTTATAATCTTCAAGCCCTTCATCTATTGTCATATCTGTTGTTACAATTTCTTCTATTATTTCACGTCTTGTTGTATCAAGGTCTGTTATTATTCCTCCTACCTTTTTAGATGTAGTTGGAACTGGAGCCATTGATGAGTTTTCTTTGAAAAGTTCAAGTGAAGGCACTACTTTAGGGTCAATTTTTATAGGGTTTTTAAAGTTTGTAAACGTAAGCTCAGGAGTAAACCATGAATTTGATATTTTATTTTCCGATTGGATTATGCTGCCGTTTCCATCAGCATCAAGCTGCCAATGAAAACCTTCAACACCTTGTGTAAAAAGCATTTCGCCTTCGCCTGAGTCATGTGAAAACTCTATTAAATATTTGAATACTCCTTCCGGATTTTTGCATACTTTTGGAATTACAAGAGCAATAGGAGGTCTTTCAATATACTGAGTTTCTTTTATAGGTTTTAACGGAGTAACATAATAACCGCTTTCGGGAAGAGTTTCCTCTATTTTTTCATTTAATGTTCTTGCCCATGAGCCAGCCCAATAGTTAAAACAACCTACGTTTCCGTTAAATAAAGAGTCACGGCAGTCAGAAGTTTTATTAGTAGCTATGTTAGGGTCTATGAGTCCCTCATTGTAAGCCTTTTTCATTCTTTCAAGAGCCTCTCTCATTTCAGGCTCAGTCATACCATCAACATAAGCTTTGCCGTCAAAGTAGATATCCGGTTTCGCATTTTGGTAAAATTCTCTTAAATAAAGGTCAAAAGGCGATTCACTGTTTAAAAGTCCAGCTGCTGTAATAGGTATAAAACCTTCTTTGTAATTTTTAAAACTTACAAGCATTTGATAAAATTCATCATAATTATCAGGTTCTTTAATTCCAAGTTCATCTAAAATATCTTTTCTAACATATGTAACAGTTCCGTTTCCTTTATTTGTAGGAAAACCATAGAGACGTCCGTTAATTCTTAATGCGTCAACATATAAATTATCAAGATTATCCTTAATTGATGACTTTTCATATGTATCTGTCATATCCCATAATAAGTCGTAAGCAGCAAAGTTGGGATAGTAAATTCCTCCAACTTCGTATACGTCTATATCCTCTTCACAGGCAATAGAAATAATAACCTTCTCATAATAACTTTTAGAGTCAAAGTCACTAAAAGCCAAATCAATTCCTGTCATATCTTTGTATTTTTGCAGGAAAGCATTAAGACCTTCCTCCTTTGGTTTAAATGAATTTGTCAAAATTGTTATTTTTTCTGGTTTAACAAACTCTTTTTCAATAGCGTCATTTTGTACTGTCTGCTTGGTTTGACATGAAACGCAGAAAAGCATAGCAGTAAAAAACATTGATAATACAGCTATTTTTCTTTTCATCATAAATGCCCCTCCTTTTAAGTTTAACTGGACTCAAAAATAAATTTAATTAAGTTTATGATAAGATTATTTTTGAATCTAAATTAATCAGCGTTTCTATATAATTAACTAACTTTTATTATACAACATTAATTGTGTTGTAACAATATGTTTTTGTTTATATGTAGAAATTTTACTATAATGCGCATATAAAAGTTAATAAAATATACATATTGCACAATTTATATTTTTGCATTTCAATTAATTGGGTTTTTTATTAAAATATATTATAAATAGTAAAAAGATAAGTATAAATAACAATTAAATTTGTAAAATAAAACCGATATGTATTTAATTTAGATGTTAAAAAAAACGGCTTGTTGACAAAATTTTTGTATGGAAGTAAAATTAAAAAATACATCGCAGTTTTGACTAAAACAGTTTTCATATTATATTTTTAGTACAAATTTTAAAATATTTTGATATAAGGAGATGTTTTTTGTGAAAAAAATAATTGTTTTTATTTTGCCTATTTTATTTTTTGTTTTTTTAACAGGTTGTCAATGGTCAAATGTTTATAAAAATGAAGAATATGGATTTAGTATGAAATATGATAATCAGCTTTTTGAATGTATAAATAATAATGAAAAAGATTATAATGTTTTGTTTAATTATAAAAATGGAAATGTAAGTTTTGGTATTAAAGTAGAAAAACGTCAGGATATAGATAATGATGATTTAAGTAAATATTTTTCTTATAAGCTTAAAAACGGTCAGATTATAGAACAATCGGTTACAATTGATGGATATAAAGGACGTTGGCTTAGTGTGAAATCTATTCCGGAAATTGATGAGGCAGAAAAAAATGACGATTCTATTATGGATATTATATTTTTTACAAAGGATGAGTATGTATATTCATTTTATTTCAGTGCAGAAAATAAAATGATGTATGACGAAACAGAACCTTTAATTGACTCAATGCTTTCAACTATAAATTTTATGGAAAAGTAATTAGAAAAAATTATATTTTGTTTAATTTCTCCGTTTCTTTTTTATAATAGAAACGGAGTTTTTATATTAAAAATTAATTTTTATTACTATACATTCATTATATTTGACAAACTATAAAAATAGATATATACTAAAATCAGTCGTAAATATATAGAGAGTGGTGAAATATGTGAAATTGGACAATAATGCACATTCGGTATTTTTGCTTTATTATCATTTAATATTGGTTGTAAAATATCGCAGAGAGATATTTGATGATGAAATTTCTTTTAGAGCCAAAGAAATATTTGAGTATATTGCTCCTAATTACAATATAACATTACAAGAATGGAATTATAAAAAAGACCATGTTCATATTTTATTCAAAGCGCATCCCAAAAGTGAAATAAGTAAATTTATAAATGCATATAAAAGTGCAAGCAGCCGTTTGATTAAAAAAGAGTTTCCAGGAATACGAAAGGATTTATGGAAAGAATATTTTTGGAGTCAAAGTTTTTGTTTGCTCTCAACAGGAAGTGCGCCTATTGACGTAATAGAAAAATACATAGAAAGTCAAGGCGAAAAACATTGAAATTAAATTGAATTTTATTTATAATTTTTATAATGAGACATTAAAGGAGTGTTTGAAAGGGGAATAGTGAAAGGTTTGTCTGAAATTTTTGAGTTTTTGACGGAATTTAATTTTGTATCAGTTTTTGTAAGGCTTTTTTTAGCTGGTCTTTTTGGCGGTATTATAGGACTTGAAAGGGGAATAAAAAGGCGGCCCGCCGGATTGAGAACATTTTCGCTTGTTTGTGTAGGTGCAGCTATGGCTATGATTTCAAATGAGTATTTGTTTTTGACGCATAATCAAATAGGAGATGTTTCAAGAATGTCTTCACAAGTAATTAGCGGTATAGGATTTTTAGGTGCTGGAACTATTATTTTAAAAGGAGATAACAAAACAAAAGGTCTTACTACGGCGGCAAGTCTTTGGGCAACGGCTACAATAGGCATTTGTTTGGGGGAAGGTTTTTATTTAGGGGCGTTTTTTGGATTTATACTTATAATGTTTATAACTGTTTTGCTTTATAAAATAGATGAGATTGTAAATATAAAAAGTAAAGTTATAGAATTGTATGTAAAATTAAATGGAAAAGAAAGTATTTTATTTTTTATGGATTATATTGAAAGAAACGAATTTGAGATAACTTCATTTCAAAAGGATTCTGTTATAAATGGAAATAATGAGTTTTTTATGATTTTTGTAGAATTTAATATGAAAAACAAAGAAATTAGCGATAATATAATAAATGAAATTGCGCTTATTAAAGGGGTTGAGTTTGTTAAAGAAATAAAATAATCATATAATTAAAATATCAATTAATTAGTTTTGGAAAAAATCAACTTATATGAGAATAGGAGGGGGATATTTTGAATATTTTATTTTTTTTAACGCCAAAGGCTGAGGTGGATTTTGTTTATAATGATGAAAGAATTGCCGATGTACTTGAAAAATTAGATATACATGGATATAATGCTATACCTGTTATATCAAGAAAAGGAAAGTATTTAGGTTCTATTAGTGCTGTTGATATAGTAAATCATATGAAAAAACATTCAAATTTAGCTATTGATTTTGTTTCTGAAATAAAGGTTTCTGAAATAACAAGAAAAAAGGACAATTCACCGGTATATGCTAATGCCAAAATGGAGGCTCTTGTTACAAAAGCGCTTATAGAAAGTTATGTTCCGGTTATTGATGATAAAAAAATTTTTATAGGCATTATTAAAAGGCGTGATATTTTTGAATTTTGTTATAAGAAATATAAAAGTATAGAGGAAAAATAAAAATATTTAAGGACTATCTTAAATTATATTTATTATATTTTAAGACAGTCCTTATTATAATTTAAAAAAGATGTTTTTTCAATTCAATTGCATCGTTGTCCGTTATTTCCCTTAAAACCTGACATGGATTGCCCACAGATAAAGTATTGCTTGGAATGTCTTTTGTTACAACACTGCCAGCGCCTATTACGCAGCCTTCACCTATGGTTACGCCGCCTATAATTGTAACATTACCGGCAATCCAACAGTTATCTTTTATTATAATTGGTTTAGCATATTCGTTGCTGAGTTTAGTTCCATCATCTTTTGCTTTAGAGTTTCTATCCTGATACATTAAAGGATGAATTGGAGTAACTATTGATACATTTGGACCAATAAGTACATTATTTCCTATTGTTACAGGACAGCAATCAAGTATTGTAAGGTTAAAATTAGCATAAAAATTTTTCCCAACAGACGTAAATATTCCATAATCTAAATAAATAGGACCTTGAATATAAATGCCTTCACCTTTATTAGGTAAAAGTTCGTCTAAAATATTTTTTCTTTTAATAAATTCATCCTCAAATGTGTCATTGTATTTTTTGCATAATTTATGAGCTTTTGTTCTAAGCGATTTTAATTCTTCATCATCTGCGTTATAAATTTTACCGGCAATCATTTTTTCCTTTTCAGTCATTTATTGTACACTCCCCTTTATATCTTATACAAAATTGATAAGCAACATTTAGGATGACACCATATAAACATCTTTTATTAAATTTTATGTTATTGACTTTAAAAAGCTTTTATTAATTCAGGCGGTTTTGATTTTATCTTGCCGTCAAGATACATATCAACTATTTTGTTTTCATAAAGCTTGTAAACAAGACGAAGATGTTCAGGTGTCCAATCGGTGCTAACCCAAAGTTTTCCGTTTTTTTTCTGTTTGACAGGCGTTATTTTTTCACCGGAATCAATCATTTTAATTATTTTTATTAAATCGTCAGCCGTTTTTAAAATAGCTTTACATGCGACATCGTGTACTTTGTCTCCATAATTTAATTCGGGAACGCTTTGATGTATTATGTTTCCGCCGTCAATTTTGTTTGAAAGTTCATGTATAGTTGCTCCCGTATAGTTTGGCATAAGCATGTAAAATGGCCAATACATAGTAACATTTCCTTTAAACCATGGAGAAAGACCTCCATGTATATTCCATTTTATTTTTGGCATAGCGTTTAGTAAATTTTCGTTTGCGATGTGTATTCCATATGTAATTACAGCATCGGCGTTTATTGATGAAATAAATTCCGCTGTTTCATTGGTATTTAAAGTTTCTCTTGTTATAAATTTTTTTGAAACATTAAAATCATTTTCAGAAATACGCCCAAAATATTTATATTCGCATTGCGCTCTGTCATTAAAATGCGTAATAAAAATTTCCTTTAGTTCATCGTCTATATCCTGTGGAGGTTTAGCGATAAACTCAGCTCTTTTTTCTATAACAAGTCCACAAAGAAAACCGTTTTCATATAATTTTTTTGCTATGAAAAGGTGTCGTGGGTGGTTTCCGCACAGCAATAATACTTTCATTCTAATTCTCTCCTCTCTAAGAATGGGCCTTCAATTAAATCATATTTTTTTAAAATATCAATAATAGGTTTAAATTCCATAAGCCCTATTCTGTATTGTTCAGATAAGTAAGACAAAGGTGTTTTGCCATCACTGTAATTAAGCACAAGAAGTATTTTGTTTGTTGTTTGTTTTTGAATAGTCCTTTCCATATCTGATATATCATTAATTGTAGGATATAAATTATATTTGTCAAGTTTAACTTCGCCGTACGGGTTTTTATTTACATAATAGCCGTCAAGTTCAATTGCGTCTATTAAAGTCATAACCTGTTCAACGCTTTTTATTAATTGTTCAGCAGTTATAAAATCAAGATTATCAAGAGATGTATGATAATAAGGATAGTTTGGGTTCAATCCTTTTGAAATCTGTCCTACTGGAAGGTTATAACCCGGAGAACAATATTGTCTCTCATCTGAGCCGCTTCGGGGGTCGAATGGTTTTGTTTTAAATTCATTATTTCTTAAAGCTTTGTATACAATGTTTATAGGGGCATTATTTTTTTTGGAAAGCTTTAAGCATAAAGGAAAATCGCCTCCTATACATGTAAGTATAAATCCAGTATATGTTTTTTCTTTCATTATTTTTCCGTATTTTGATAAATAAGTTATTGAACCTATTGTTTCAGGACAAAATATAAAACGATATGAAAACCTGTTTTGTCTGTTTTTTAATCTATTATAAATAAGTGTTGAACAAATAGGTCCGCTTAATTCGTTATTAGCCATTGATGGATGACATACATATGTGCTTATAAGTATTTCCTTATCACTTTCACCTTTAACAAGCAAATGACCGTAATTTAAAGAGCCGTCAAAGTGTTTTGAATCAATATACATATGATAATTGTCTTCTTTAAGCGAATCAAGCTGATTTTGTGACATACAAAAGCCATATGTATTTTTATAATAGCTTGTTATATAAGGTATGGCATCTGGAATATCAGGACGTGTATGTATATATTTTTTTAATTCATCAAGGCTTACGGTTTTATCTACTGATGTGCTGTAATTTATAACGTGTAAATTGTTGTTTTTTGCGTCAATTATTTTTTTACCGCTGCTGTCCTCAATATATGCCTCATTTAATTTCCATTCTTTGGGAACTGTCCAATTATTTACTTTTGTTCCGCTTTTAACTTCCTCTATTTCAAGTGGTATATATTTTTTAAGTATATTAAGTGTTAGCCTAAGACCTTCACCTGTAATGCTTCTATTTATAGGAAAAAGTTTTTTAAGAAGATAATCAGCTACTTGAAGTTCTTCTTCATTTGTCAAAAAAATCACCTCTTAATTTAAAAATGCTGCAAAATATAGTTTTTGCAGAGTAAAATTTTTGGCATTTTACAATAACATTATAAATGTAATTGTGTCCAATATAAATATTTATCGGCTGTTTGAAAAAAATAATAATGGTTTTACATATATTTTTTCGCTTGAATATGAAAAATTTTTGTGATAAAATCTATATTATTATTTTATGGAAATATTAATTATTATAAGTGTATCTGAAGATTCTATATATGTTTATAAGTTTTTAATATATTATATATATTTTTTTTGATGGGGGGGGGAATTTTGCAATATAAAATAAGTGATTTATCAAGCATTCTTAACGTATCTTCAAATACTATAAGACGTTATGAAGATATGGGATATATTAAGCCAAAACGAATTGGGATTAATAAATATAGGGTTTATTCATGTTTTGATATTGACAGGCTTGTATGGACAAGAATGTATAGAAAATATGAGTTTTCACATGAGGAAATATATGGACTTATTAACGGAAATTTTAATAATTTAATACAAGCATGTGAAAAAAGAATAAATGAATTAGATGAACAAATTGAATATCTTACAAGCCTTAGAAATAGATTGAGCGGAAATTTACGGCTTATGAGAAACTGCGGAAAAGATTATTATTTTCATACTGTAATAAGTGTAAATATGAAGTATGTTTTATATATTAAAAATAACATGCTTTTGAAAGAAAAGGAGCGCCTTGAATCTGTTCATGATTTTATGTATAAGTGTCCAGAGGCACAGCTTATATGTGTTTTTCAAAAGGATAATATAATAAATGGAGATTTGAATGCCGGTTTTGGTATAGGAATTAAAAGTGAAGACATGATAAAATATGATATAAAATACAATAATTATGTAGAAACATTTCCTAAAAGAAAATGTTTGTCATGTGTTTTAAGGGTTGAAGAAGATTTTGATAATAAATCTTTTAATGATATATTTTATTATATAAATGAAAATAGTCTTTATACAGATAATAACATATTTGGAATTAAAACAGCCATGATAATGGAAAATGATAAAATGATTCAATATATTATTTTATTTATGCCGCTTTTAGAAAAGCCCTAAAAGGAAATCATTTTTATAAAAAATATTATAAATGATTTTTGTAAGAAGGTGAAGGCTATTAAAGGTTTGAGTTTAGAGGAAGTTAATATAAGAAAGAAGAATAAACAATCAAATGGTGATTTTAATATAAAAAGCAAATCTTATTTAGATATAATTATCGAAAATGTATTTACTCCTTTTAATATTTTAAATTGTAGTCTTGGTTTATGTTTGTTTTTAGTACATTCCTACAAAAATATGCTTTTTTTGGGTGTTGTTGTTTGGAATACGCTTATTGGAATTATACAGCAGATAAAATCAAAAAGAATTGCCGACAATTTATCTGTTATGGCAAATCCTAAAACGTCTGTTATAAGAGATGGAAATAAAAGCATTATATCTGTGGGAGATATAGTAATTGATGATTTGCTGTTGCTTGAGCCGGGAAGTCAAATTTGTGCTGATTGTGAGATTGTATCTGGAGAAATAGAGGTTAATGAAAGTTTAATTACAGGAGAAAGTTTACCTGTACGCCGGGTTTTTGGAGATAAACTTTATTCTGGAAGTTTTATTGTTTCAGGAAACGCTTATGCGAAAGTTACAGCAGTAGGAAAAAACAGCTACGTAAATAAAATAGCAGTATGCGCTAAAAAAATAAAAGGTTCAAAATCTGAAATATTAAAGTCTGTAAATAAAATAATTAAATATATTACGTTTTTAATAATACCTTTAATGATTTTTATGTTTTATTCTCAAATAATTATAGATGAGAATAATTTTAATAAAGCTGTTGTAAGAGCAGTTGGGGGAGTTATAGGAATGATTCCTTCGGGTCTTGTTCTTTTAACAAGTCTTGCGCTTGCCGCTGGTGTTATAAGACTTGGAAAGAAAAATGCTCTTGTACAGGATTTGTATTGTATAGAAACTCTTGCGAGAACTGATGTTTTATGCCTTGACAAAACAGGAACAATTACAGAGGGAGTAATGGAAACAGATGGTATTGAGGTTTTTGTGGAATATGATAAAACTGATATTGAAAGTATATTAGGAAATACAGTTAATTGTTTTAAAAGCGTAAATCCTACTATTTGTGCAGTTAAAGAAAGGTATGGAAAAACTGATACAGATTTTTTTGCAGAGAATATAATTGAGTTTTCATCTGAAAGAAAATGGTGTTTAGTAAGATTTAAAGATAAAGGGACATATATTTTAGGAGCAAATGAGTTTATACTTAAAAATGGTTATTCCAATGTTAAAAATAAAATAAAAAAATATGAAGAAGATGGATTTAGAATATTGCTTTTGGCACATTCAGAAAGTATAGTTGAAAATGATTTGCCAAATAACATTACGCCTATATGTGCAGTTAAGCTAAGAGATAAAATAAGAAAAGAAGCTTTTGACGCAGTTAAATATTTTATAAAAGAAGGTGTGAGTTTAAAGGTTATATCAGGAGACAGTCCGGTTACAGCAGCGTCAGCAGCAAAAAAAGCTGGTATTTTAAATAGTGATATGTTTATTGACGTATCTAAACTTGAAACGGAAAAACAAATTTCAGACGCCGCTTTAAAATATACTGTTTTTGGAAGAGTTACACCAAAACAAAAACAATGTATAATAAAAGCTTTAAGAGAAAATGGACATACAGTTGCTATGACAGGAGATGGAGTAAATGACGTGCTTGCTTTTAAAGAGGCTGATTGTTCAATTGCTATGCAGTCAGGAACCGATGCAGCAAGAGCGGCGGCTAATATTGTGCTTATTAATTCTGATTTTTCATCCCTTTCTCATATTGTAGCACAAGGAAGAAGAATAATAAATAATATACAGCGTTCTTCAATTTTATATTTAACAAAGACGGTTTATTCAATTATACTTGCTTTATTTTTTATATTTTCTTTTATTGATTATCCTCTTGAACCAATTCATTTGACATTGGCAGGAGCTGTAACAATTGGCATGCCGTCTTTTATTATGGCTTTTGAACCTAATGAAAAAAAAGTTGAAAAAGGATTTCTTGCAAATATACTTACAAAAGCGTTATTTGGAGGGGTTTCTGTATCGGTATGGATAATAGGGGCTCAAGTTTTTGGCATGTTGATTGGTTTTTCCGAAAAGCAAATATCGTCTTTATCTGTTTATGCTTTATGGGCAATGTCATGGATTATACTTTTATATGTTTCAGTTCCTTTAAATAAATTAAGGAGGGGCATATGTATAATAAGCGGAGCAATTATACTCTGCTCCGCTGTATTTTTTAGAGGGTTTTTTGGGCTTTCTCCAGTTTGGACAAGTGTTTTTCGATATCTTCTTTCGTTATTGTGTTAAGAGATGATATATTGCAGGATAATGCTTTTTTTAAGTATTGTTCTGCTTTTTTATTTTCTTCTCTTTTTTCATACATTAAACCTAAGTAATATAAACTGTCAGGTGAATTTTCTTTTATTTTAATAGCTTTTAAAAAGTATTTTTCAGCGTTTTCAAAATCGTTTTGATAATAATAAATCTGTCCTAAATTATCAATAGCGCTAGCGTGTTCAGGATTTTCCTCAAGAGCTTTATTTGTATATATAAGAGCTTTTTCAAAATCTCTTTTTAAAAGATAAAAATACCCCAATGTAGTATATACATGATAATTTATATAAGTATATTTTTTTCTCATATCTTCAAGAGACTTTATTGCATTGTCTATGTCGTTTAAAACCCAATAACAGCTTCCTGTTGCAAGCATTATGTTCTTGTCAATCATTACGCTTGTGTTTAGTTTGTCGGCACGTTTTAAGTGTTCTAACGCCGATTTAGCGTCTCCGTTTTTAAGTTCTTCAGCAGCGTAATTATAAATTGCCATTACGTTTCTTGTATTTTTATCAATAGCTTTTTTATAATATTTCAAAGCTTTTTGATTATGTTTTATAAAGAAATAATAATTTCCAATCATTCCTAAAAAATAGGAATTAAAGCAAACAGCATTTATAACGAAATATATTGCCATTACAGGGAAAAACAGCCAAAGTGTAAGCCCAAGAACATATTTTATTATTATAATTGATAAACCGGCAAATATTAGCGTACATGTACGCCATAGTTTTGGCAAATCAAGTTTTTTCTGCATGTAAATTCTCCTTTGTATTAATATTAATCGGCATTTCTTTAAATTTTAACAAAAATGTATGAATTGTCAAGTCATTATTAAAATTAAAGCATAAACGATACTTAAATAAACTTTTATATAAATATACGTATTAATGCAATTAAAATCATAATTGAACCAGAGAATACTGATGAAAAGTTTGAATGATTTTTAAGTAAAGGAAATTTTTTTCCTATATTTAAGCCTATAACAAGACAGCTTACTTGAAAAATACATACCATTACAGGCATTAAAATACTTGATATTCCAAGTATTGATATTCCGGCGCCTACTCCTATGGAATCTATTGAAAGTACAGTTCCAAGATATAAAGCTTCGGATGGTTCTATAACAGATGAATTATTGAGGTCGCAGTATTCTGGAGTACGTATAATTTTTATTGTTATTCCAAATGATTTTATAAGTATATTTAACAATGTTTTGTTTTCTTTTTCCTTTTTTTTATGGTATTGTGTTTTTCTAAAAACGCCTGTATATATAATCCAAACGCCAAGGAAAAAAAGTAAAATTATTCCTATAAATTTAGATACAGTTTCAGGGAGTACCGTTAAAATAACTGCACCTGATTTCATGGCTATAAACATAAAACAAAATGCAACAGCAGCTATTATAAAAAGAGATAATAAATGTACTTTTATATTTCTTACGCCATATGAAAAGCCTATGGCTAAAGCGTCAATGCTTAATGAGAAAGCAATTATTACTATGGCAGCAATCATTATATCACCAGCTTTTTTATACAGAATATTTAATTAAATAATAAATTGTGCCTGTACATGTTTTATGTATTAAATATTAAATCTTCTTTGACGAATCCTATATAGTTTGTTATAATGAATAGTACTGTAAATAAAATTTTATTGAATATAGTTTTAAAGGTATTTAAGGAGTGATTTTTTTATGAGTGAAAAGCCTAAGTGTCCGGTTGGAGGCAAAGGAATCGGAGGGCAGGCAGTTATAGAAGGCGTAATGATGCGTGGGAAAAAAATGTACGCTATGGCGGTAAGAAATCCAAAAAAAGAAATTGAAATTATTAAAAAGGATTTAACTGTTTATTCGGATAAATGCCGTTTTTTTGGATGGCCTCTTGTAAGAGGAGTTGTGTCGTTTGTTGATTCTCTTGTTATTGGAATGAAGATTATTTCAAAATCAGCGGAAATGGCTGGACTTGATGAGGGTATTGATGATGGAAGTGAGCCGTCAAAGCTTGATTTGTTTTTAGAGAAAAAATTTGGAGATAAACTGACAGACTATATACTTTATTTTAGCGTATTTCTTTCAATAGTTCTTTCAATAGGAATATTTATGGTTCTTCCGGTTTGGCTCTCAAGTCTTATTAATAAGGTTTTAAATGTTCCTCTTTGGGGTATAGGAATAATTGAGGGAATTGTAAGAATGTTTATATTTATAGGCTATATTGTTTTAACGGCACAGCTTAAAGATGTAAAAAGGGTTTTTATGTATCATGGGGCAGAGCATAAAACAATAAATTGTTTTGAAAGTGATGAAAAACTTACAGTTGATAATGTGAGGAAATATACAAGACTGCATAAAAGATGCGGAACAAGTTTTCTTATTATTGTTATGCTTGTGAGTATGTTTGTATTTATGTTTTTAAGATTTGATATTGTATGGCTTAGAGTTTTATCAAGAATATTGCTTGTTCCTTTTATTGCCGGTATTTCATATGAGATTATAAAATGGGCTGGAAGAAACGATAATTTTTTAGTTAGAATCGTAAGTGCTCCCGGGCTTTGGCTTCAGCATGTAACAACAAAAGAGCCAGATGATTCAATGATTGAAACTGCCATAGCGGCATTAAATGGAGTTCTTGAAGATGAGCCAGAGTAATGTTTTTGAACTTCTTAATGAAGGTCGTTCTTTTTTAAAAAGAAGTAATATAGATTCGTATTCAATAGATGCGCTTGTTCTTTTAATGAATTCGTCAGGCATGACTAAAACCGAAATATATGTAAACAAAGATAAAACTCTTAATAAGGAACAGGAACAATGTTATAAAAAAGCGCTTATTAAAAGAGCAAAAAATGAGCCTGTACAATATATAATAGGAAAAGCTGAGTTTATGGGGCTTACATTTATGCTTAATTCGGCTACACTTATACCGAGACCTGATACAGAGACGCTTGTTGAAATTTGTATTGATAAAATTAAAAAAAATAAATATAAATTTGTTTTAGATTTAGCCTGCGGTTCTGGAGCAATAGGCATAAGTATAGCAAAATATTGCAAAGATGTGTTTGTTGCTTGTTCTGATATAGATAAGGACGCTGTAAGCATGAGTATTAAAAATGCTAAGTTAAACGGCGTTTATGAAAATATGAATTTTTATATAAGTAATTTATTTGAAAAATTAGAAATGGAAAAATATGATATAATTGTTTCAAACCCTCCGTATATTCCTACTGAAGATATTTCTTTTCTTATGCCTGAGGTACGTGATTTTGAGCCGGTTAAGGCACTTGACGGAGGAATAGATGGGCTTGATTTTTATAAAATAATTACTAAAAAGTCAATAAAACACTTAAATAAAAATGGAATGCTTTTTTATGAGATAGGTTCTGATCAGAAAAAAGCTGTATTAGATATAATGGCAGAATATGGGTTTAAATCTATATGTTCTTTAAAAGATTTAGCTGGACTTGACAGAGTTGTATATGCTAATATATAAAATTAAATGGATTGGAAAAAATATTGATTTTATTAAAGAAAGGAGAAGCCGTTTATTTTAAACGGCGGTATAATATGTTTGATAAGTTAGCCGATATTGAAAGAAGATATGTTGAATTGTCGGAACAGATAAATGACCCGGATATTATAGGCGATAATGAAAAGTGGCGTAAGCTTATGAAAGAACATGGAGATATAACGCCTATTATTGAAAAATATAACGAGTATAAAAAGGTTAAATCTGATATTGAAGAAGCTGAGCAAATGCTTAGCGAGGAAACTGACGATGAGTTTAAACAGTTAATTAAGGAAGAATATAATGAAAATAAAAAACGTATTGAGGAAATATCAAAACAGCTTACGTTGTTATTGCTTCCTAAAGACCCAAATGACGATAAGAATGTAATTGTTGAAATAAGAGGAGGAGCCGGAGGAGACGAGGCGGCTATTTTTGCCGGTGATTTGTTTAGAATGTACAGCAGATACGCTGAAGGCAGAAGATGGAAAACAGAAATAATGAGCGCAAATGAAAATGATATGGGTGGATTTAAAGAAATTGTGTTTATGATAAGCGGACAAGGAGCTTACTCAAGGTTTAAGTATGAAAGCGGTGTTCATAGAGTTCAAAGAATACCGGCTACTGAATCAAACGGAAGAATACACACATCAACAGTTACAGTTGCTGTACTTCCGGAGGTTGAGGAAGTTGATGTAAAGCTTGATATGAATGATGTGCGTATAGATGTTTTTCGTGCATCAGGAAACGGAGGACAATGTGTAAATACTACTGATTCGGCGGTAAGAATTACGCATATGCCTACGGGTATTGTAGTATCATGCCAAGATGAAAAAAGTCAGCTAAAAAATAAAGAAAAGGGCTTAAAGGTTCTTATGGCAAAGCTTTATGATATTGAGGCAGAAAAAAGACATGAGGAAATATCTGCGGAGAGAAAAAGTCAAGTTGGGAGAGGTAACCGCAACGAAAGGATAAGGACATATAATTATCCTCAAGGGCGTGTTACTGACCATAGAATTGGTTTAACGCTTCATAAGCTTAATTCAGTTATTGATGGAGACCTTGATGAAATAATGGATACGTTAATCACAACAGAACAGCTTGAGCAATTAAAGGCAGCAAATTAAGGAAACGCTGATTAATTCAAATTAAATCAGTGTTTTCCCTAAATTTATATATATTTTTATTTTACTATGGAGGGATTTTAATGCTTAATGTGAGCAGAGAACAACTTAAAGAGAGACTTCTTGAAAATGTAAAAATGTTGTCAAGAAAAACTATTGAAACAGCTTCTACAGAACAAATTTATGAAGCGCTTGTTTTTACAATCAGGTCTATTGTTACTGATAAATGGATTGCAACACGTGCAGCATATCAAAAAGAAGACGTTAAAGTTATTTATTATCTGTCAATGGAATTTTTGATGGGAAGGTTTTTAGGAAATGCTATTTTAAATATGTCTTTATATGATAATGTTAAATCTGTACTTGATGAACTTAATATTGATTATAACCTTCTTGAAGACGCTGAAAGAGACCCAGGCTTAGGAAATGGGGGACTTGGAAGACTTGCTGCGTGTTTTCTTGATTCTCTTTCAACACTTGAGTATCCGGCATATGGCTGTGGTATAAGATATCATTATGGTATTTTTGAGCAAAAAATTGAAAATGGACATCAAGTTGAAAAGCCGGATAACTGGCTTGAAAAGGGCGATATGTGGGGAGTTAGAAAACAAGAGTACTCATGTGAGGTTAAGTTTGGAGGAAATGTAAGCGCTGTAAAAAAGGCAGATGGAACATATGGATATGTTCAGGAAAATTATCAGTCAGTAGTTGCTGTTCCTTATGATTATCCTGTTGTTGGATATAATAATAATACGGTTAATACTTTAAGGCTTTGGCAGGCAGAGGCTAAAAACAAATTTGACTTAAAATCGTTTAATGAAGGAAATTATGCGAAAGCAGTTGAGGAAAACAATCTTGCTGAAATACTTTCAGAGGTTTTATATCCGGCTGATGAACATTATCAGGGAAAAGAACTTAGACTTAAACAGCAATATTTCTTTATTTCTGCTACTCTTCAAAGAGTTATTAAGAGATTTAAAGAAAAACATTCTGATTTTATGCTACTTCCGGAAAAGGTTGCTTTTCAGCTTAATGATACTCATCCAAGTGTTGCTGTTGCTGAACTTATGAGAATACTTGTTGATGAAAATGATATTCCATGGGATAAAGCATGGAAAATAACTACAAAATGTTGTGCTTATACAAATCACACTATTATGTCAGAAGCTTTAGAAAAATGGCCTATTGAACTTTTCTCAAGAGTACTTCCGAGAATTTATATGATAATTGAGGAAATTAACAGACGTTATTGTGAATTGCTTATTAATAGATTTGGAAATAATCCAGAGAAAATTACTAAAATGGCTATTTGTGCCGATGGGCAAATTCGTATGGCACATCTTGCAATTGTAGGAGGACATTCTGTAAACGGCGTTGCGGCGCTACATACGGAAATACTTAAAAATCAGGAATTAAAAGATTTTTATGATATTTATCCTGAAAAATTTAATAATAAAACAAATGGTATAACTCAAAGAAGATGGCTTGCTCATGCAAATCCAAAACTTGCGCATCTTATTACAAATACAATAGGGGATAAATGGCTTACTAATCTTGACGAACTTAAAAAGCTTGTTCCATATGCATCCGATGATGCGTTTTTAAAAGAATTTATGGAAATAAAGCATCAAAATAAAGTATACTTAGCAGAGTATTTTAAAGAGACAAAAGGAATAGAAATTGACCCTAATTCAATTTTTGATATACAAGTAAAGAGACTTCATGAATATAAGAGACAGCTTTTGAATATACTTCATGTTTTAAGTCTTTATAATAAGCTTAAAATAAATCCGGGGCTTGACATAACTCCTCGTACATTTATTTTTGGTGCTAAATCGGCAGCAGGATATAAAAGAGCTAAGCTCATAATTAAGCTTATTAATTCTGTTGCAGACCTTATTAATTATGATGAAAGTATTGAAGGAAAAATAAAGGTTGTTTTTGCTGAAAATTACAGAGTTTCTCTTGCGGAAAAACTTATTCCGGCTGCTGATGTAAGTGAGCAGATTTCTACTGCCGGAAAAGAAGCATCTGGTACAGGAAATATGAAATTTATGCTTAACGGAGCAATTACAATAGGCACATTAGATGGAGCCAATGTTGAGATAAAAGAAGAAGTAGGCGACGATAATATATTTATTTTTGGACTTAAATCCGAGGAAGTAGCTGAACTTTATAGCGAAAATTCTTATAATCCATGGCATATTTATAATATGAATCAAGATGTAAGAAAGGTTATGACACAGCTTATTAATGGAGAACTTGATGATAATACAGAACTTTTCAGAGAATTATATGAAGCGCTTTTAAATGGATATCATGGACAAAGAGCAGATGAGTATTTCATATTAAAAGATTTTGAGGATTACGCTGTAAAACAAGATGAGATTGATAAAGCTTATAAAGATAAAAAACGTTGGGCTAAAATGGCTGTTATGAATACAGCTAAAAGCGGCAAATTCTCAAGTGACAGAACAATTAAGCAATATGCTGAAGAAATATGGAAAATTAAGCCTTTAAAGGTTGAATTATAATAAAAATTTGATTTTTAAAAAGCGTATCGTATTTTTTTGCGGTACGCTTTATGAAAACAATTTTTTTTGATTTATTTTTTTAAGGCAGCGCCACATAAGTTGTTTTATTAAATTATGTGGTGTTGCCTTAAAAAAGTAATTTTATATATATTTTAAAGGAGGATTTTGGTTTGAAACTTATACGGAAAGAAGGTTTTGATACAACACCTGTTCCTGATTTGTTTATACAAAAATATATGACTTGTGCAACGCCTGTATTCTCTATTATATATATTTATACTCTTAATAAGTGTATACGAGGTGAAAAAACTGATATAAAGGAAATTGCGGAAGTTTTTGATATACTTGAATCCGATGTTTTAAAAGCTTGGAAATATTGGAATGAATGTGGAATTGTTAAATTTGATGAAGAAAATAATTCAATAGAATTTTTGGAATTTAATTATTCAGACGATGAAAAAAAAACCAAGCGCAGTAATTACATAAAAAATGATAATTTTGAAAAATCAATTATGGTTAGTGCAAAGCCTGTATATACTCCTCAAGAACTTGAAATGTGTCAGGAACAAAGTGATGAGGCAAAACGGCTTTTTTCTATGGCAGAAAAAGTTTTGGGGAGATTGCTTAATTTTAATGATATAGAAATGATTTATAGTTTTTATGATTGGCTCGGAATGTCAGTTGAACTTATTGAGATTTTATTAAAATATTGTGTTGAAAACAATGGGGCAAGAAAAAATAAATTTATTGAGTCTGTTGCAATACAATGGTGTGAGTCAGGAATTGACACTGTTGAAAAGGCAATGGAAAGAATAAATAATAAACCGGAATATATTGAAATAATGAAATCATTTGGAATAAGGTCTGAGCTTGTTGAAAAACAAAAGGAATATATGGATAGATGGCTAAGTCAATATAAAATGCCTTTGCCTCTTATTAAGGAGGCATGTGAAAGAACTGTTTTGAAAACAGGAAAGTCTGAGTTTGGATATGCTGAAAAGATTATTTCTGATTGGTATAAAAAGGGAGTAAAGACAATCGGTGAAGTTAAAAAATATGATGATGAATATAAAAAGGGAAAAAATAAAACAGTAAATTCAAAAACATATCAAAAGTCAAATAAATTTGTTAATTATGAGCAAGGGGATTATGATTTTGACAGTCTTAACAGACTTAAAAGAGAACTTTTGGATAAGTAATAAAAATATTTTAACTGATGTTGGAAACCGTCGGCTAATTAGTATTTAACAGGTGTGAAAAAGTTTTTATAAGTTTTGTGATAGTTTTAAAATTTATGGAGGAAGTATGTCAAAATATATATATAAACAAGTAATGAGAGATTATGACAGAGATAAACTTTCAGCAAGAAAAAAATATGAGAAACGTCTGAATGAAGTATATGATAAATGTCCGAAAGTACGTGAGTTAGATAAAAAGATAAACAAAGTTGGTATTGAAGTGGCAAGGTCTATATTAAGAGGAGACGACGATTCAAAAGGACTTGCAGAAGAATTAAAAATGATTAATAAAGCACTTGCAGAAGAAAAAAAGATAATTATGAGAAAAGCAGGGTTTAAAGAAGATTATCTTACAGATGTATATATATGCGCTAAGTGTAAAGATACAGGGTTTATTGATAATATAAAATGTGAGTGTTTTAATAAAAGATTGGCAGAAAAAGCATATGATATGTCTAATATTAAGGAAATACTGAAAACAGAAAATTTTCAGAAATTTGATTTTGATTTTTATTCCGATAAAGTTAATGTTAAAGAAGGAATTTCACCGCTTAAAAATATAAAATCTATTTATTCAAGGTGTGTAGAATTTACAGAAAGTTTTGATAAAAATTTTGCTAATCTTCTTTTGTTTGGTGGAGCCGGTCTTGGAAAAACTTTTATGTGTAATTGCATAGCTAAGGAGTTGCTTGAAAAAGGAAAAGGAGTATTTTATATTACGGCGGCTGAACTTTTTAAATTAATTGAAAACGAAAGATTTGATAGAGATGAGAATGCAGATAAAAGCGAGATATTAAATATAATATTTGATATTGATTTATTTATACTTGACGATTTGGGAACTGAATTTCAGACTGCTCTTACAAGTTCTGAATTTTTTAATATTATAAACACAAGATTTATACATAAAAAGCCAGTTGTTATATCAACAAATTTATCCCCTGAAAATATAGTAAACAAATATTCTGACAGAGTTGTTTCACGTTTTTACGGCAACTATGATTTTCTTTATTTTTTTGGAGATGATATACGAATATTAAAACTTACTAAGGGCAATATAATTAATAAATAATTTGTTCTTTCGGAGATGGTCTGATGATTTTTTCAGCGGCATTAGCTCCTGTTTTAGCTGTTTTGTTTTATATTTATATAAGGGATAAATATGAGAAAGAACCTTTAATAAAGGCGCTTACATGTTTTTTTACAGGAGGATTTATTGCGTTTCCTATTATAGCGGTTGAAAGGGTATTTTCTTTTTTATCTGTATTTGATGAATCGACAGCAATAGGGGCTTTTTATACATCGTTTGTTGTTGCGTCATTTACTGAAGAAACCTTTAAACTTGCGGCTCTTTTATTTCTTGTATGGAGAAGCAAAGAATTTGATGAAAGATTTGACGGTATTGTTTATTCTGTATTTATTTCTATTGGCTTTGCTGGCTTTGAAAATTTCTCATATGTGTTTAATCCGGTTTACGGCGGTTTGACTACTGCTGTAATGAGGGCTGTTTTTTCAGTTCCGGCTCATGGGCTTTTTGGTGTTGTAATGGGATATTACTTCGCAAACGCAAAATTCAACTCTGAAAATAAGTCTATAAACAAAACAGTGACATTTTTAATTCCGTTTTTATATCATGGAATATATGATTTTTTGCTTTTTATTGATTATACAGGCTCTGAAATAGTATTCTTTCTTTTTGTTTTGTTTTTATGGATTAACGGTTTTGTTAAAATTAAAAAACATATTTCATTATCGCCTTTTAAACTTAAACAACGCTGATTAAAAAAACACTGCTGCTTTAAATTAAAAAGTGTTTCCTTTTATAAAAAGTAACATTATCTATTGAAAATTAATGCAAAAGCATGTATAATTTTTATATATAAATAGGCAGTATTTTTTAATTCTTTATGCTGTTGAAAATGCGGAGGGTTTAATATTTTTATCAGCAATTAGGCGGTTGTGACTGCAAGTATCGGAGGAGTTTTTGTGATTGAGGCTGTAAGCTGCGGAGGTGTTGTGTTCTATAAAGGAAAAGTATTATTACTTTATAAAAATCAAAATGGAAAATATATGGGCTGGGTTATGCCGAAAGGAACTGTTGAAAAAGGAGAAACTTATCAAAAAACCGCTTTAAGGGAAGTAAAAGAAGAAACGAATGTTTCTGCTGAGATTATTAAATATATCGGAAAAACTCAATATTCATTTAGGGTTAATAATGATATAATAAATAAAACAGTTCATTGGTATTTAATGAATGCCAAATCATTTAATTGCAGACCTCAGGCGGAAGAATATTTTGTTGATGTTGGTTTTTATAAACAGCATGAGGCTTATTATTTGCTAAAGTTCCATGATGAACGTCAAATAATGAGAAAAGCCTTTATTGAATATAATACAATTAAAAAGAAATATTATGGAGAAGTGGATTTTAAGAAATATTAAATTTATTAAGACAATTAAAAGGAGATGTTGTAATGAAAAATGATTACGTTATAAGTGAAATCAGGGATTCTTTAAGGAAAATTCAATGTCGTAATAAATCAAAAACTATAATATTTATTATTATGGGTATGATAGTTGTTGTACTTGCGGCAGCTTTAATTATTATGAAAGTCAAAGGCAAGTTAACTAAAGATAAATTTGAAGATGACGATTTTGAAGACGATGAATTAGATGATTTAGAAGATTCCGATGATGATGAGATAAGAGAAGATTATTATGCGCTTGATTATGAAGAAAATGAAACAGATGAAGATGATGGAGAGTAATTTAATCGACGGAGGAAGTCACTCACTGTTTTAAGAGGGGAGTGCTTACTCTTATAGTAAGGGGGATTTTTTATGGCTATTAAAGTTGGAAATAGCTGGGTTTCAGAAACGGCTTACGCTTATGCTCAAAATAAAATACAGAAAAATCCAAAAATGAGTACGGATATTCTTGAGCAAGTATCAAAGGGTCATGAAGATATGAATTTTACGACAAGTAAAGTTGCGTACAAAAAGGGATTAAATAATATATCAATAGATTCAACTATATTGCAGCAAATGAGATTTAACCCAGAAAAACGGCTTGAGTATGAAGCTCTTATTTATGATTGCAGTAAAATGCAAAGTTCGCTTGAAGAACAATTTGCTTTAAAAGGCAAGAAGTTAGTTTCTCATGGATTTATTATTAGTGCAGATGGAACTTTAAGTTCATGGAGTGTATCTAAAAAAGGCGGCAAAAAACTTAGGTCGGCTTGTATATTATCTAAAACTAACAATAAAAGCTGGATTTCAAGTGTGCTTAACAGTGCATATACATCTAATGATTCATCATATTTAGAGTCTCTTTTAAAATCAGAAGGAATAAATTTGAAAGTATAAATATTATACAAATTTTATTAAATGAAAATAATAAGAAAGTCCGTAAGCAAAAAAATTAATGCGTTACGGACTTTTTTTATAATTAAATGATAATATTTTTATAAATCAAGGTCTAAATCATCGTCGTCGTCGAGGGTATCAGAATCATTTTTAGCATTACTGAGTTTAAATCCGGCAAGTTCAGCCATTTCCTTAATAGAATTTTTAGATACTTTTTTCCCCTTATATTCTATAAGGTCTCTCATTTCACCGGTAAAGATATCAGCCGGTTCGTATTTTTTAAGGACAATCCTATCATTACTTGTAAATATTTCAAGGGGGTCCTTAATATTTATTCCAAGACTTTTTCTAAGTTCTACTGGAAGTACAATTCTGCCTAACTCGTCAACTTTTCTGACTATACCTGTTGATTTCATATATATCGCCTCCTCCCATACATATTAACATATAATTTCTTAAAAGTCAATTATTAGAACAAATTAATAAATTAACTCTAATATTGAAAAAATATGTATTAAATCCTTAGAAGCTGTCGAATATAGTCTATTATATGAATAATTATTCTATTCTATGTATACATTATATTTTTTATGATAAAAAGTTCATAAAAATTTAACAATTTAAGGTAATACTTACATTCGTTTTAAGATATTAATTATTAAGTTTTAATTATAATTTTTGAACATATTATATAATTAAACATGTTAAATATGAAAGGATTGAAAATATGCTTAATTATTTATGGGGTGTAATGATTCTAATTGGTATAGCCGTCGCTGCTTTTACAGGAAAAATGCCTGATATAACAAATGCGGCGGTTGATTCTTCAAAAGAGGCTGTAACAACATGTATTACTATGCTTGGGATTATATCAATGTGGACTGGTTTAATGAAAATAGCAGAAGAAGCTGGATTAATTAAGGTTCTTTCAAAAAAAATGATGCCTTTTTTAAGATTTCTTTTTCCAGATATTCCCAAAAAACATAAATCGCTTGAGTACATAGCCACAAATGTAATAGCTAATATATTTGGACTTGGATGGGCGGCAACTCCTGCCGGAATTAAGGCAATGGAAGAAATGCAGAAACTTAATTTAAAAAAAGATACGGCAAGTAAATCAATGTGCATGTTTATGGTATTTAATATGTCTTCTTTACAGCTTATATGTGTAAATTTAATTGCTTATAGGTCTCAATATAATTCTCAAAGTCCTTCTGAAATTATAGGTCCGGGTTTTTTTGCAACATTTATATCAACTTTAGCAGGTATAGCAATTACAAAAGTTATTGAAAGGTGGTATGTAAAATGAGATTAATGCTACTTTTTTCTAATCTTATGGTTCCAATGATTTTTGTATTTATTATTTTATACGGATATTCAAAAAATATTAGTATTTATGATGTATTTATTGAAGGAGCTAAGGATGGATTTAAAACTGTACTGCAAATATTGCCTACACTTATAGGTTTAATGGTTGCAGTTGGAATTTTAAGAGCGTCGGGTGCACTTGATATTTTTAGTCAGCTTGTTTCACCTTTAGCAGAACTTATAGGATTTCCTACGGAAGCAGTTCCTTTAACATTTATGAGGCTCGTTTCTTCATCAGCTTCAACGGGAATACTTCTTGATTTATTTAAAAATTATGGTCCTGATTCATTTTTAGGACGTTTTGTAAGCGTAATGATGAGCTGTACAGAAACAGTATTTTATACAATGAGCGTTTATTTTATGTCTGTAAAAGTTACAAAAACAAGATATACACTTGCCGGAGCAATGTTTGCAAATTTTGCCGGAGTTGCTGCAAGTCTTTGGATATGTAATGTTATATGGAAATAATTATATTTTATTATAGCGTATTTTAACTGGTAGAGTAAGTGGGATTTTAATCCCATTTACTCCATTAGTTTAGTTGTCGGTTATGAGTATTTGACAATTGAAATACGCTATAAATTTGATTAAATAATAAATATAATTAAAAAATATTAAATAATGTATAGACGCTTTGTTATATGCGTTATTGACAAGTAAAAACTAATATGATACAATAAAAATCAGTCGAAATAACACGAAAGCTTTATAAAAAATAATATTAGACATAAACATATATTCAGTGTTTATATTTATACGCAAAAAGGAGGAAACAGCTAAGCGGCGTAAATAATAAATGCCTGACGCTGATAATAAATAATGGAAGGTAAAAAACTGATTAAAAAAACAGGACTTTATTTTATAGGCAATTTATCATCAAAAATATTGACGTTTGTTCTTGTTCCCATATATGCTTTTTATATAAAAAGTGAGGAACTTGGAGAGTTTGACTATGCGCAAACTATTATGAACATTATTGTTCCTATATGCTTTGTAGCTATTTGGGAGGCAATACTTAAATTTGTAATACAAGAAGACGATGATATAAAAAAGAATAAAATAATTGCGACAAGTTCTGTTTTTACAATTACAGCGTCTTTGTTTATATTTGCTGCTGCTGTTTTTTATAATATTATAGATAATAGTCATAAAACTCTTTTTTATTTTGTTTTTATGATTATTTCTTATGCTTTTATGTTTATATGGCAGTATTACGCACGTGCTTTGGGTAAAAATAAAATATATGTTCTTACAGGGATAATTGGTACGGCTGTTAATTTTACGCTTAATATTTTTTTAATATGTTTTTTATCTATGGGGCTTAAAGCTTTGTTTATTTCTTATATATTTGGAAATGTAGTAATTGCTGTTATACTTGAAACAAGAATAAAAATATTAAAAAGAATAAAAATAAAAAGTGTTGATTTAAAAGTTTTAAAAAAAATGTTTTTGTTTTCCGCTCCTCTTGTTCTTAATTTGATTTCAACATGGTTAATTACTGGTTTTGGGCGTACTGTTATAAAGGATAGGCTTGGAGACGAATATAATGGTATGTATGCATTTGCCAATAAATTTGCTATTGTTATAAGTATGCTTGGTTCAGTTATAAATATGGCTATTATTGAGGAGGCGCTTATATCGGCAAAGACGGAAGGAATAGGAGAAAGTTTTAAAAATACTATTGAAAATTTGTTTAGAATTTTTCAGTCTATGATTATTGCCGCTGCTCCGGTTATTGTTATTTTTTATTATACTATAAAAAATACTGAGTATTATGATTCAATTGTTTATTTTCCAATGCTTCTTATGTATTCACTTATTATGATAATGACAACAGGTTTTGGTACTGTATTCCAAGTTATAGAAAAAACAAAATATCAATTTATAACTACTGTATTGGGCGCTATTACAACTGTTGTTTTGTCTTATGGGTTTATTGATAAATTTGGACTTCATTCTATAATAATTGCTCAGGTCGCTGGTGCTTTTGTAATGCTTATTTCAAGATATATATTTGTAAATAAATATGTAGAATTTAAAATAAATTGGATACCTATATGTATAATGCTTATTATATATTGTTTAGTATGTTTGATTTGTATTAATTTTAATTTGTTTATAAATATTGCGGTATTTATTATTTCTGTATTTCTTTTAGCTTATTATAACAGAAATTTTATGAAAAACGCTTTAATTATGATTAGAAATAAAAAATAAAAATAATAAAAATGGGCTGTTAATTAACAGCCCTGTAATTTTGTTTTTCATTATTTTTTTGTGTATTTTAGTTTTCATATATGTTCTAAACATATTTTGTACTAATATTTTATTGTTAATTGTATTCCGATAAAAGTATATCCCAATGAGTAAGCATTCCAAGTATAGGTTCGTTGCTGCGTCCGTTTTCAGTAATATAAACAGCGGCAAGAAGTTTATTGTTTTCAAAATTGTGTTTAAAGAGTTCTTCGGCTTCGTGTAAAAGCATTTTTTTAGGTATAAACGAAAAGTATTCATTTATATGTTTATCAATTGGAAGATAGTCTATAAATTCTCTTAAAGTAGTATTTTCAGATATATGTATATCGTTTTTGCAGCACATATAAGAATAAACTGTATTTTCACTGAAAACTCCAATAAGTTTTTCTTCGTCATATACTGGAACATGTGTATATGTAAATTTATTCATTATTTTTACAGTTTCCATTATACATGAGTCTATTTTTACTGTAAACATTTTTTTAATAGGTATAGCATAATCAATTGCAAGGGGAGGATTAACGATAACATTTACGCAATGCCTAAGCAAATGAATCATTTCTTGTGATGGAACTATTGGATATACTCCTCCAACTTTTGGATTATGCGTTAAAAAGTTTCTAACTACACGACAATAGTCTAAATCGTCTTTATATGCTTTAAGCTGAGGAACACAAAGAAGTCTGCCTATAATACTTTCATTTTCTTTAGCACTTGGAAAGTACACACGACGACCTTCATATTCAAGTTCCTTATATAGCTGAAGAAATTTTTCTGTCTGATGATTCAATATTAGTCCCTCCTTTAATTCTTACGCCTAAACGGCAGAAGTATTATTAATACAAATATTCCTATAAGAACAATAGTTCCGCCCGGTTTTAAGTCATATAAAAATGAGATAAATAATCCTGAAATTGTAAACAAAAGCGCAAACATAACAGATAAAACTACATTTGATTTATAACTTTTGCTTATAAGCATAGCGCAGGCAACAGGTATTGTCATAAGAGAAGATATAACAAGTGAACCCACTGTTCTTGAGGCAATTGAAACTGTTACGGCAGTTATTAATGTAAATAAAAAATTAACTTTTTTTACAGGAACTCCTGAGAGTTGAGCGCCTTCTTCATCAAATGTAATATAAAAAAGTTCTCTGTAAAGTATAATCATAACTATACAAACTATTATGCTTAATATTACTACCATATATAATTCAAATTGACTTACCGCTACTATACTTCCAAATAAAAAACTGCCAAAATCAGCCGAGTTTTTGACAAAACCTGAAAAAACAGCGGCAATTCCAACTCCAAATGAAAGTACAATAGCGGTTGCCATTTCTGAATATCTGTAAAATGCTCTTCTTATATATTCTATTGCTAATGCTGCTGCTATGGAAAATATTACAGCTGAAAGTATTGGATTTAATCCGGCACAAAGACCAATGGCAACACCAGCAAGTCCGGCATGAGCAAGAGCATCCCCTATTGTAGAAAGGCGTTTTAAAACTATTATGTTTCCTATAAGAGGTGTTATTATTGATATTAACAAAGCGGCTAAAAAAGCTCTTTGTATAAATCCATAAGATAATAATTCCATTATTTAGTATGCTGCTTAAAGCTTAGACAAAAATATCTATAAATATTTATGGATATTTTATCCAGCAGTTTCTCCTTTCTTTTTTATATCTTTTTAAGTTACATATAAAGAAATATTTCAGCAATTTTTATCATGTCTGTAATGTTCGGATATAGTTTCGTTTCTGTAATCTTCAGCGCTTATAATACGTATATGACCATCTTCACTTAAATTTAAAACTTTATTTGCGTGATAAAGTATCGAAGAAATATCATGTGTAACCATAATTATTGTTATTTTATGCTTTTTATTCAAATCACCTAAAAGGCAGCATATTGAATCTACCGCTTTCATATCTATTCCAACTGTTGGTTCATCTAAAAATATTATTTCAGGGCTGCTTACAAGTGCTTTAGCTATAAATACTCTTTGCTGTTGTCCTCCGGAAAGATTGCCTATAAGTTTTTTGGAAAAATCGTACATGCCAACTGTATCCAGTGCTTTTTTTATTTGTTGTTTATCTGTACTTTTTTTGAATTTAAAAAGACCGTTTTTTGAATAAAGACCGGCTGATACGACTTCCTCAACAGTAGCCGGAAAGGCAGCATTGAAATTTGTGGCTTTTTGTGATACATAAGCTATTTTATCAAATTGTTTAAAATTTTTTGAGTCTTTTCCATATAATAAAATTTCTCCGGAATCTGGTTTTAATAAATTTAAAATTAATTTTATAAGTGTACTTTTTCCAGTTCCATTAGTTCCAACTATACACAAAAAGTCGCCTTTTTCCACAGAAAAGCTTAAATTTTTAATTATTTGTTTATCCGAATAATTAAAGTCTAAATTTTTTACTTTAAGTATGCTCATTTTTATTCACCAAGTGCCTTTTTTAAATTATCTAAATTTTTATACATAACTAAATAATAATCATATTCGTTATCGGACTGTTCTTTTGTAAGACCTTCAAAAGCACTTAACTCAAGAAGCTGGCAGCCTGTTTCATCAGATATTATTTGTGTTGTTTTAGGATTTAAAAGTTCTTCATAAAATATATATTTTATATTGTTAGTTTTTATATATTCAGTAATTTCAGCCATTTTAGAGGGGGAAGGTTCACTTTCAGCCATAAGCCCTTCAATGCCGACTTGATTTAAGCCATAGGCATCGCACAAATAACCATACGCTTCATGAGAAGTTATTATATTTTTTGTTTTAAATTTTGATACGGCGTTTAAAAAGTCAGTGTCAAGTTTTTCAAGTTTTTCTTTATGCTCGTTAAAATTTTTTTCGTAATATGACGCATTATCTGAATCATATTTTGATAATGTATTTTTTATCATTTCCATTTCTTTTATTACATTACGTGGGTTAAGCCACACATGGGGGTCATTTATGTCATTTTCATTTTTTATAAGTTCGGCGGCAGTGGAAAGCTCAACATATTTTAAGTTATTGCTGTCAATGGATTTTTTGATTTTTTCAATAAAATTTTCCATTCCAGCTCCGTTATAAAAAAATATATCTGTATTTTCCAATTCTAACATATCTTTAACAGATGGCTCCCAATCATGAGGCTGTGAGCCTGATGGAACTAAACAGCTAAGATTGATTTTATCTCCGCCTATTTTTGATGTAAAATCATAAACAGCATGAAAACTTGTGTAAACATTAAGTTTATCATTTTCTTCCGTTTTTGTTTTATCAGCATTAGAACACGAAGTTAAAAAAAACAATGATATTATAAAAATTAAAAATACATTTTTCATTTTTCTTTGTCTCCTTGTTTTATTAATTTAAGTGAATTAAAAATTATATATAGTTATATATAAAAGTTTATAATTTTTAAATATGAATTAACTGTTTTTTTCTTTATTATACCACCGACTTTTGTTTCTGTCACGGTTTTTCATAAGCCTTTCATTTATTTAGATTATGAAAAATAAAAAGTATGTAAATACATATATAATCATATTTTTTGAAAATTATTTAAAAGTTACTATATTAATGGCATTATAGAAAATTTTTAATATAGTATAAATAAAATTATGTTTAAAAAAAGTCCGATTTATTCGGACTTTTTTTAATTAAAGAAATATACTTATTTAGTTAATGAGCTCATTATATTATTTGTGCCAAAATTTTCATTGCCTGTAATGTTTTCTGCTCCACTCATGCCGGCTTTAGTTGTTCCTGTGTTTGTGTTATTTTTATTATTTGTGTTATTTTTATTGTTTGTACCTGTATTGTTTAAACCGTTGTAAGTTCCTAAGCCGTAATTAGTATCGTTTAAGTTATATCCGTTTCCTGAATAATTTCCTGTTCCGTAATTAGTACCTGTATATCCTGTTGTGTTACCATACATGTCTGTACCTGTATCAGTGCCTGTACCTGTTCCGTCTGTTCCAGAACCGGCTCCGTCAAAAAGTCTGTTTATACTATTTGAAAGGTTTGAACCGTCAGTTCCATTATTGTCCATGTTATTATTTGTATCATTGTTTCCTGTTCCGCAGCCCACTAATGATAAGCAAGCTACGATAATACTGACTGACAATAGACTTTTTATACTTTTTATACTCATATTAAAAACCTCCCTTTTTATAAATTCAGAAAGACATAAATTATTAATTAATGCTTTCTAATAAATATTTTTAGCTTTTAAGTTTGATTAATACTATAATCATATTGGAAGGAAAGGAAATACTAATTAATTATGAATAAAATTTTAAAAAATTTAAAGTTTGTAAATAATATTTTATACGTACTTATAATAAATAATTGAAATAAGGGATTTATTGGAATATAATATATCTTAAAAGGAGGTTTTTATATGAATAAACGACGTGGAGGAATTTTAATACATCCAACAAGTTTTCCAAGTAAATATGGAATAGGCGATTTTGGAAAGGAGGCTTACAAATTTATAGACTTTTTAAAGGAAGCAAAGCAAAGTTTATGGCAAATTTTACCTTTAGGACATACAAGTTTTGGTGATTCTCCTTATCAAAGTTTTTCAACATTTGCCGGCAATCCTTTGCTTATAAGCCCAGATATGCTTATTGACGACGGGTTTTTAAATGAAAAGGAAATAGGTGATGTTCCAAATTTTTCAAATGAAAAGGTTGAATTTGGAAAAGTTATTGATTTTAAATATGGTTTATATAGAACTGCTTTTGAAAATTTTAAAAATAAAAAAAATAAAGCTAAGTTAAACTTGGAATTTAATGAATTTACAGAAAAAAATGAATTTTGGCTTGATGATTATTGTTTGTTTGTTTCACTTAAAAACTATTTTATACAGGAAAGAAAAAATACTTATGAAACTGAAGAATATAAAAAGTATAAAAAAAATAATATTGATTCTATGACTGAAAATCAAATAAACGATTGTTTTTACGGCGCTTGTTGGAATTCATTCCCTGACGATTTGGTTAGTAGAAAAAAGACCGCTTTAAATAAATGGAGAAAAAAACTTGAAAATGAAATTATGTTTTATAAGTTTATTCAATTTGAGTTTTTTTATCAATGGAAAAAATTAAAAGATTACGCAAATGAAAATGGTATTAAAATAATAGGTGATATTCCTATTTTTGTAGCAGCTGACAGCGCTGATACATGGAGCAATAAAAATCTGTTTTGTATGGATAAATCAGGAAAACCTGTAAAGGTTGCCGGAGTGCCTCCAGATTATTTTAGCGAGACAGGGCAGCTTTGGGGAAATCCGCTTTATGACTGGAAAGTACATAAAAAAAGCGGATATGAATGGTGGATAAAAAGAGTAGAATCTATGCTTTCATTGGTAGATATACTTAGAATAGACCATTTTAGAGGTTTTGAATCTTACTGGTCTGTTGATTATGGCGAAAAGACTGCTGTAAAAGGAAAATGGGTTAAAGGTCCGGGAGAGGAACTTTTTGATGCTATAAAAGAAAAATTGGGGGATATTAGTATTATTGCTGAAGATTTAGGAGACTTAAACAAAGAGGTTATTGAATTAAGAAATAAACTTGGATTTCCGGGAATGAAAATTTTACAGTTTGCTTTTGACGGGTCAAGTGAAAATTCTTATTTGCCTCATAATTATGACAGCAATAATTATGTTGTATATACCGGAACACATGATAACGATACGACGCAAGGCTGGTATGACAGTGCAGAAGAAGGACAGAAAGATTACTTTAGGCGTCTTTTAAATGTTTCCGGAAATGATGCTGTTTGGGATATGATTAGACAAGCTTATTCATCATGTGCTAAATTTGCAGTTATCCCTATGCAAGATATAAGCGTTTCAGGAACACAAGCACGTATGAATACACCCGGAGTAGCTTCTGGCAATTGGCAGTATAGATGCAGTGAAAATGATTTTTGCAGCAATAATGCAAGCGGACTTAGGTATTTGTCAGATTTATTTAATAGACATTAAGTAAGTTTTTTGTAGAATTAAAAATAATAATATGACGCAGATTTTGTCTGCGTCAATTTTTATAAAAAAAATAATTTAAGTGTTGATTTTTTGTAATAAGTATGGTATATTTCCATGTATGAAAAACATTTGTTTTTGATACATGAACATTTGGAGGCTTTTATGCAGAACAGGTACTTTATTGTAGATAAAAAGGTACTTCCGGAGGTTTTTAGCAAGGTTATTAAAGTTAAAAAACTTATGGCACAAGACAATACCAAAACAGTGCAGGAGGCTGCGGCATGTGTTGGTATAAGCAGAAGCGCTTTTTATAAGTATAGAGATTACGTTTTTGAGTTAGGTGAAAACTCAACAGAACGAACTGTTACTTTAGGAGCTAATTTAAGCGATAAATCAGGAATATTATCTGATGTTTTAAATGTTATTGCAGAAAAATGCGCTAATATACTAACAATTAATCAAACTATACCTATAAATGGTGTTGCTAATGTTACAATTACAATTGAAATTGGAATTGATACAAAAATCGATTCGGTTTTAGATGAACTTAGTAAAATAAATGGTGTGTATTCACTTAAAATATTGGCGAGGGAGTGAAATTAATGGTTAAAATAGCGATTTTAGGATATGGTACAGTAGGGTCTGGAGTTTGGGAGGTTCTTCAAAAAAATCAAACAAGTATAGATAGAAATGCTGATGAGCAAATAAGAGTAAAGTATGTTCTTGATTTAAGGGATTTTCCTGAAGATGAGGTTCAAAAGTATATTGTACATGACTTTGATACAATTTTAAATGATGATGAAATAAAAATAGTAGTAGAGGTTATGGGCGGCGTAGAGCCGGCGTATACATTTGTTAAAAAGGCGCTTTTAAATGGGAAAAGTGTTGTTACAAGTAATAAAGAACTTGTTGCTAAATATGGTGCTAAACTGTTAAAAACAGCAAAAGAAAAAAATATAAATTTTCTTTTTGAGGCATCAGTTGGAGGAGGCATTCCGATTATAAGACCTTTAAATCAGTCGTTAACTGCTGATGAAATTTATGAAATAACAGGAATTTTAAATGGAACTACAAATTATATGCTTACAAAAATGTCAAAAGAAGGTTTGGATTATGACGAGGTTTTAAAAACCGCACAAGATAAAGGATACGCTGAAAGAAATCCTTCTGCTGATGTGGAAGGATTTGATGCATGCAGAAAAATTGCTATACTTCTTTCTATTGCCATAGGCAAGCAAATAGATTATGAAAGTATATATACTGAAGGAATAACAAATATAACTAAAGCAGATATTGATTATGTAACACAAATGTCAATGAGTATTAAACTTCTTGCGTCGGCTAAAATAGATAATAATGGCGTTTGGGCAAGAGTTTCTCCTGTTATAATTGGTTATGAAAATCCTCTTTCTATGGTAAATGACGTATTTAATGCAATACTTGTAAAAGGAAATGTTATAGGTGATGTTATGTTCTATGGAAAGGGAGCAGGAAAACTTCCAACAGCCAGCGCTGTTGTGGCTGATGTTGTCGATGCTGTTAAGCACTTAAATAGAAATATTATGACTGCATGGTCTTCTGAAAAGTTAGATATTTTAGATATTGACGGTGTTGAAGTCAGCAAATTTATAAGAATTTCATATACTGATAAAGAAAAGGCTATTAACGCTGTTAAAAATTTATTTGGTACTGATAAAATTGTATTTTCTAAAAACAATGATTATGAATTTGCTTTTATTACTAATGTGGAAACAGAAAAAATTATAAATGACAAAATAAATCAGCTTATTAATGAAACTTGCGTATCTGAAGTATTAAATACAATCAGGTTTGAAGGATAGGGAGGAAATAGAATTGTTAATAGTTATGAAATTCGGAGGTACTTCCGTAGCTAATGCAGAAAGGATTTTTAATGTAGCTAATCGTATTGTTGATTCTTATAGAAAAGGGAATAAACTTATTGTTGTTCTTTCAGCACAGGGCGATACCACAGATGAACTTATAGAAAAAGCAAATGAAATAAATCCGGATGCTTCAAAAAGGGAATTGGATATGCTTTTATCCACAGGTGAACAACAGTCGGTTGCGCTAATGGCAATGGCTTTGCAGAAATTGGGAGTTCCGGCTGTATCATTAAACGCACAGCAATGCGGAATTTTTTCAACATCTACACATAGCAATGCAAGAATCAAAAATATTGCAACTGAAAGAATTTCTAAGGAACTTGATGCTAAAAATATTGTTGTTATTACAGGATTTCAAGGAGTTGACAGAAACGACGATATTACGACTCTCGGGAGAGGAGGTTCGGATACATCGGCTGTTGCACTTGCAGCAAAGCTTAATGCTGATTTATGCGAAATTTATACAGATGTTGACGGTGTATATACTTCTGACCCAAGAATCGTAAAAAGCGCAAGAAAACTTAGCGTTATAGGTTATGATGAAATGCTGGAACTTGCATCTCTTGGAGCTAAAGTTCTTCATAACCGTTCTGTGGAACTTGCTAAAAAATATAATGTAAATCTTGTTGTTCGTTCAAGTTTAACAAATGATGAAGGTACTATTGTTAAGGAGGAATCTGCTTTGGAGAAAATGCTTGTAAATGGAGTAGCTGTTGATAAAGATGTAGCGAGAATTGCTGTTTGTAATTTGAAAGATGAGCCGGGTATAGCTTTTGCTATATTTTCTATTTTAGCTAAAAATAAAGTCAGCGTTGATATTATTTTACAGTCAATAGGACGCAAAAATACAAAAGATATATCATTTACTGTTGCTGCTGGTGATTTAAACGAGGCGTTGAAAATTCTTGAGGAAAATAAGCAAAGACTTGGATATTCGGAAATTTTGCATGATGAGGAAGTAGCTAAAGTTTCTATTGTAGGAGGCGGTATGGCTACTAATGCCGGTGTTGCGGCTTCTATGTTTGAAGCACTTTATAACGAAGGAATAAATATTAAAATGATATCTACTTCAGAAATTAAAATATCTGTTCTTGTAAGCGAGAAAGATGCTGATAGAGCGGCAAATGCAGTACATGAAAAATTTATTTTTAATGAAAAATAATTCGAATATATTTTAAATTAAGTTTATTGTAAAACAAGGAAATATCGGATTAGATTTTAATTAAACCGATATTTCCTTGTTTTTT
>CAMTZM010000007.1 GCA_947086655.1 uncultured Eubacteriaceae bacterium
GTCTTTTTGCCTTACTTTATATCTTTGACTTATATCTTTCGATATCAGTCGGCTCTTGTTGTGTCTGCTATTTAGTTTTCAATGTTCAAATAAATACATCTCTCAATGAGACTTGATTATATTACCACATCAATAAAACTTTGTCAATACTTTTTTTGATTTTTTTAATGATTTAAAATTGTATTTTTATATTAATATTATAAAAATATTTAACTTTGTGTATATTTTATTTTTCATATATTTCAAACATATTTCAAAAATATTTCAATTAATAAGTGACAAATAATAGAATTAATGATAAAATAGAGAGAAAACAGATTTATATTTTTGGTTTTATCTTCAAAATTTTAAATTTTAATACATAAATAAAAATTATTAAAAACAGGTGTATTATTATGAACAAGAAAATTACAGCTGAAAAATTAAGGATTATATTATTTTCACTTATATTTATTGTTACATCATTTTTTATAATAATACTTAGCCCGGAAAAAGAAACGGTAAGAAAATCATATACGGAAACTATTATTTATTCAGATAAATATCCGCATGAAGAAACTATAACAAAAAAAATTGACACAAACAACATACCTCCTAAATATCAGTATAGAGAGGTTGATATAAACAAGCTTAAAGCTTATCTTGATAAAAAAAATTCTTTTCTTGCCTTTGAACCTTATATAAGTGATATAATAAATGCCGGAAAAAAATATAATATAAATCCATGTCTTTTATTCGCCATAACCGGTAAAGAACAAAGTTTTGTTCCAAAAACTCACCCTTATGCATCTAAAATTGCGAATAATCCTTTTAACGTATTTGGAAGCTGGCAAATTTACAATACAACTACAAATGATTCCGCTGAAATTGCCTGCAAAACAATTATTAAAATATCAAAACAGCGCCCTTATAACGCTGATTTTCTTAAATGGCTTAATTTGCAAAACGGAACAGGAGGATATGCAGAAGACCCTCTTTGGCATGAAGGTGTCGGCAAAATATTTGAGAATATATCACTTGAAGTATAAAGGAGTTATACAAATGCAAATTTCAAAAGAAGCAGAATATATATTAAATAAATTAAAAGAAAACGGATACGACTCATATATTGTAGGCGGCTGTGTAAGAGATTATCTTTTAGGCAAAACCCCTGATGATTGGGACATAACTACTCAAGCTAAACCTGAAGATGTCAAAAAAATATTTTCTCATACTTATGATACAGGAATACAGCATGGAACTGTAACTGTACTTATTGAAAACATAGGATTTGAGGTAACAACATTTCGTGTTGAATCGGATTATAGTGACTGCCGCCGTCCTGACAGTGTATCATTTACAAAAAATATAGAAGACGATTTAAGCCGCCGTGACTTTACTATAAATTCAATAGCATATAATTATGAAAAAGGGTTTGTAGACCCTTTTAAAGGTATTAAGGACATAAAAAGTAAAATTATAAAAGCCGTTGGAAAAGCTGAAGACAGGTTTAAAGAGGATGCACTTAGAATGATGCGTGCTGTTCGTTTCAGCGCTCAGCTTAATTTTGATATTGAAAGGGAAACATTTGAAGCTGCTGAAAAAAATTCACATTTAATACAAAACATAAGCATAGAAAGAATAAGAGAGGAATTTACAAAAATTTTAAAGTCTGATTATCCTGAAAAAATTTCCGTTTTAAAAAATATTGGGCTTTTAAAATACTTTTTTAAAGAGCTTGACAATGCTTTAGACAAAAAAATTAAAATTTTAGATATAATATCAATTCTTCCAAAAGAAACCGATATTTTATACGGAGCTATTATGGCTTTTTCATGCCCTGAATCTGCTCAAACAGTAATGCGGCGTTTTAAATTTGATGTGAAAACAATAAAAACAGTAACGGCTATTTCCGCAAATATTGAAACTAATATAATTTTAGATGAATATTATATTCGTAAAGCGTCAAATAATTTAACAGAAGATATTTTTAAAAAGATTATATTAGTAAAAAAAGCCTTTTATAAAACAGAAAATAATATAAATGAAGAATTGAAACTTAAAAACATTCTTTTATTATTTGAAAATTTAAAGGAAAACAATGGCTTAATAACTCTTAAAAATCTTGCGGTAAACGGAAAAGACATAATAAATCTTGGTGTTAAAAACGGTTTAAAAGTTGGTTTTATACTTGATAATTTGCTTGATTTTGTTCATAGATATCCATATAAAAACAATCGTGAAATACTTATTGAAGAATCTAAAAAATTAATAAATAAGGAGGTTTGAAAATGTATGCCCTTGTAACAGGAGCAAGCAGCGGCATAGGACTTGAAATAGCCAAAGAGTTAGATAAAAAAGGCTATAACATTATACTTGCGGCAAGAAATATAAAAAAACTTGAAGAAATAAAAAAAGAGCTTTCAAATAAAGCAATAGTCATACAAATTGATTTATCAGAAACAAATGCCGCTTTAGAGTTATATGACAAAGTTAAAGAACTTGAAATTGAAATAGTTGTAAATAATGCCGGATACGGAATATTCGGCGAATTTACAAAAACGCATCTTGAAGAAGAAATAAATATGCTTAAACTAAACATAATAAGTCTTCATATACTTACAAAATTATTTGCCAAAAAATTTACTGAAAATAACAAAGGTTATATATTAAACGTATCTTCTGTTGCCGGTTTAATGCCGGCTGGTCCTCTTTTATCTTCATATTACGCATCAAAGGCGTATGTAAGAAGCCTTTCTCTTGCTTTAAATGAAGAACTTATATCAAAAGGTGCAAACGTGTATGTAAGTGTTTTATGCCCCGGACCGGTTAATACTGAATTTAACAACCGTGCCGGAGTCAAATTTGCCGTAAATGGAATTTCTCCTAAATACACAGCTCAATATGCAATCAAAAAAATGTTTGATAAAAAAGCTGTTATAATACCTTCCTTTAATATGAGAGTTATGGCTTTATGCTCACGTTTTATACCTCAAAAAGCCGTAATTAAAATATGTCATGGCTTTCAAAAGAAAAAAGAAAAATAATTTAAGCGTATTTATAAAAAATAAAAGGTATGATTTTTTTAATGAAAATAATCATACCTTTAAATATAAATTTTCTATAAATTATTTTTAATATTATCACATATTGTTTTAAACTCATCTTCAGAAACAGAAACACTTTCACTTTTAATTACTACCTTATCACCTTTTATACGCGGTATTACATGTATATGGAGATGATTTACTGTCTGTCCTGCCTCTAAACCATTATTTTGAAGTATGTTGACTCCCTCGCATTCAACTGCTTTTTTAAGAGCTTCAGCCATTTTTTTAGCTAAAATAAAACCTTTTCCAAAAGTATCTTCACTTATTTCAAATAAATTATCTGCATGTTCCTTAGGCAAAACAAGCATATGTCCTTTATTTGCCGGTGATATGTCAAGTATTACCCTAAACATATCATCTTCATAAACAGTATTTGACGGTATTTGTCCGTTAGCTATTTTACAAAATATACAATCACCCATTTTTTTATCCTCCATTTTTAATTTTATATATTAATAAATTTTAATAGAAAAACTGCTCATGCCATACAAGAAACATATAAATAGTCCATATTTTACGGCTGAAATCACCTTTTCCAGCTTTGTGCTTATCAAGAAAAGAAACTATTTCATTTGTATTAAAATACTCATTAGCTGCTTTAGAAGTAAAAGCTTTTTTTACAATAGAATAATATTTATCTTCTTTAAGCCATATACGTATAGGCACAGGAAAACCTAATTTCTTTTTTGAGGCAACTTCGTTAGGAAGTTTATCTTTTGCTGCCATTCTAAATACATACTTTGTTGCGACTTTATTTACCCTATAATCCGGATGTACTTCTGCTGCCGCTTTAAATACCTCTTTATCAAGATAAGGTACTCTCACCTCAAGTGAGTTTGCCATACTCATTTTATCAGCTTTAAGCAGTATATCCCCAATAAGCCAAAAATTAATATCTATAAACTGCATCTTTGTAACATCGTCAAAATCCTTTACCATATCGTAATACGGTTTTGTAAGTTCTGAAGGAGCATAACTTTTAAGCGGATTTTTAAGTATTTTTTCCCTTTCTTCTTTTGTAAACATATAAGCGTTTCCTATAAAGCGTTCTTCTACATCTTTGGCAGCACGGTTAAAAAAGCTTTTTCCTTTAAATGAAAACGGTATTAAATTTACAGCTGACGCTATAAATTTTCTGACTTTTTTAGGCAGCCACGTAATTATTGATAAATCCATAGGTTCTCTATATATGTTATAACCTCCGAAAAACTCGTCTGCTCCCTCTCCTGATAATGCTACCTTTACATGCTCTGAGGCAGTTTTGCTTACAAAATAAAGCGCAACCGCCGAAGGGTCGGCAAGAGGCTCGTCCATATGATATTGGACTTTAGGCAAAGCGTTCCAATATTCTTCAGTAGTAATCGTTTTTGAATAATTATCAATATTTATTTTAGAAGAAAGGCGTTTAGCGTAATCAATTTCATTATATTTATCATAATCAAAACCAACAGTAAAGGTTTTATCGCCTTTAAAGCTTGCTGCTATATAACTTGAATCAACTCCGCTTGAAAGAAAAGAGCCTACCTCTACATCACTGATTTTATGAGCCTCAATAGATTCTTGAACTACTTCTTCAAACTCTGCTATTGTTTGCTGTAATTTTTTCTTTTCTGTATTTTTAAATTCAGGCATATAATATCTTTCAACTTTAAGTTCATTATTTTCATAAATAATATAATGTGCCGGCATAAGTTTAAAAACACCTTCAAAAAATGTCTCCGAAAGTACGGAATATTGAAAAGTAAGATAATTTTCAAGAGCTTTTTTATTTACCTTTTTTTCAAAATTGGGAAATTCAAGAAAACTTTTTATTTCAGAACCAAAAAGCAAACTTCCGTTTACCATTGAATAATAAAACGGCTTTATTCCAAAAAAGTCTCTTGCTCCAAATGCTATATCATTTTTAAGGTCATAAATCATAAAAGCAAACATTCCTCTTAAATATTCAAGCATGTCCTTTCCTTTTTCTTCATACAAATGTACAAGTACTTCCGTATCTGCATTGCTTTTAAATTTATGCCCCTTTTCTATAAGCGCCTCTCTTAAATCCTTATAATTATATATTTCTCCATTAAAAACCAATACAATTGTTCCATCCTCATTATACATAGGCTGAGAGCCGTCTTCAATATCAATTATGGATAAACGCCTAAACCCCATTGTCACATTTCCGCTAACATGAGCTCCGGCGCTGTCTGGTCCTCTATGAACAATGCAATCCATCATCTTTTTAATAACATATTCTCTGTTATTAACTTCGCCTGTAAAACCGCAGAAACCGCACATTAAAAAATTCCTCCTGATTATTAATTTGCTTTATCATTATAAAGTTATTTTTGATTCTATCAAGTATTTCCATAAGTTAAAAAAAATTTTATCATATCCGACATTATAATTCAATTAATTTTTATTTTATAAAACAATGCTTTTTAAATATTTTCCCCTTTCCAAAAGCTATACAAAATGATATAATATTAAATAAGCATATTTTGTATGATTTTAACCGACGGAGTAAGTCCTGCATTTTTTAAGCGGTATGCTTACTCTTGCAGCAAATGGGACTTTACCATTTAATGCATCGGTTATGAGTATTTTTGCTTTGCAAAAATGCCAATAGTCTTTAACAAAGACCTAATGGCGTATATTAACTTTTTAGAAATTAAGAGGAGGAATTTAAAATGGCTGCTTCTGATATGCATAAAAAAAATGAAATTCTTTTAGAAAGCGGTACTAATGAACTTGAAGTAATGGAATTTACAATAGGTGACCGCCACTTTGGTATTAATGTTGCCAAAATAGTTGAAATTATGCAGTACGGTCCTGTTACTCCAATGCCTAACTCTAACCCTTTCGTTGAGGGTATTTTTAAACCTCGTGATAAAATCATGACTGTTATTGACTTAGGCAGTTATATGGGATTTCCGGCTTCAGATACAATTGAGAGAAGTATTTTTATAATAACTAACTTTAATAAATCAAATACAGCATTTCATGTTCACGCCGTTGACGGAATACATAGAATATCTTGGGAATCCATTGAAAAACCCGACCCTACTATTTACGGCGGAGAGGAAGGACTTGCCACAGGTATTGCTCGTTTTGACAACAGACTTATTACAATTCTTGATTTTGAGAAAATACTTGCTGATATATCTCCTGATACAGGAATACAAATTGAAGATGTTAAGACACTTGGAAAACGCTCAATAGACGATAGACCTATACTTATAGCTGAAGACTCTCCGCTTCTTGAAAAAATGATACAGGAATGTCTTGAGCAAGCTGGATTTGTAAACCTTACAATGTGTACAAACGGAAAAGAGGCTTGGGATTTGCTCCAAAAATACAAATCAACTGGAGACTCTATTACAAACCACGTTTGTTGTATAGTTACAGATATTGAAATGCCTAAAATGGACGGTCATCGTCTTCTCAAGTGTATTCGTGAAGACGATGTATTGAAAGTACTTCCTGTAATTGTATTTTCTTCGCTTATTAACGAAGAAATGAAAATTAAGGGTAATATGCTTGGTGCAACAGCTCAGATTACAAAACCTGAAATTGCAAATCTTATTAACTTAATAGACAAACATATATTATAAAAAACGCAGTCTTTACAATATTGTTTAGAGCGTTATATTATACGGTTTTTTTACCGTAAAATATAACGCTCTTTTTTGTTCTAACCTTAATTTTAAAAGAATACATTTATACAGTACATTAATATTAATAAACGTAAAATATTGTATAAAGGAGGTTTGGAACAATGGAAGATATAAATGCTCAAGTTCTTTCCGGCTTTAATATAAATCCAAAATCTATTACAAAATCAAAGCTTTTATATATACTCAAAACATCTACGGGAACAAAACAATTAAGACTTAATCCCTCTCCGGCAAAAAGGATATGTTTTGCGCATAATGTCAAGGAAAATCTTTTGACAAACGGATTTGGATTTACAGACAGATTTATACCGTCTGTTCAAAATCGTCCGTATTACCAGCTTGGAAATAATACATATACAATGACGCCTTTTATAGAAGGTCATGAAAGCGACTTTTCAGACGCTGAATGCATAAAAAAATCTATATGCCGCATAGCTCAAATGCACAAAGATTCAGCTATTATTAAAAATTTTAATGAAACGCCGCCTATAAGTGAAAATTTGATAAATTACTGTGAAAAAAAAATTAAAAGGTTTAAAGCTTTAAAAAAACAGACGCAAAACAAAAGTTCATATACTGATTTTGACATAATTTTTATTAAAAACTTTGATTTTTTCTTAAATGAAGCAGAAAAGTCAGTTAATCTTTTAAAAGAATCTTCTTACGACAAGCTTTATAAAAAAGCTATTGAAAATAACTCCATAGCACATCACGGGCTTATGGAAGAAACAATACTGCATTCAAAAACAGGCGTGTATATTATGGGTTTTGAAGGCTGTACAGTTGATATACCTTTAATGGATTTAGCTGATATAATAAAAAGATACATAAGAAAACACAACGAAAATTACGCCGGCGCTAATGAACTTATAAGCGAATACTGCAAAATAAACCCTCTTTCAAAAGAGGAAATAGATGTATTATATGCGTATCTTGTTTTTCCTGATAAATTTATAAATACAATTATTGAATTTTACTCAAAAAAGAGAAGCTTTACACCTAATTCGACAGTTAACCGCCTTACAAAAACAATAGGGCAAAAAATTCATTACAAAAATTATATAGAAGATATAAAAAAACTTTAAAATAAAAGACAATAAAAACTGTCAATGGCACAAAACTTAAAATTTGCCGCTGGCAGTTTTTATTGTCTTTATTATCTGTCAGCATTATTTAAAAATTTAATATTAACATTACCATTATTACTTAATACATTTTAAGAGGAAACAAAAATATTTCGTTTATAAAAATTATTTTCCCCATTACTTATTTAAAAGTTATTAACAGACTTGTTTTATTTTGATAATTTTGTTATTATAAAATTGTATACATCAAAGTTTGTTTGAAAATATTTTTTATATACGCAAAGTTTACAAATTTGTTATAAATTTTAAATTATTTTTATAACTTAAATATAATAAATTTACATATTTAGCTGTATACAAATAAATTTTCAAAAAACTTATGAGTAAATTCTGATTAAATTCAGATAATATTTTAGCATGTTTATAATTTAATAGAGAAGGGATGATTTATAAAAATGGATACTATTTCAATTCTTAATAAAATGGTTCTCCCGCAGCATCTTGACGATATGCTGAAAAAAAGCGGAGCAGATATTATTATTCCTCAAAGCAAAAGCGAACTTTTTGAGCTTGCTCTTGGAGGAAGTGAAAATAATACATGGGACGTTGATTATGAGGTAAACGGTAAAACTATACGTGAAGCATATGTTATTAGGTGTAAAAACGGTATTGTTGTTAATTACGACGATATATCAATGCGCCGCCGTGACCCTAACAGTATGGTTATAGCCGACGACCTTCCTACGGATAAACCTACTTATCTAAGCCGTTTTGGAACAAGCTTTGATGAAACAAGAACAGAAACTCTTGACTGGTTAAAAAAACAGGATAAACTTGTTGTGCTTCCTTTCTGGTCCGGAAATCATGATATGAATTTAGGATATCCATCTATTGCGATAGTACCGGCTAATGCGGCATTTTTTGCAGCAGCGCTTGCCGACCTTCAAGGTTTTATACCAGCAAATAAAGTTCCTAATTTCTTTAAACCTCGTGCTGTTATTTTTGTTGCTCCTCCTTTCAGACACACTCATTTTGAAGGTAAACAAGTAGTTGTGCATAAAAGAGGCTATGATATGCATGAAGTATTTTCATACAATCTTTACCCTGGTCCAAGTGCTAAAAAAGGCGTTTACAGTATTTTGCTTGATATAGGTGAACAAGAAAAATGGGTAACATTGCATGCTTCAACTGTTAGAATAGTAACACCTTACGAGCTTACGCTTACAATTATGCACGAAGGCGCATCAGGCGGCGGAAAAAGTGAAATGACAGAGCAGTTTCACAGACAAGAAGACGGTCGTTTGCTCTTAGGTACAAATATAATTACAGGTGAACAAACTCTTGTAAATATTACCGACACATCAGAACTTCACCCTGTAACAGACGATATGGCACTTGCACATCCAACGCTTCAAAATGACAGTAAAAAACTTGTTGTAGCCGACGCTGAAGACGGCTGGTTTTTACGTGTTGATAATATTACGCAGTACGGTACTGACCCCGAAATTGAAAAATCATGTACGCAGCCTAAGGAACCTCTTGTATTTCTTAATATGGATGCTGTTCCTGATTCAACATGTCTTATATGGGAGCATATTGAAGACGCCCCCGGCAAGCTTTGCCCTAACCCACGCCTTATTATGCCTCGCAAACTTAAAAATAACATAATTGAAGGTTCCGTTGAGGTTGACGTTAGGAGTTTTGGCGTTCGTACTCCGCCTACAACAAAAGAAAATCCAAGCTATGGAATTATAGGAATGTTTCATATACTTCCGCCGGCACTTGCATGGCTTTGGCGTCTTGTTGCTCCTCGTGGTTTTGCTAATCCAAGTATAATTGACAATACATCAGGCATGAAAAGCGAAGGTGTAGGTTCATACTGGCCTTTTGCAACAGGTAAAAAAGTAGACCAGGCAAACCTCCTTTTATCTCAGATTTTAGATACTCTCTCAACACGCTATATACTTATTCCTAATCAGTATATAGGTGCTTATAAAGTAGGTTTTTCCGGACAATGGGCTACACGTGAGTACCTTTCACGCCGTGGCGGAGCAAAATTCCGCCAGGAAGTTCTTGAGCCTTCACGCTGTCCAATTTTAGGCTATGCTCTTAAATCTATAAAAATTGACGGAAATGTAGTACCTAAAGGTTTACTTCAAGTAAACTTACAGCCTGAAGTAGGAAACGAGGGTTATGACGTAGGTTCTAAAATACTTACGGATTTCTTTAAATCCCAGCTTGAGCAATTTAACACAAAAGAGCTTCTTCCTCTCGGAAAACAAATAATAGAAGCTTGTTTAAACGACGCATCTGTTGAAGAATACTATAAACTTATTCCAAAACTTTAATAAATTATTATAAAAAAACGCTTTAAAATAAATCATTTTAAAGCGTTTTTTTAATCTATATCCGTATTCATATCCTGGCTCATAAGTTCATATATATTAACTAAGACTAATTTTTTATCAATGGCATAATTAACCGTTTTATATGTACCTCCTGTTTTTTGTCTCAAATAATATACACAATAAGAACTCATATCAACCATATAATTATTTCTTTTAATCATACACCCATCTTTATAATCCGTACTTAAAATTTTTAATTTATCAGCATTTTCAACAATATTAATATATTCTAATTTATCTTCTTCCCTCCAGCCATTAGTTTGATTTAAGCATGGTATTGCAAGCATAAGTTTTATATTTGAATATTCTTTTTTTAGCTCTATAACCGCATTTGCTGCTAAAATATCAAACCCTCTTGCCGCTCCTGAGACAAAAACATTATAATCTCTGTTTTCTATTAAATTTTTTACATTTTCTTTTACATATGTTTTTATTAAATTACTGTCAATTTTACTTATATTTCTATGTCCTGTAAACATACATATTTTATCTTTCAAAATAATCACCATCTTTATATATTATAGTATGTATAACACATATAAAAACGCATGCGTTTTTATAATTTAACTATTGGTTATGAGTATTTTTGCAAAGCAAAAATGCAAATAAACTTTGACTTTATATTATTATTTTATAACATAAAATTTACTTTGTCTACACATTTTAAAATAAAATCTTAATTTTTTTAATTAATATTAAAAAAAACGTATTATAGGAAATAAATCCTATAATACGTTCAGACTGTCGAGAAAATCAAAATTTTTTTAAAACTTTAATTTATGGAAAAAGCGTCGCAGACTTTAAGCCGCAAAACGGGCTTTGCCCGTTTGAGGAAAAGAGACGTTTCAAGGGCTTTCAAGCCTTGTACGAAGAAACGTCTCTTTATTCTTCTGCTTAAAATCATCGAAAACTTTTTTTTCGATGACAGCGTTGTCGACTTTGTCGACACGCTAAAACGTATTATAGGAAATAAATCCTATAATACGTTTTCTAATAATTTATTTACTATTTTTTATTTTCCACAGGGAATAAAAATTCTGCTCCATTTAACGCTTTCTCAATAACATAAGATGCATCCATTGCTGTTATAACATTATCTCCGTCTACATCTGCCTTAGTCAAATCAACTTTATCTAAATCAACATTATCCGGATTAAGAACGTATTGAAGTATTAAAGACGCATCTTCTATTGTAACATATCCATCTTTATTAAAATCTCCAAATTCGCTCTCAACACCTATTGGAGGCTTTGGAGGATTAACTTCAGTATTAAATGACGCCAAAACTGTCACATTAGATTCCGGCATAACAAATGTATATACTGTATCTGAAACTTTTGTCAAAGCAACTTCTGTTTCATCAGTATCATTTACAGCCTTTACTGTTTCAACAAAATAGTTTTCATTTGGATTAGCCGTTACCTCAACAGTTTCTCCCGGTTTAGCAAGAATTTCAACAACAGGAGCTCCCGGAGTCCATGTTATTTTTGTATATCTTCCTTTTGAACCCAATACTCCTATGTAATATTTTACACCTGCTTTTAAAGGAGCACTTAAAGTAACATTTCCTGATAAAACAGTAGGTGTCTGACTTGATGCTATTGCTTCAGTTTCAGCAGTTTTAGTATCATCAATTATAACAAAATTTTTATTATTTCCAAGATTAGTTACATCTGCTGTAAAAACTCCGTCTGAACTTGGAGTAAATACAAAACCTGAACGTTCTCTCCCGGCATTTGATAAATATCCATTAGTACTTGCATGAGATACATAATTACTTGAAAAAGCCATATCACATGTTGGGAATAATCCCGGAATAAGTTCCATATCAGGCGTTACATTTTCAGTAGCTGTCCATACTGAATTGCCTTCAGCATCTGTATTAGAGGAAAGTAAATTAACTTCGTTTCCGGCTTCTGATAAATTTTTCAAATCTACTGTTCCGTTTTTAATTCCAGATGTATTTTTAACTGTATAAGAACGTACAGGAACAAAAAGTTCTGTTCTAACTGCTTTTCTTTCTTTACTTACAGCAGCACCATCGCTGTTTAAAACTGTCATAACAACATATTGTCCTTTTTCAACAACAGTGTCAATTGTTACAGTGTTATCTGCTGCTATTTCAAAATCTTTGCTTGATAATTCCCCTGTTTCATCAAAAACTTTTACATTAAGTTTAGCTGTTATTTCTTCAGTTCCATTTTTATTAAGTGAAACAGATAATTTTCCGTCTTTAGATATATTAACGTCTTTAAACTCATAAGTCATAGGAGTATATTCTATTTTATTATAAGATATAGGAGCTGCCGTTCCATTTTTAATTACAGTATCTATTTGGTTTTCAGCTTTTACATCATCCTGTCCCAAAACCCATAAAAACCATAATTGTTTAGCAGCTTTTGCTCTTGTTACATCTCCTTTTGGTTCAAGAGCATTACCATTTTTCATCTTTCCTCTTTCTATTCCTACTTCACTTCTCATAAGTCCTAAATTATAAACATCATAAAAAGTTTCAGCATATTCAAGAGATATTTCATCTTTATCAATTATATTTCCCCAGCCCTCAAGAGGATAATACTGAGCTTCTTTTCCTGTAAGGTTAGGGTCATAAGTAGGGTCGTCAGGACTTACAGTTGAGCCGTTGTAATCAGTCATATATTTAGGTTTAGCATATGTTCCGTCGTCTTTTCTTCCAAAACGGAGTTTGTACGCATCAAGTATAATTGATGCCATTACTTCTCTTTTAAGTGTATTTGTAGATAAATATTTATCAAAAACTTCTGCTATTAATACATCATTTAAATCCAAAGCCCAAATTGCACATAAAGCCTCAATAAATTCATTTGTACTCATATTTTCATCAGGACGGAAATTATTATTCTCATCTTTAGACATTACACCTAAGCTTAAAAGTTTTTCTATCTGATTTCTGTAATATGAGCCGTTTCCGCTTTTAACAAGAGATACGTCATTTGTCCACTCCGGATAAACCTTTGTAAAATCTCCGCTTTTACAAGCCTCTGTAACTATATCTTTTAAATATCCCTTTAATTCTGCCATTTTAGGTTTAGCGTCTGCCTTGTCGCCTTCTTTATAAATTTCCTCGGCTATAATTTTACACCATACTTTAGCTGCCGCTTCTTTATAATGTGTACCATCTATTTTATTATCCGGATGTCCGTTAGCATAAGAACCGCTGTTTGTTTTCCCCGGAGTTTCTCCGGCCTCAATACTCATATAAATAGCTTTTACCTGGTCTGCACCATATTCAGCCATATAGCTTTTAGCATTTGTATTTAAATCAACAAGAAGTACTTCGCTGTCATTTTTAGCCGCCTCTGTCATTAATGCCGGAGCGTCAGGATTAAATTTTTCTATTGCCAAACCATTATTTGTTCTTGGCATTGATGTTACAAGTATAGGAGTAACTCCTCTTGATTTCATTGCTGGTATATAAATATCATTAAGCCATCTTGTATATGTCTGTGTATTTGAGCCACGGCCAAATCTTGCCTCTGGTCCTGCCTCAAGTCCTGTTGATTCGTCATTGTGAGCTGAATGTATAATCATAAAATCGCCTTCTTTGGCTGTCATAAGTGCATCATTAAAGCGATTTTCAAACCACATTGCTTTCATTGAGCGTCCGCCCATTGAGTAATTTATTACATTAATCTTTCCTTCGTCAAACATATTCTTTAATACCTGTCCGTAGCCTGACATTCCGGCTTCTTCAAATGTATATGTTTTTAAAGTAGAGTCACCTAATATAAATAAAGTTGGTTTTTCTCCGGCTGCTGCAGTTTTATTAGCTATTTTTGTCATTTGTATAGATGAAATGCAAACAGTCTGACTTGCACCAGCCTTAGGCAAAACTGATGGCTCAATTTCAAATTCTATGTATTTTTCACCTGTTACAAAATCATATTCCCATGTTGTATCATCTTTAAAAGATGCTATATTATTTTTAAGAACAAGACCTGAACTATCCCAGCTTCCTCCATTTTTTATGTCTTTAGCCTTTGTTCCGTTTACAGCAATACTTGTATTATTTTGCGTTGAGTCTTTAGCAAGCTTTACTGTTAAACCATAAGCTCCTGCCTCAGAAACATCAACACGGAAAACCATTCCTCCATAATTATAATTGTTTCCGTTTGTATTATGTAAATATTCTCCGCTGCCGTCTTCAGTAACAGAAAAACCATCATCTGATGCTGTTATAAGCGAAGTATTTAATAAACGGCTTGGCATAGATGAAGTTTCTGCCACAAATCCATAACCTTTTTCTTTTGTATATGCTAAATCTGTTGAATCAACCTTTATTGTCTCAGCAATATCTGCGCTTGTAAAATTAAATGTTTTATAAGCGGTTTCATTAGAAACATCTTCCGCTGAAACAGATAAGGTAAATCCTGCAAAACATGAAAAAAGCATTACAAAAGACATTAAAGCACTTACTACCTTTTGTCTCTTCATTGAAATTTCACACTCCTTTTTTTACATCTTTTTATACTAAACTTAATTTAATATAAAAAGAAACTAAGTTTTAAATATAGTAAATATTATTTAATAAATATTTAGGAAACGCTTATTAATTTATTATAAATCAGCGTTTCCCATATTTACATATTAATTATATAATAAATTATGACATAGTGTAAGAGTCAATTATATATTTTATACAAATAATATTATCCCAAATTTTCCGGATTTAGGCATTTTAACTCATCTAAAACAAATTCGCCGTCTTTTCTTATCAAAACATCATCGAAATATATTTCTCCGCCGCCATACTCCGGCGTTTGTATCATCACTAAATCCCAATGAATTGAACTTCTATTGCCATTATCAGCGTCATCATAAGAATTTCCCGGAGTAAAATGGAAACTTCCCCTTATTTTTTCATCAAAAAGTATATTTTTCATAGGTTTTGTAATATATGGGTTTACTCCTAAAGCAAATTCGCCTACATATCTTGCTCCTTCGTCCGAATCAAAAACTTTATTTATTCTCTCTGTATCATTTGATTCTGCTTTTATAATTTTTCCGTTTTTAAATTCAAGTTTTACATTTTCATAATCTACTGATTGATATTGTGTCGGAGTGTTATATGTTATTATACCGTTTACACTATCTCTTACAGGGGCTGTATATACTTCTCCATCCGGAATATTCATTTCTCCGGCACATTTTATAGCTGGCATAGACTTTATTGAGAAAGTAAGTTCTGTACCTTTTCCTATTATTTTTACTTTATCTGTTCTTTCCATTACCTTTACAAGTTCATCCATTGCTTTGCTCATCTTTTCATAATCAAGACAGCATACTTTATAAAAGAAATCTTCAAAAGTATCAAGACTTGTTCCTGCTGCCTGTGCCATTGAATAATTAGGATATCTTAATACAACCCATTTTTTCTTTAATCTTATATCATGATGTACTTTTTGTGTGTATAATTTTCCGTACATATCCATCTTTTCTGCTGGTACATCTGCCATCTCGCAAGAATTTTCGCTTGCTCCTATTCCTACATATGCATCCATTTTCTCCATTTTAAGTGCGTCAGACTCTGCGTTTATCAAAAGCTGTTCTTCTGTAACATTCATTAAAAGTTCTCTTTCAATGCTTGAACTTGAAATATTTACAAAAGGTATGCCGCCTATATTGTATGTTTCTCTTATAAGTTCTTTTACAAGGTCGACGGCTGAAAATCCATTTGATGATATTAAAACTTTTTCGCCTTTTTTCAATTTAACAGAGTAATTTAAAATATTCTTTGCTAATTTTGTGTTTCTGCTGTCCATTATATCATTCCTTATCTCTAATTTTTTTATTTAACTGCATATTTTAATATTATACCACATTTATTTATATTTAAGCAAAATAATATAATATTAAACATTGTTTAAATATAAGGTTAGTTTTTTATATGTTTTAATTATTTTTTATTTGTATTTTTTGCTTTTTTGTGTTATACTGAATTTGTAATTTATATAATTTGGTTCTTTATGGCGGTGATTAATATGTACCCAACTATTATTTGCGTTGATACCGAAAGTTCAACACTTGATGCGCTTTACGAACAGCTTAATTTATATTTTGGTGAAAATTATAAAATCAAAACTGTTTTAAGCGCTGACGAAGCGCTTAAATTAGTTGATAAAAACACTAATGTACCTGTAATAATAAGCGATTATTGTTATTTAAATAATGGGGATGATTTTTTTAACTGTATTAATAAGCATAATTCTAAAATAAAAAAAATACTTTTAACAAATTCTGTCTCTATTGATAAAATTACTGATACAATTAACGATTCCGGACTTTTTGGTTTTATTCAAAAACCTCATAATTCCGACGAACTTTTTTCGATTATATCAAAAGCGCTTAAAACATATGAAAATGACAAAGCGTCGTTTGAATCTAATCAAAAATATAAGCTTCTTCATGAAACAAGTTTAAAAAAGAATGAAGGGCTTGTAAACGCAATTATTTACGCTATTGATTTACGTAACTTTCGTAATATGGGAAGTTGCCGCCGAACGGCAAAATATGCTAAAATAATTGGCCGTGCTTTAAAAATGCCGCAGAAAAAACTTGAGAACCTTAAATACTGTGCGCTTTTTAAAGATATTGGAAAACTTGCTATAACCGATGCGGATTTGTGTCTTATTAATGAAAACGGAATTTATTGCCCTGATTATTATTCTATACTTGCTATGCAGGCATCTTATTCCGAAAATATTTTAGCATCTTTTGATTATAAAGATGAGATTATATCCGCTATTAAATATCAGTTTGAGCAATATGACGGAAAAGGGCCTTTTCGCCTTAAAGGAAAGAAAATACCTATTGAATCAAGAATAATTCATATTGCATCATTTTTTGAGAGTATCAGAAATAATCAGAAAAAAAAGTTTACTATTGACGAGATTATTAATAGATTTCAAGAAAAAAAGGGAACAATTTTTGACCCTGAACTTGTTGATATGTTTACTGATCTTATTAAACCTAAGTTTTAATAAAAATAGTAATTTATTAAAATTACTATTTCCTTAAAAATTGTAAATACCTTACTTTTTGTGAAAGTCCCTTTGTCATGTCTTTCCTCCTTTTCATGATAATAGGGATTTTTTATAGAGGAGGCTTTTTTATGCATCTAAAAGAATCCGGTGAAAACTATCTTGAAACAATTCTTATATTAAAAAATAAAAAAGGGTTTGTCCGTTCTGTTGACGTAGCTACGGAACTTGGTTTTTCCAAACCCAGCATAAGCCGTGCTATGGGAATATTAAAAGATAATGGATATATTACTATTGAGAGTTCAGGAAATATACTTTTTACACCTGAGGGGCTTTTATTGGCTCAAAACATTTATGAAAGACATCTTCTTATTTCCGAGTTTCTTATTAAATCTCTTGGAATTGATTCAGAAACGGCTGAAAATGACGCCTGTCGCATAGAACATGTCATTAGTGATTCTACATTTCAAAAAATCAAAGAATATTTAAAAAAGCATAATTAAAAATATTTTAATATATTTTTTTATAAAATAAAAAAAGGGCATGTCAAAAAATGACTTTGCCCTTTTTTATTTTATAACTTTTTTAATTATTCTGTTACAGCAGCAGCTTCAGCTTGAGCTACTTCCTCTTTTTCAAGTGCTTCTTGATAACTTTTTAAAATAGCGCTTTGAAGTTTTTCTCTTGCTGCTGAATTTATAGGATGCGCTATATCACGAAATTCGCCGTCTGCTGTTTTTCTGCTTGGCATAGCTATAAATACGCCGTTGTCGCCTTCAATAACCTTTATATCATGAACTGCAAATTCATCGTCAATTGTAACTGATACTATGGCACGCATCTTTCCTTCTTTGTTTACTCTTCTTACTCTTACGTCTGTAATCTCCATGGTTGTTTCCCCCTATTAAGTTAATTTTATATTACTGTACCTTTTGCAATAATAACAGGATTGTCAGGAGTTCCTATTACTTTCTTATCATCTGAAACAACTACCTGTTTATCTATTATCGCATTTTCAATAACACAATTATTTCCAATATAACTGCCTTCCATAATTATGGAATCTTTTATTACAGAGCCTTCTCCGGAAAATACTTTTCTGCTTAAAACAGAATGGCTTACATGTCCGTTTAATATGCTTCCGCTTCCTACAAGAGAATCTTTTACATCAGCACCTATATTATATTTTGCCGGAGGTTCATCCTTAGGCTTTGTATCAATAAAAGGTGACTCTTTTGTAAACATGTTTCTTATATCTCTTTTAAGAAAATCCATATTTACATCAACATATGATTTTACATTATTTAAAGTATTCCAATATCCGTCATATTTATATCCATAAATATGAAGCTGTCTTTTATATCTTATAATTATATCTTTAACAAAATCATAACGTCCTTCAGGAATTACCGTCTCCAAAAGTTTAATAAGAAGAGTACGTGAGATAACATATATTCCTAATGACGCCGTAGTATTCATAGGCTCTACCGGTTTTTCTTCAAAGTCAGTCATTCTCATGTCATCGTCAAATTCCATTATGCCAAAATCATGAAGATCCTTTCCTGAATCTTTCAAATCCTTGCATACAATTGTAATATCAGCATTTTTTTCTTTATGATATTTTATAACGTCTCTGTAATTCATTTTATAAACGCCGTCACCTGATGCAATTACTACATATTCTTCATTGCTTTTTTTCAAATAATTAAGGTTCTGATATATTGAATCAGCAGTTCCTCTAAACCAATATGAATTATCATTTGATAAAAATGGAGAAAATACAAACATTCCTCCCTGCTTACGTCCTAAATCCCACCACTTTGAAGACGACAAATGGTCATGAAGTGAACGTGAGTTATACTGTGTAATAATAGCAACCTTTTTTATATTTGAGTTTGTCATATTGCTAAGCGAAAAATCTATGGCACGGTAAGAACTTCCCACAGGTATCGCAGATACTGCACGTACGCTGCAAAGTTCTCTAAGCCTGTCATTATTTCCGCCTGCCAAAATTATACCAATAGCTTTCATAAGACTACACCTCCCGAGTAATTACGGATTTTCCGCTTTCAAGTTTTCCGTCATTATACATTTCCTTTGACGTTTCTCCAAATATTACACAATTCTTTCCTATTGAAACATCATCTGGAACAACACTTCCGCTTCCTATTACCGTAATTCCGGTGTTATAAATCTTTGGTTTATCTTCATTAGGCGTGTTTTCTCCTCCGCCTATATTTACATTAGCGCCAATTACGCTGTTTTGGTCTATAATGCAGCGGTCTATAACAGCATTTTTACCTATATAAGAATTTTCCATAATAATACTGCCTTTTACAACTGCGCCTTCTTCAATAACAACATTTCCGCCTATTACAGAATTTTCAACATTTCCATATATCTCGCAGCCTTCAGATATTAAACTTCTCTTTACGCTTGCGCCTTCAGCCGTATACTGCGGCGGCTGATTATCAGAATTTGTGTATATTTTCCAAAAGTCCTCATAAAGGTTAAATTCCGGCAATGTCTTTATAAGCTCCATATTAGCAGCCCAATATGACTCTATTGTTCCTACATCTTTCCAATAATCTTTAAAACGATATGCATACAATGAATCACCATTATTAAGCATATATGGTATTATATGCTTTCCAAAATCGCTGTCAGAATGTAATTTGTGATTTTCTATAAGCGCGTTTCTAAGCTTGTCCCATGTAAATATATATATACCCATTGAGGCAAGATTGCTTTTAGGTTTTTCCGGTTTTTCTTCAAATTCATATATTTTATCGTTTTCATCAGCATTCATTATACCAAATCTGCTTGCTTCTTCTAAAGTTACCTCTAAAACCGCAATTGTTACATCACAGCTGTTAGACTTATGGAACTCAAGCATTTTTGAATAATCCATTTTATAAATATGGTCACCTGATAAAATAATTACATACTCCGGATTATTTGCGTCTATATAATCCATATTCTGATAAATAGCATCGGCAGTTCCTGAATACCAATCACCTTGTTCCCCGTCTTTTACATGCGGAGCAAGTATTGTTACCCCGCCGTTTTTACGGTCAAGGTCCCATGGTATTCCTATGCCTATATGCTGATTCAGCAACAACGGCTGATATTGAGTTAATACTCCAACAGTATCTACTCCTGAGTTAATGCAATTACTCATAGGAAAATCTATTATTCTGTATTTTCCTCCAAAAGCAACTGCCGGCTTAGCTTTTCCTGATGTTAAAACACCAAGTCTGCTGCCTTGTCCCCCTGCCAATAACATGGCAATCATTTCTTTTTTTCGCATTAAACTACCCCCTGACGCTGTCATTTTTTTATTATAATATTTTAAATATATATATATATATTATATTTCAAAAATATACATATATTATAAAAACTTGTTTAATAAATAAAATTATTTTTATATCTTAAAAAATATATTAAAACCTATAACAGCAGTATTTAACAAACCCACAAAAACCTTCTCTTAATAATTTTGATACACAATTAAAAATCATTTCTTCATATTTTAATATTTCCTATATATAATAACATTTATTTCAAATATATACAACACTTTTTAAATATTTTTATTAAGTATGGGTTTAATTTTTGCATAAATATAGTATAATATTTATTATTACCGAATAAAACTTATTTCGGTTAAATTTAACATAAACAAAGAGGTATTTAATATGGATATTAAAAATTATAAGAAAATTCACTTTATAGGAATAGGCGGAATAAGCATGTCTGGTTTAGCTGAAATAGCTGCTTTTTCGGGAATTTCTGTTACAGGCTCAGACAGTGACAAAAATTTTGACTCGTCTATTCTTGAAAAAAAAGGAATTACTGTATACAAAACCCATGATAAAAACAATGTAAAAGACGATACTGAACTTGTTGTTTACACTGCTGCTGTTAAAAAAGATAATCCTGAGCTTATTGAAGCAGAAAAAAGGCAAATACCAGCTATTGAGCGTGCCGAATTTTTAGGCGTTATGATGAAGGATTTTACATATCCCATATCAATAGCCGGAACTCATGGAAAAACTACAACTACGTCAATGCTTGCAGAAATTTTTATGGAAGCCGGACTCGACCCAACGATAAGTGTAGGCGGAAAACTTGATTCAATACACGGAAACATAAGAATAGGAGATAACAAATATTTTATTGTTGAAAGCTGTGAGTATTGTGACAGTTTCCTCAAATTTTTCCCTCACAGCGCTATTATTTTAAATATTGAAAAAGACCATACCGACTATTTTAAATCAATGGAACAGCTTTACGGCTCATTCAAGAAATTTCTTTCTCTAATTCCTAAAAATGGATTTGCTGTAATAAATAAAGATATACCTGACTTTCAAAAATTAACTCAAGATTTAAAATGCCCTTTAATCACCTTTGGGCACGATTCTAACGCTGATTGGCGTGCATCTGACATTTTATATGATAAGAACGCTCACCCGTCTTATACAGTCTTATACAAGGGTAAAAACATAGGTAAAGTTGTACTTAATGTTTATGGAGAACATAATGTTTATAACAGTCTGTCTGCCTTTGCACTTTCTTATAACTATGGAATAGATGTAAAACATATTATAAAAGGACTTGAAAACTTTAAAGGCACTCATAGACGATTTGAGCATAAAGGTTTTTATAACGGTGCAGAAATTATAGACGATTATGCACATCACCCTACTGAAATACGTACAACTCTGTCTTCGGCTAAAAAACAAGATATAAATCGTCTTATATGTGTATTTCAGCCTCATACTTACTCAAGAACAAAATCTTTAATTAACGAATTTGCAAATTCTTTTGATGATGCTGATATAGTCATTCTTACAGATATATATGCAGCAAGAGAGAAAGATACAGGGGAAATACATTCAAAAGATTTATATAAGCTTTTAGAGGAAAAAGGTAAAAAAGTTTTTTATTTTGAAAACTTCTCAGAAACAGAAAAATTTTTGAAAAACACACTTAATCCACATGATATGTTAATAACAATAGGTGCAGGAAACGTCTATTTAGTAGGAGAATCCCTAATTTAAACAATTTTTTGCACATTATCCACAATGTTTTCCACAATTGTGTATAATATTAATGTAAATCACAAATTTCATCAAATAGTTTTCCACAATTATTATTTTTTCTACATTTTATATCTCTTGTAAAACAGAGAAAAACATATTTTTTTGCCGTAAAAAAACAGATACCGCAAAAGCGATATCTGTTTTTTATTAAATATTTATATTAGTAATTTTCCCAAACACTATAAAGAAGTTTTGTTGCCTCTGCACGAGTCAACTCACTCTTAGGATTGAGTTTTCCTTCTGAACCTTCTATTATTCCCATTCCTACAAGTTCAGCAACGCTGTCTTTAGCATAATCAGATATCTGATCTGAATCTGAGAATTTAGATAAGTCTGCCTTTTGTACGCTCTCACCTTTAATAAGTTTCATAGTTTTTGCTATCATTACCATAACTTCTTCTCTTGTAGCATTATTCTTTGCTCCAAGTGTACTTCCGCTAAATGCATCAAGTATTCCATACTCTTTAGCAGCTGCTATTTGCTCGCTGTAATAGTCAGATGCTGAAACATCGGAATATGTGCTGTTTGATGTAGCTTTAATATCAAGTATTCCTACCAAAATCTTAATAAAGTCGCCTTTTTTAATATTCTGGTCTGGTGCAAACATGTTATTTCCTATACCGTTTATTATTTCTCTTGCAGCCAATGTATTAATATAAACCTTTGCCCAATGGTCTGTTACATCATCAAAGGAAACTTCTGACTCATAAGCCGCAAATACTCCTGATTCAAGCATAGGGAACATAACTTTCTTTGTTACCTTATCATAGAAACTTGCTCTTATTACTTTCATATTTCCGTTTCCGTCAACAGACGCTACTATTACTTTTTCAGGATTTGTTACATCCTTGCTGTAATTAATAGCTGTCCATATATAATTATCAAGCTTAACTTCTTTGCCCTGTTCGTCTTTAACACTTACAGCAACAGCCGTATCTCCCGCTTTAACCTGTACAGCCTCTGGAAGAACTTCTGCTTTCTTAATCTGTACAACTAAACCGTCTTTAGCTGCACCTTTTGTAAGACTTACTTCTGCATTTCCAGCTTTTATAATTACATCTTTTTCTGTCTTAGGAACAGAAACATTTGCTACATTTGAATCCTCAAAATCAACAGTAATTTTATTATCTGCTTTTTCGAGTTCATTAGCTGTTACTTTTACATCTTTAACCTTTTCTTTTTCAACTTTAACAGGAGTATTGTCTGTTCCTGTATTTTCTTTCTTATTGTCTTCTGTCTTACTGTCTTCTTGTTTTGTATTATCTGTTTTATCTTTATCAGTCTTATTAGTTTCTGTTTTATCTTTGCTTGATGATGATGAAGAACCGCCGCCTGAGCCTCTTACAGGACCTCTGTCGTTATCTTCTTCAACAGGTTTTGTTGTTGTTTCAGTAGGCTCATCAATATCATAATATAAACTTTCGTCATATCCATGAAGTTTAGGTGCAACTCTATTTGTAGCTATTGCATAGTCTTTCAAAATCTTATAACCTGAGTCATAAATTGTAGATGGATTATAACCTTCACAGCTATGAATATAGTCAAGAACTTCCGGTTTTAAATCAAGGAAACCATTCAAATTAAACTTTCCGTCTTCATCCTGAGGTATTTTACCGTTTACAACAGGGCTTTCCTCACTTACAAAGAAACTTCCGCCAAATTTTTCTTTTGTATCTCCTGATTTATTCTTTGATGTTTTGCTTCTTATAAGGAAATTGTAATCCTCATCTTCAGCAGTTCCATTCCAGCCTTTTCCTATGCTGTCATTATTATCGTTTTTATCTGAAACAAGACCCATTACATCATATACCATTTCAGACTGTTTACTGTTACTTGAAAGAGTAACGTTTGCAGCTTTGCTGTTATTTAATCCATTGTTATAAGAAACTGTATCTCTTATTGTCATAAGAGGGTTAGAGTTTGATGTAATACCCATATTTCCGTTATCAAAAGCTTTACAGCCAATCATAACATGGTCAATAGGCATAAGGTCTCCACCCATTTTAAATCCATTTCTTCCGCCACGCTCTGTATCCCAAAGTTTTTCTGTACCATCATCAAGAAGCTGATATCCAATCTTATAAGCTGTACAGTTTTTAAGAGTTACAGGAGCTATATAACCGCCTGACTGTTTACAGAATAAATCCCAGCCATCGTCAGAAATATGATGCGCTATACATCCGTCACATACATTACCGTATCCAATAGTGAGTTTCATTGCGTAACCGTCTGCATTATTATGAGATGCATCGGCATTATTATATGACTCACAGTTTAAAAGAAGATTTCCAGTAGGCCACTGATTAATATTTTCCTGATTGCTGTTTACACGGCTTATACCAATACCTGAATCCTTGTTTCCGTATGATTTAATATTTTGTATTAAATTATAACTTCCTCCAACATGGAAAGGTTTAACATTATAAGCACAATTTGTTATAGCAAAATCTTTCATTGTAAAATAACTTGCTGCTGATTCTAAACCTTGTGATACTGTCTGGAAGTTAAATACTACTGGACCTTCCTCAATACTGTCACTTAATTCATAATCATCAAACCAGTTATATTCTTCTCCGGCTTCTTTAGCCTTTTTAGCTATATTAGCATAGTAAGGATTATAACCAACCAAAGCCTTAGGATTATTCTTTAATCCTGTCATAGCTTCTGATATTTTAATAGGTTCTGTTCTGTAATATGTTCCCGGAAGAAGTACTACTGTTTGGTCTAAATCCTGCAATGCAATAGCTGTATCAAAGTTAAGAGGATCGTCTATTGTTCCTGCCGCATTTGAGTTTCCGTCAGGAGCTGCATATATAAACGTATCTTTTGAGTTAAACGAAGTATGTCTTACTGTCCATGTATAAGTCTTTGAGTCCGTAGATGATAAAGGCTCATAATACTCTGAATACTCTGAAACTACACGTGGTGTAAACATTACTGTAAACTTATTGTCTGTATTTGCTTCCAATTCAATTGGGAATGATACGTTTTTCTTAGCTACAAAGTAATCTTTGTAAACTAATTTGTCACCTTGTTTAATAGTTACATATCCGCCTGATTTATTGTTTGCTCTAAGAGCTAAATTATAGTTAGTTTTGTTTGTTACAGTATTTGACATTAAAGACAAAGTAGGTGTAACAGTTTTAATTATACTGCTTACATAATTTTGTGAATTTGTTGTAGGGTCAACCTTTATTAAATCAACATTGCTTACTACAACATCACCATAACGAGCTGTAAAGAAACCTAAATAGAAGTAATCCGGGTCGATTACATCAAGACCTGTTTCCTCTGACTCTTTATCATAAAGGAAGAAATCTCTCTTTGTTACTCCGTTCTGATAGTCATAGCATGTAGCAGCATAACCGCCGTTAATACTTTCAAGACTTAATCTGTATTTATCCCCAATTTTCGGGAAATTTTCAGATATTGTATTTTGAACGGAACTTCTCTTTACATTTGCACTTGCTGAATATGGTTCTTCTATAAATGTTCTGTATATAAGGTTTATACGGTTCTTTGTTGAATTAAACAAATAATTTGAAGCTGTTGGGTCGCTTGGGAAACCGCTTCCGCTATGTCCTCCTACAAATACCATATTGGCATATGAGTATGAACCTGTTGATAAAGGCTCAGGCTCTCCTGTTGTAGGGTCTAATACAGCTTTGTCTGCTGTATAAGCATAAGTTTTGCCGCCGTCTGCCGGAGCTAAAGGTATAACGTCTCTTGCCATTATACCGAAACCTTCCTGTCCGTCACGAGCTTCGTCATCATTATTCTGTACATAGTTATTTATATAAAAGTCTGCACTTATTTTAAAATGGTCTGATGTTTTAAGTCTTGTATAGAAATAAACAATACCGTCATTTGAGTCTGCTTGTTTTCCTGAACCTTTGTCAGCCATAAGATGAATAGCTTTTCCGTCTGTTAAAATATCTGTATTTGTTTCTTTGTAAGGTCTCTGATTAAGTTTCATCTCTTTATGGCTTGCATCTTTCATTCCTGGGTCATTAACCGGGTCATAATTATCTGTCCACCATAATTTACAAGGAGAATCAGGTTTTCCAAAGTTTGTAGCTGAACCGAATACAGCCGGTCTCCAATTGTATTCTTGTTCTTCTTCTGGATTAGATACAGTTACAGGAAGTTCATATCCTTTTAAGCTATTATTTTTAGCCTCTGTTCCATCTTTAAAATTAATTACTATTTTACTTCCAGCGTTTTCATTTTCTGGAGTTTTGTTAACAAGTTCATTTATTTTAAAGTTTGAAAGGTCAATTTCGTAATCATTTGGGTTAGCAACTTCTATATCACCGTTTGAGTATATATATGATATTTCAAGATTACCCATATTGTACTGTGCGTTTCCATCTTCTTTTGTTCCTGTTCCGTTAAAGTAATCATACCAGAACTTAGGCTCATAAGAAGTTTGTGAAGCTTCAGCCATTAACTCGCTTGTAACAAGAGGATATGTTGTAAGAGGCCAGCCTGTCATTCTTGAATTTGTTAAAATTCTTTCTGTTACCTCTACATTAAATTTAGCTGTAAGATTTTCATCAGCATTTAAAGTTACAACAATTTCTCTTTTTCCAACAGTACTTGTATCTATTTCTTTTGTAGCGCTATATTCACTTTCCTGAAGGTTATCTGTTAATATAGCTCCGTCTGCTGTTTTGTAATAAGCTTTTACAACCATACCTGAAAGGTCAAGCTTATCACCAATATAATATGTAACTTTTGCCGGTTTAACACCAACAACTATATTTGTAAGTTCGGCATCTGTTACAGTAATATCAAAACTTCCTTCAGCGTCGCCTTGTTCTATTCCTTCAATACCTTTACGTTTAACAACAACTTTCTTATTTCCAATCATTTCTTTAGTTATGTATTGTTTTTGAGTTCCGTCAATAAGTTTGTTGTCTATATATAAATCATACTCATCTCTGCTAAGCTGAGGTGTCAAGCCGTCATCATATACAGCCTGAATTTTTAAACCTACAACATCAATTTCTTCTCCCACGTAATATATTGTCTTAAATGGAGGAGTTAAAACATTAATATCAGTTGTAACTTTAGATACTACATTAACTGTATATGAAACACTAACATTTCCTATACATATGTTTATAGTCTGTTCTCCAAGTTTTTTGCTGTCATAATTTTCGATTGTATATCCTGATGTAAATGTTTCTTTTCTTTCTTCTCCGGCTGGGTTTTTATATAAAACCTCAAGCTCCATACCCTCAAATGTAGGATTATTTCCGTAAATAGCTTTATTGCTCTCAGGAGCTTTTGTCATAGTCATGCTAACTGGTGAAAAATCATCTACTTCAAGAGAAATATTTGTAAAAGTAGCAGCCATATTTCTTGCACAGAATACAGCCGGATAAATTTTATCCGGTATTATCGGATTGCCGTCAGCATCTGCTGAAACAGCATAATTAGCCTTATCGTAAGCTATGCTGCATGATTTTGTAACTCCGTTTTCTGTACAGCTTACATTATATACGTTTCCTACTTTCTTTATAACTATGTCGTATGGACCTAAATTTTTCTTTCCGTTTGTTACATCAATTACTTCAGAAAGGTCTATAAGTTCTTTTCCAGCACCTGTCTGAGGATCTTCTGTTACCATTTTAATGTCAGCTTCTCTGTTTGTTACAGAATCAGCCACAGAATACTTATATGCTCCTCTTATTGCCAAAGTGTATTTTGAATCAGGTGTTTTTTCTATATATGTATATGCAGAAACAGCTGGAACACCTTGACTTTTTTCCTCTTCTTTAGTAAGACCAACAGCTCCTAAAATTGTAAGACCGGCAGCCGATTGATTTTGATTTTTCGCAACACCTTCGTTTGCACTGTCAACAACCATAGTAGCTTTAAATGTGAAATCTTCGTCAATTCCAACGCCGTCTTTAGCGTAATAATACGGATATTGATCCTGTACTTTGGCTCCGTTTTTAATTCCCCATTTTCCTCTGTCTGCCGCAATTATTTTCTTTGATACGGTATCTCCATTTACTTCAAAAGTACCGCCTTTTGATAAACTATCTTTATAACCGCCAGTCATTCCTAACTCCCAGCCGTCTTTACCTACAACACGGTCAAGGTCGTTTGCGTCTCCGGAAACTCCGGCTGAACCTCCGGAAACAACTTCATCTGTTATCACATTTTCATCTTGTACAGCCGATTCTGTTTCCAATACTTGACTGCTATCAAGTACTTGAGTATTATCGGCATAAACCGTAAGAGATGAAAAAATCATCATAACAGCTAAAAACAAAGCTAAAAATCTTTGTTTAACCATAAACATTTCCTCCTTCTTATAAGTTTAAAATATATACAAAGTGGAAGATTTAACCTTCACACAGTATATCGTTATTAAGAATTTATCTATATTTTTATTATATACGTATAACTTCAAAAAAACAATCCGGCATTTTATACAATAAAACCCTTTATAAAAGCTTGTATTTTTGTTTATTTTTCTACAAAGTTAAGTATATTAAAGTTTACCAAAATATACTTTTAAAAAAGCTGTACGTATATGTCTATATTCATATTAATTTATTAAAAAGTCAAATCAAAAACCGCCGCCAAAAATATGAAAGGCGGCGTATTATTTATGCCGTTCTGTATCCTGTAACTTTATTATTATCCATCCATTGTTTTTTGCTTGCCATTAAATATTCAACAGTTTCATTTGTTCTTTGAAAATATTTATAAAGTATATCTTTTAACTCAAATAAATCATCGTATGTTAAATATGGATAATCTTTCATAGTGTTATATGTTCCGTTGTACATAAGAGCATATCTTAAATTTCCATCCGGAAGCACCCATTCATTTTTTGTATTTTCTATTCCAAGAAGCATTAATTCAGCCAAATCATAATATTTCTGTTCTTTTGTAACTTGATAAAGTTCATAAAGAAAATTTATTTCAGCTACTTGATGATTTAAAGAACTATGAGTTCTAAGTGAATTTTCATTTCCGGCATAATCGTCCACAAGCCATCCGCCTAACTTGTCATAATGCCTATTTACGGCATGCTCGTAAAAAAATTCACCATATTTTACAGCCGCCTCCAAAAAATCCCTGTCATTATAAACCTTATATCCTTGAACAAGGCTTACTGCAAAATCAGTATTAAATCTTGTATCGTAAAAATAATACGGTATTTTAAAATCAGTTATAAGCCATTCGGACTGCGGTCCTGTGGGCCAAAAACCTTTTTCATTTTGATTTTCTATACAAATTTTTGTCATTATATATCCCAAATCGTTAGCTGCACGGCAGCCTCCGTATTTTGCCCAGCTTGCGCCTGTATAATTAGCCGGATGTCTGTAAAGTACATTATTTCCTCCCGGAGTATAATTAGATGGTGTAGGGAAATAATATCCATCATAGCACCAGCGTCTTTCAAAAGCTAAATCATGTACTTTTAAAAGATTGTACTGCTTTTCACTATTCCAATCCACAAGGCTGTTAGGTGACTGAAGACACCAAAACTCCCCTATATTATCAGTTCTTTCAGGAAACTGTATTTTTATTATATATTCTCCAACTGACTTTTGAATTATTACCGGTATTTCCCTATCTTTTAAAACAGTAAGAGTATTAGCTGTAAAATCGCTTTTATATACTCCGGCAACGCTTAATATTGCATTATATTTTCCTGTTGATACATATAAAGTCGTCACCTTGTCACTTATACTTTTTTCATCTGTGGTTAGTATCCATTGTTTTGTAACAGGGTCAATGTATCTTATTTCTATACTATCTCCCGGTATTTTAAAAGAAGACATAAAATTCCCCGCTTTATCGCTTCCAAAACCATATCTTCTTATCCAAAAATAGTCACCGTTTTCAAATTTACAATTTAACTGCTGTATTACAGCCCCCATATTATTTATTATCTCTGTATTTATATCAGCTTTAAAAGGAGTTGTGCTAACAGGCAAAGATGCATTTACTATTTTTTGAACAGTATCCATCTCAATAGTAGTAATTTCCGTAAAATCTTCCGTAATGCTTTGTGCAGAAAACTCTTTAGTAGTTTGCTGCGTTGTAATTTCTTTAGTTGTAATTTCTTTAGTAGTTTCTTCGGTAGTTTCTTCAGCATATACATTATACGAACAAAAAAACACGCTAAGAAAAATAAAAAATACAGTAAAACCTTTCAAAATATCACCTCATCTAAATTTTTTCAAAATAATAATTTTTGCAAAAAAATACATCTTTCTTTATAATTTGTATTTATTTGAAAAACATTGAAAAATTATTGCGGATTTCGTAAATATATGTACTATAAGTATAACCATTTAATTATATATTAAGCTGAAACTATTTTCAAGCTGTTATTCTTAAAGCAAACAATTTCTTATTATCGTAATATATAACACAATTAAAAATATAGACTTTTTGCGGCAAAAAATGTATAATATATATTGATTTATAATATATCGGAGATGATTTAAAATTGATTATAACTTCAATCGAAGAACAAAAAAACAACAAAAATAAAGTATCTGTTTTTATTGATTCAGTTTTTTCATTTGGAATTACAAAAGAAGAACTAATAAGCCTTAAACTTTCTAAAAACAAAGAAATATCACAAGAAGAACTTGATAGAATCAAAAATTATATAATATTTGAAAAAGCGAAAAACCGTGCTTTTAAAATTTTAAGCTTTAGACAGTATTCAAAACTTGAGTTAAAAAATAAGCTTTCAGCAGAATTATTTCCAAACGATATTATTGATAGAGTAATTGACATCCTTGAAAATTACAAATATATTAACGATTTTGAATTTACAAAAAACTATATTAAAAACCGTTACATAACAAAAGGATATGGAATAAACAAAATTATTTTTGAGCTTAAACGGCTTGGAATAAATGAAGATGACATAATTAATGCTTATGATGAAACAATTAATAAATTTTCTATTACTGAAGAAGATAAAATACGTGAACTTATCAACAAAAAACTCAAAGGTAAAGTTTATAATTTTGAAGAAAATCCAAAACTTAAAAAAAAGCTTTTTGACTATCTTTACAGACGAGGATTTAATTATGAAACTATTATGAATGCATTAAAAGAAAACTAATTTACATAGGAGGGATTTTATTGTCGTATAAAAATTATATAATAAAACTAAACAATAAATTTATTCAATCTTACGAAAACGGAGATTTTCTAAAAACTATACTTACCGGAGAAAGAATATTAAAAATTTATGAAGATAATAAAGATACTGATTGTGAAGATTATAATCGTATGTTAAGTGATGTTGCTTATATATATATGCGGTCTGGAAAATATATAAAAGCAAGAACAATGTATATCTCTGCATTTAATTTTTTTTACAAAAATAAGCCAAACAGTCTTATTTTAAGCGATATAGCCAATAACTTAGGAATTACCCATAATCATTGCGGAGATATGTATGGCTGTACGGATTGTTTTAATATAGCTCTTGATATAAGAAAAGAACATCTTCCAAACTCTATGGAAAATTATTGTATAAGTCTTTATAATATGGGCAGTCTGCTTTTTGACCTTGAGAAATATGAAAATGCTTCCGACTTTTTCAGACATGCTATTAATTTACACAAAAAAAACGATGATTTTTATATAGACTGTATTGATTTTATAGGCTATTGTTTTGAGGAAACAAAAAAATTTGAAAAAGCATGCGAATGTTTTGAAGAGGCAAATGCGCTTATTATAAAAATTTTCGGAGATGAAAGTACTTTATACCTTCAAAATATTTATTATACAGCATCTTTATATGTAAAAGCTAAAAATTATGTTGAAGCCCGTGCATGTTTTGAAAAAAGCATACATCTTATAAAACAAAAATTAGGTGTTAAACATCCTTTTTATGCTGAAGCTCTTAATAAAGCAGCGTCTGTTTATATGTTTTTGTCAAATGAAAAGCGTGCGCTTATATTAAGGCAAAAAGCCATTAATATACTTAAAAATACAATAGGTGAAAATCATCTTTATTACGCAAGCTCTCTAAAAGGAATAGGCGATAATTTTATGAAACTAAATGAGTACGGCGAAGCCATTGAAGTATACAAAAAAGCTATTGAAATTAAAGAACGTATTACAGGAAACGACTGTCTTAACTGTTTTTATGAAAAGCTTTCTTTAAGCCGTGCCTATAAAAATCTTGAAAAATACGAAGATGCAATTGATGTTTTAAAGGAATATATTGAAAATCCTCCTGAAAATGAAGATATGCTTATTGAGTTTCTAACTGAAATTTCATATATATATATATTAATGGATAAAAAAGATGAACTTTATAATATATATCGTAAACTCACAAACCACGAGCCTGATTTTAATTTTGAACAAATGTCTAAAGATATTAAAAACTCTGATTATTTTGAATATGATTTTAATATGTTTAATGCACCTAATATAAGCGAGTTTGGTCCTTATGAACATGAAACAGGTGATTTGCTTGAAAACGGAGGATATATTTACAATAACGATATTGATGATATATCTAAATATGACGATGATTTTTATATAAATTCAGAAGAAGCTGAATATAATTATAATACATCTGATTACTTCGGAAACTATTCCGAAGAAGATGATATCAACAATAATAACAATGATGATGACGATAACGGAACTTTATTTTGAAACTTTTTTTAAGCGTATACGAAAACATTAAAATATATTTACTTATTTTAAGTTTTCGTATACGCTTTTTACTATATTTAATTTAAAAATTAGAGCCGTTAAATCCCCAATGTGTTACTTCCTCATACTTAACATAAACTCTGTCAGAAGGCACATCAATTACAGATTTTAATATAGAACATATTTCATTAGTCATAGCCGTAAATATATCACGATTACTTTTTCCCAATATTTTTACCTCAACAAAAGCTGTATCTTTAGAATTATCTCCCCTAAAATAAAGGCTGCATCCTCCTGTTATATCTACCATTAAATAACTTTCGGTTTTTCCCGGAAATATTTCAATAGCTTTTCCAAGCTTTGTTTTTAATTCTTCTTCTTTTTGTTTTTTTATATCAACAGTTGTTCTAACGCTTATATACGGCATTTATATATCCCCCTTTTTTTGGCAGTTTTTAGTATAATATATTATAAACTTAACGCTTTTTTATGTCAATACTTTGAAAAGCTAATTCATATATCTGTTTATATCATCAATTTGAATAGCCGGATGTAGCGCTATATTAATTGAATTAGCTATTATATTTGCAAGTCTTTTAATTACGGCATCAACCTCTTTAGGTGTAACAAACATATTTCCTACATATGGATTTAAAATTTGAGTTATAAGATTATATTTTTCTTCTTCGTGCAGTTCGCTTAACATTTCATAAAATTCTCCTCCTTTTTTACTTTCGCTCATCATAGCCCCAAGCATCATATCCATAGTATCGTTTACAAGTGTAGCAGCATCTACAACAGTTGGCACTCCAACAGCTATTACAGGCACTCCTAAAGTTTCTTCATTTAAAGCCATTCTTTTGTTTCCAACTCCCGAGCCGGGTATTACTCCTGTATCTGCCATTTGTATAGCCGAATTTATTCTTCCCGAACGTCTTGCAGCAAGAGCATCTACGGCTATTATTAAATCAGGTTTCATACTTTTGGCTATTCCTTTTATAATTTCTCCTGTCTCTATTCCGGTTATTCCCATTACACCCGGAGAGATTGCAGCAACAGCACGAACTGAATCGTTTATCTGTTCCGGAAGACTGTGAGCAATATGCCTTGTAACAAGTATACGGCTTACAACCTGTGGTCCTAAAGCATCCGGAGTTACATTCCAGTTTCCAAGACCTACTACAAGTATAACTGAATTTTCATCAATATTTCTAAGCTTAATTAAATTTTGACTTAATATCTTTATTATATGCTCGTGGGCTTCAGCATCATTTTCTTTCATTGCCGGAGATTCTATCGTTACATAATTTCCGATAGGTTTTCCCATGCTTTTTGCACCTTGTTCATTTGTTATTTTAACCCATGTAACGGTTATATCATCCCTTTCACTTTTTTCAACATCCACCTCAACACCGTCAATTTTTTCTTCTTTTTCCGCCTTTTTAGCGTTTTTTATAAGCAATTCGGTAGTTTCTATGGCTAAATCCGTACGTATGGAAAATTTATTCATTATAATTTCTCTCCTTACTCCTATTTTTTTACATAGAATTTTTATATTTATATTTCCCTTTTAACGCACATTTATTCTAAAGAAAAAAATAACTTTACTATTAATAAATTTTTTCATTTTTCTATTGACTTTATTTTGCTTTTGTTTTACAATAATTCATGTTTATTGTTCCTAACCCCCACTTTTATTTGTATTTTATTTAAAAATGTAATTATGTGTATAATCAGGAGGAATTAAAATTGGCTAATATTAAATCCGCTAAAAAACGTATTAAAGTTATTGCTAAAAAAACAATGAGAAACAAAATGATTAAATCCGCTACTAAAACTTCTATTAAAAAAGTTATATCTGCTGCATCTAATGGAAATAAAGAAGAAGCTAAAGCTTGTCTTGTAGCGGCTGTAAGAACTATTGATAAAGCTTGTTCAAAGGGCGTATATCATAAAAATAACGCTTCAAGAAAGAAATCAAGACTTTATAAATTAGTTAATAAAATGGCTTAAAAACAAAAATACCGTCTTAATGTATTAAAAACATTGAGACGGTATTTTTATATATATAATATATTATTAATCAAAGACTATTTCTTCTTTATTGTCAATATCCATATTAGCATTTTCATTTGAATCAGGCAAATCGTTATCAAGTCTTAATTCTAAATCGGCTGAATCAGAAACATTTTCAGAATCAGTTAAAGGAGCAATTTCAGCAAGAGGAGGCATATCATATTCCGCTCTTACCTCATTTTCAATTTTACGGCATATATCCGGGTGTTCCTCAAAATATATTTTAGCGTTTTCACGTCCCTGCATACGTATATCGTTGTAAGTATACCATGAGCCGCCTTTATTGACAATGTTCAGTTCTGCCGCCATATCAAGCACATCTCCCTCATGAGATATACCTTTTCCAAACATTATATCAAATTCCACACTTTTAAAAGGAGGAGCAACTTTGTTTTTAACTATTTTAACTTTTGTACGGCTTCCTATCATTTCAGAACCGGCTTTAATAGCCTCTCCTCGTCTTATATCAATTCTTATGCTTGCATAAAATTTCAAAGCACGGCCTCCGGTTGTTGTTTCAGAAAGTCCATATCCTCCTATTTTTTCTCTAAGCTGATTAATAAATATTACTATGCAGCTTGTCTTGCTTGTTATAGCTGTAAGTTTTCTTAAAGCCTGACTCATAAGTCTTGCCTGAAGACCCATATGGGAATCTCCCATTTCTCCCTCTATCTCTGCCTTAGGAACAAGAGCAGCTACCGAATCAATTATTACTAAATCAATAGCGCCTGAACGAACCATTGTTTCGCTTATCTCAAGGGCTTGTTCCCCATCGTCTGGCTGAGATATGTAAAGTTCGTCAATATTAACTCCTATATTTTTAGCATAAACAGGGTCAAGGGCATGTTCAGCATCAACAAAAGCCGCTGTACCGCCGCTTTTTTGTACTTCAGCCGCTATATGCAGAGCAATTGTTGTTTTTCCCGAAGATTCAGGACCATATATTTCTATTATTCTTCCCTTTGGTATTCCTCCAACTCCTAATGCCAAATCAAGGCTTAAAGCTCCTGTTGATACAGTTTGTATATTACTGCTTTGAGGAGCATCTCCTAATTTCATAACTGCTCCTTTCCCAAACTGTTTTTCAATTTGAGAAAGTGCATCCTTTAATGATTGACTTTTTCCGTCATTGTTATTTACAGTTTCGTTTTTTTTACTTTTACTTGCAGCCATATTTACCTCCTGTTATTTTACTTTATTTTTTATTTTTCAGACACATCTTTAATAAGCATTTCCCTTAAATTATTAAGTATATTTGTAACTGTTCTATGCCTTATTTTATTTCTGTTTCCTTTTATCATATAACGATAAACATTTGTTTTTCCATTCATATAAATAGCCGCATATACAAGTCCTACGGGCTTTTCTTCTGTTCCCCCCAAAGGACCGGCAACACCTGTTGTGGATATGCCTATATCTGCTTTAAGATTCAAAGAAACTCCTTTCGCCATTTCTTCAGCAGTTTCAGCGCTTACCGCTCCATATTTTAAAAGTGTTTCCTCTTTTACAGACAAACGGCTTATTTTACTTTCATTTGAATAAGAAACAACTCCCTCTAATAAAACATTGCTTGCTCCGGAACAATTTACAAGTCTTGCACAAAGTTCTCCTCCTGTACATGATTCGGCACAGGCTATTTTTAACCCTCTTTTTTCAAGTTCATTAAGTACAGCTTTTTCAAGCGACGCATCTTCTCCCTCGCCGTATATATATTGTCCTAATCTTTTATATATTTGTTTGACTACTGGATTTATAAGTTTATCAGCCTCATCTTTATTATTTCCGCCGGCCGTTATTCTAAAAAGCATTTCATCTTGTTTAGCATAAGGGGCAATTGTAGGATTTTCGCTTTCTTTCATTATATCCCTTATAGCCTCAGCCGCCGCACTCTCACCAATTCCGGAAAGTCTCAATATTCTTGATACAAATGTTTTATCTTGTTTTTTTGATAAAATAGGAATTACACTTTCTTCAAACATAGGTATTGTCTCAGCCGGAGGTCCGGGAAGCATAACAAGTATTTTTCCGTCTTTTTCTATTATGCAGCCAGGAGCTGTTCCATTATTATTTTTTAAAGCCTTAGCTCCCTTAGGTATATATCCTTGTTTTAAATTTGTTTCAGGCATATTATTATTTTTAAAATAGTCTCTTAAATTATCCATTGATTCCTTGTCTTCTATCATTTCAAGTCCAAAATACTCTGCTCCTGTTTCCTTTGTCAAATCATCATCAGTAGGCCCTAATCCTCCTGTTGTTATTACAAGGTCGGCTCTTTTAAATGCGTTTTCAAACGCATTTAAAAGCCTGTCTTTATTATCTCCGACAACACTTTGAAAATAAACTCCTATCCCTAACGCCGCAAGCTGTCTTGACAAATACTGCGCATTTGTGTTTAATATATCTCCCAATAAAAGTTCTGTACCTACTGCAATTATTTCTCCTGTCATTAAAATAAACCTCCCTATAAACAATACAAACATAATAATTACAAAAACGCTAATTAAATAATTTTTACTATATATCACCTGAAAAAACGCCTTTATTTTTTAATATATAATCAGCAGCCGATATTACAGTCAATATAACTGACAAAGCTATTAATATTATGCTTATCCATTTAAAAATTATGTGATTTATATTAAGCAGAAGTGAAATAATCATAATCATTTGCACTGTTGTTTTTATTTTTCCCCACCATCCTGCTGCAATTACAATATTTTGCTCAATTGCAATTGTGCGAAAACCTGTAATAATAAATTCTCTTGCTATTATTATTATTACACACCATGAGGGAAGATTTACAACCGAACCTTCAAGCCCTATAAGAGCTATAAGCGCCGAACATACAAGAAGCTTATCAGCAAGAGGGTCCATAAACTTTCCGAAATTAGTTATAAGTCTGTATTTTCTTGCTATATATCCGTCAAGCCCGTCTGATATAGATGCCGCCGAAAAAAGCACTACGGCTATATATCTTCTTATCTGCATATCAAAAGGTATAGCATCCCACATAAGTATTAAAATAAAAAACGGTATCATGGCTACTCTTACTATTGTTATCTTATTGGGCAGATTCATCAGCCTCAACTCCAATCAAATCATAATATGAAGCGCCTGTTACAAATACTTTTACATAATCTCCTGACATATATTCATTTTCTGAATCCAAAAAAACATATCCGTCCACTTCATAGCAATCTCTATAACTTCGGCATAGGTAAGTCTTTTTGCCGTTATTTTCAAAACGGCCCTCTACTATTACCTCAATTTCCTTTCCTATAAAATCTTTACATTTTTCTTCAGATATATCCCTTTGCATATCAAGAATTATATTTTTTCTTTTAATTTTTACTTCCTCATCTATTTGATTATCCATATTATAAGCCGGCGTGCCTTCTTCTCTTGAATAAGCAAATACACCTAATCTGTCAAATCGTATATCTTTAATAAAATTACAAAGTTCTTCAAACTCTTTTTCTGTTTCATTTGGAAATCCTGTTATAACAGTAGTTCTTATACATATATCGCTTATTTTTTCTCTAAGCTTTTTTATTACTTTATAAAGCTTTTCTTTTGTGCTTTTTCTTCCCATACGTTTTAAAACTGTATCACATGAATGCTGTATAGGCATATCTATATAATGAAGCACCTTTTTATTTGACGCTATTTCGTCTATAAGAGAGTCATCTATATTCTCAGGATAACAATACATAAGTCTAATCCATTTTATGCCGTCTATTTCAGACAATTTCCTAATAAGTTTAGAAAGAGTTTTTTCTTTATATAAATCAATGCCGTAAAGAGCTGTATCCTGTGCTACAATTATAAGTTCGCTTACTCCTAATTTACTTAACCGCATTGCCTCAGCTTCTATATCCTCAATAGGTCTGCTTCTATATTTGCCTTTTATAGACGGTATTGTACAATAAGTACAGAAATTATTACAGCCTTCTGCTATTTTTAAATAAGCTAATCCTCCTAATGTAGTTATCCTTCTTTTCAATAAATAATCAGGATTTATATTTTTTTCTATACCGCTTACAAACATTATATTTCTCTTTCCGCTGTTAATTTCCTTTATTATGTCTGCTATTTTTTCTATATCGTTTGTTCCTATTACAGCGTCGACTTCCGGAAGATTTTTAAATATATCGTCTTTATATCTTTCAACCATGCAGCCTGCCGCTATTATAGCTTTTAAACGTCCTGTCTGTTTATACTCGGCTGCACGCAATATATTATCTATTGATTCTTCGTTAGCCTCTTTTATAAAACCGCATGTATTTACAATTATTATATCAGCATCTTCTTCATTTTGAACTATATTATATCCGTTTGCATCAATTATACCAAGCATTACCTCGCTGTCATATAAATTTTTATCACAGCCTAATGATATAAACGCTATATTTACCGGTTCCATTATATATCTCCCCCGCCATTTTGCGCCTTTGCCGCAAGAAGGCAATTTTTCATAAGCATAGCTATTGTCATTGGTCCTACTCCTCCCGGTACAGGTGTTATATAAGACGCTTTTTTTGAAACATTTTCAAAATCTACATCTCCGGCTAAATGACCATTTTCCAATCTATTTATTCCAACATCTATTACAACCGCTCCGTCTTTAACCATATCTTCTTTAACAAAATATGGTATGCCAACTGCTGCAACAACTATATCGGCATTTTTTATTGTTTTATTTATATCCTTTGTTTTAGAGTGACACACTGTTACAGTAGCGTTTTCAGACAAAAGAAGCATTGATACAGGTTTTCCGACAATATTGCTTCTTCCTATAACAACAGCATTTTTTCCGCTTATTTCTATATTGCTTCTATTTATAAGCTCTATTATACCGGCCGGCGTACATGGCTTTAAAACAGCCTTTCCTATACTTAAGAGCCCTGTATTGTAAGGATGAAACCCGTCTACGTCCTTTGAAGGCTTTATTTTTAGTAAAATTTTTTGTTCATCTATATGTTTAGGCAAAGGAAGCTGAACAAGTATTCCATTTACATCATCTCTATTGTTAAGTTCATCTATTAATTTTATAAGTTCGTCTTCTTTTATATCTTCATCTAATTCATAGCTTAAAGATTTTATACCTGTATATTCGCATGCCTTTTTCTTATTTCTTACATATACTTGGCTTGCGGCATCGTTTCCAACAAGAATAACTGCCAAACACGGTTCAATTCCCTTTTCTTTTAATTTAGCCGTTTCATTTTTTACCTCATCTTTTATATCCGCTGAAATTTTTTTGCCATCAATTATATTAGCCAACATAATCACCCTTTCAAAAATTTTTTAAGTCAAGACTATACCCCGGTTTAAGAAACTGTGGACTTCCTCCTCCGGTTAAAAAAGCCCTGTAATTTTTCCTGATTCATCTACATCTACATTTTCTGCTGCTGGATTTTTGGGAAGTCCCGGCATAAGCATTATATCTCCCGTTTTTATAGCTATAAAACCTGCTCCTGCCATTAAATTTACTTCTTTAACATTAATATCAAAACCTTCAGGTCTTCCTAAAACAAGAGGATTATCAGAAAGAGAATATTGGGTTTTTGCTATACATACAGGCAAGTTTGAATAACCCAAACTCTCAAGCTTAATTATTTCTCTTTCAGCCTTTTTAGAGTAATTCACATCTTTAGCCCCGTATATTTCAGTACATACCTTTTTTATTTTTTCTTTAATAGGCAAAATGTCATCATAAAGAGGTTTAAATGAAGCCTTTTTGTTTTCAAATACATCAATAAGTCTTTTTGACAAATCAACAGCTCCGTCTCCTCCTTTTTCCCACGCCTCTGAAATAGAAAAATCAGCCCCAAGTTTTATACATCTTTCTTTTACAAAATTTATTTCGTCTTCTGTATCCGTTAAAAAGCTGTTTAAAGCAACAACAGTAGGCACTTTAAATTTTTGCAAGTTTTCTATATGCTTTTCAAGATTTGAAATTCCTAATTTAAGAGCGTCAATATTTTCTTTTGACAATTCATTTTTATCTGCTCCGCCATTGTATTTTAAAGCTCTGACAGTAGCTACAAGTACAACAGCGTCCGGTTTTAAACCGGCTTTGCGGCATTTTATATCAAAGAATTTTTCTGCTCCTAAATCTGCTCCAAAACCAGCTTCAGTTATTACAACATCAAATAATTTTAACGCTAAACGTGTTGCCCTTACACTGCTGCATCCATGAGCTATATTTGCAAAAGGCCCTCCATGTATAATAGCCGGAGTATTTTCAAGAGTTTGTACAATATTTGGCTTTATAGCATCTTTTAAAAGTACCGCCATAGCTTTGTCAGCTTTTAAATCTTTTGCCGTTACAGGCTTTGAATTTACATCATAAGCCACTATTATTTTTCCAAGGCGCTCTTTTAAATCGGCAAGATTTTCACAAAGACATACAATAGCCATTATTTCTGACGCTACGGTTATTATAAAACCATCTTCACGGGGAACGGAATTCATTTTCCCTCCGAGCCCTGTCACTATATTTCTAAGCGCTCTGTCATTCATATCCATAGCCCTTTTAAATACAATATTTCTTGTATCTATATTTAAACTGTTTCCATGCTGTATGTGATTGTCAATCATAGCGCATAAAAGATTATTAGCAGTTGTCATAGCATGTATATCTCCTGTAAAATGAAGGTTTATATCCTCCATAGGCACTACCTGAGAATATCCTCCTCCGGCAGCCCCTCCTTTTATGCCCATACATGGACCTAAAGACGGTTCTCTTAAAGCGGCGGCTGTTTTTATTCCAATCTTATTAAGCCCTTGTGCCAATCCTATTGTCATTGTTGTTTTTCCTTCACCGGCTGGAGTTGGATTAACTGCTGTTACCAATACAAGCTTTCCGTCTTTATTATTCTTTACAGCGTCAAATATTTCCTCTGAAAATTTTGCTTTATACTTTCCATAATTTTCTATATAATCATTATCAATGTCAAAGTTTCTGCAAACTTCGTTTATAGGAATCATATTGGCTTCCTGCGCTATTTGTATATCACTTTTCATAATTATTTACCCTCCTTGTTTTAAATAAAAAAATATTTTAAATATAGTCGCTGTGTCTGTCTGAATATTCCTGCCATTGATATTTGTCCATAAGAACCTGCCGTTGTTTGCTTGTTTTTGTATCAGCTCCTACAATTCCTCTGTCCTCAAGCTCGTCCATTATTCTTGCGGCACGGTTATAGCCTATTTTAAAACGCCTCTGAAGCATTGATATTGATGCTGAACCTTTATTTACAACAAACTTTATAGCCTCGTTTATAAGTTCATCGTCTGAAATAGTTTTATCTGCTGAAATTGAATCATTTTCCATAGATGATGATTCAATTTTATTTATTACATCATTATCATAATCACATTTATTTTTTTCTTTTATAAAATCAACAATTCTTTCAACTTCCCTATCAGATACAAACGCCCCTTGTATTCTAAGAGCCTTGTTCATATCAACAGATTTTAAAAGCATATCCCCTTTTCCAAGAAGTTTCTCAGCTCCTCCCGAATCAAGTATTGTTCTTGAATCTGTTACGGAAGAAACGGCAAAAGCTATTCTTGATGGTATATTTGCTTTTATAAGACCTGTTATTACATCTACTGACGGTCTTTGAGTAGCTATTATAAGATGTATTCCGGCGGCTCTTGCAAGCTGAGCAAGACGGCATATTGAACTTTCAACTTCTTTTGCTGCAACCATCATAAGGTCTGCTAATTCGTCTATTATTATTATTATTTGAGGAATTTTCTTTTCACCTGATTTTTGAATTTTTCTATTATATCCCTCAAGATTTCTTGTTCCCATTTTAGCGAACTTATCATATCTATCCATCATTTCGGAAACTGCCCAATTAAGTGCGCCTGCCGCTTTGTCCGGCTCTGTCACAACAGGAACAAGAAGATGTGGTATTCCGTTATAAACGCTTAACTCTACAACCTTAGGGTCAACCATTATAAGCCTTACATCTTCCGGAGCAGATTTATACAAAATACTCATTATAAGCGTATTTATACATACGCTTTTACCGCTTCCGGTAGCTCCGGCAATAAGCAAATGCGGCATTTTTGCTATATCCTTTACTATTACATTTCCGGCTATGTCTTTGCCTAATCCAAAAGCTGTTTTTGATGAAAAACTTTGGAACTTAGACTCACATATAACCTCGCTTAAATATACGCTCATTATTTCTTTATTTGGTATTTCTATGCCTACGGCAGCTTTTCCCGGTATAGGCGCTTCTATTCTTATACTTTGAGCAGCAAGGCTTAAAGCAAGATTATCCGCAAGCCCTAATATTTTGCTTATTTTTATTCCTTCTCCCGGAGCTATTTCATATCTTGTTACAGTAGGGCCTTTGCTTATTTCGGTTACCTTTGCCTCTACATTAAAACTTTTCAGAGTTTTAATAAGTATTCTTGAGTTTTCAAGTATTTCTTGTTTTGAACCATGTGTTTTTGCATCAGGATTTTTCGCTAAAAATTCAAGTTTAGGAAAAACATATTCCGATACTTCAGAAACGGCAGCTTCTGTTAAAAGTTCCTGTTTCTCCGCCTGTATTATCTCAGGTTCATTTTCATCCTTAATATCATCTTCAACATTTTCACTTTTTAAATCAGAATCACTTTTTGTGTTTATTTCATCTTTTTCTGTCTGTGTATTTTCTATATTTTCTGTTTCTTTTTCTTTATTATTTTCCTCATTTGTTTTATCGGGTTTTAGAAAAGCTACTACATTATCGTTAAATTCTATATTTTTAAACACCTCAGGTTTTCTTTTTCGGCGTATTTCTCTTATTTCATCTGTAATAAGAGATAACTTAACCTTTGATTTTGTATCATCTTTTTTTATATCTATCATTACTACTTTTCCATTATGCATTATAAGCCTGTCTTTATACCTTTTATACAATATTTCTGACTTTTTCATTTTTAATTTTTTCACCTTTTTTTTATTTTTTTCTTTGCCATCCCTTTCCTTAATGTTTTTATCTTCCGTTTCTTTAATTTCTTTAGTCTCTTTATCACCTTTAGGCATTTCTGTTTTAGTTTCATTTTTTTCTCTTGGCTCATATTCTAAGTAATCGTCTTCATATTCATAATATTCCTCATACTCTAATGTATCGTCTTTAAATTTATTTACTGTATCAATTATTGAGGAGTATATGTAACCTATAAAATCGTATATACTTCTTCCTGTTAAAAGAACAATACCGACAGAAACCGTAGAAAATATAACAGCAAATGCTCCCCATTTTAAAACATAATATATAATACCCCCTATGTATCCTCCTACAACGCCGCCGTTAACAGCAGAACCGTTTTTATATAAATCAACTGTATACTGCCATATATCGGCATACATTACATCATTTCCGTCTCCAACCAAATGCATAAAACTTATAATATCAATAAAAATCATAATACACATTAAAGTTTTAAACATTCCTATTTTATATTTGTCTCCGGCGGCAAAACATAAAGAAAATACCGCTATACATATAGGCAATATATATGCTCCTATGCCAAAAATTCCTTTTAACAAGTCTCCGGCAAAATCCCACCCAAAACCTGTATATACACTTGCAGCTATTATAATGCTTATTCCTGTTGCTGTTATGCTTATTATTTCACTTTTTAGTTTATAAGGCAATAGAGTTTTTGAAATGCCTGCGTGTTTTTTAGAACCTGCTTTTTTTGTTCTTGAAACCATTAAGTCACCTCTTTCTTTTCGTCAAAGTAAGGCAGTATAAGGAAATATCTTTTTTATTATATCATTATTTTATTATTAATGCTATTTAATTTTATTCATTTATGATATAATAAATTACAAAGCATTTTTTTAGTCAATACAAAAAAAGAAATAATTGAAATTACATGGTTATATGAAAAGAGTTTTACCTTTTAATAAATAATTATTATATAAGCGAAAGGATTTACTAATATGGAAAAAGATTATCTTAGCTTAAAAATAGGCATAATCGGAGGCGGGCAATTAGGCAAAATGATGATTCAAGCTGCTAAAAAACTTGGTTTTTACATAACTATTTTAGACCCTTGTCCATTTGCTCCAGCTTCAAGCATTGCCGATAGGCAAATAATTGCTGAATTTGACGACAGAAAAGCTATTGAAGAACTTTGCATGGTTTCAGACATTGTTACATATGAATTTGAGCATATAGGAGCAGACATTCTTGTAGAAATGGAAAACAAAGGAACAAAAATATATCCTACTGCCAAAAGTCTTATACTTATTCAAAACAAGCTTGTACAAAAACAATTGCTAAAAAAAAGCGGAATTAATGTACCTGAATTTATGGAGATAAAAAATAAAGAAGATATGAAAAAAGCCGGAGATGTTTTTGGATTTCCTTTCATGCTTAAAAATTGTACAGGCGGCTATGACGGAAAAGGAAATGCCATTGTCGGCTCTATAAAAGAAATAGATTATAAATATAAGCTTTTAGGAAATGGTTCAATGCCTCTTATGGCTGAAAAATTAATTGATTTTATTATGGAAACAAGCGTACTTGCCTGCCGTGGCATTGACAAATCAACTAAAGTTTATCCTGTTGGAAATAATATTCATAAAGACAGTATACTTCATATAACTTCCGTTCCGGCGGACTTATCTCACGAAGTCTCAAAAAAAGCTATGGAAGCTGCCAAAAATGTTATGGAAGTATTTGACGGTGTAGGTATGTTTTGCATAGAAATGTTTATAGAAAAAGACGGGAATGTACTTATAAATGAAGTAGCTCCACGACCTCACAATTCGGGGCATTATTCTATTGAAGGATGTAAAACAAGTCAGTTTGAAAACCATATACGTGCTATTTGCTCCCTTCCTTTAGGAAGTACAGAACTTTTAAGCCCTGTTGCTATGATTAATTTATTAGGAGATGAAAACTCTAAAGGAAAGGCTTTTGTATCTGGAGTTTATGATGCGCTTAAAGTAGACGGAGCAAAAGTACATATTTACGGTAAAAAAATATCAAAGCCTAAAAGGAAAATGGGACACATAACAGTTACAGCCGAAAATGCAGACGATGCCGTAAACAAAGCCATTCAAGCATATGAAAAAATTAAAATAATAGGAAAAAATTAAATTCTGAAACATTATAAAAATTTATAAAAAAATTTTTTAAGGAGTGATTTTAATGCCAAAAGTAGGAATAATAATGGGAAGCGATTCAGATTTGCCTGTAATGAAAGACGCCGCTTTAATACTTGATGAATTTGGAATAGATTATGAGATGACTATTGTATCTGCTCACAGAACGCCCAATCGAATGTATGAATATGCTAAAACAGCTAAAGAAAGAGGACTAAATATTATTATTGCCGGAGCCGGCGGAGCAGCACATCTTCCGGGCATGACTGCTGCCATTACAACGCTTCCCGTTATAGGCGTTCCTGTTAAAACAAGCACTTTAAGCGGAGTTGACTCTCTTTATTCAATAGTTCAAATGCCAGGAGGCATACCTGTTGCAACAGTTGCTATAAATGCTGCTAAAAACGCCGGACTTCTTGCTGTACAAATATTAGGGTCTTTTGATGAAAAAATAAGTAAAAAAGTTGAGGACTATAAAAATAATATGGAAAAAGCAGTAATTGAAAAAGCTGAAAAACTTGAAAAAAAATAAAATATTAATAAAAAAAATATATAAAGAATATATAAAAACTTGTTAAGCTTTAAAAATCAATATATTATTTTTGTACAATCCCAATAGTTAGAATTTGTCACTTTCAATAATAAAAGTGTCAGAAATTGTAATTTACCTATTGATTTTTTTTAATTTTTGTTTTATAATAGTTACGTAAAATGAATTATACTTAACTATATTATTGTATTATTATTTTTTTATTGGAGGTGGGCTTATATGTCTACAAAATACAATGATATAATAGGTTCAAATATTCGTTATGAGCGTCAAAGGCGTGGATTAACAATTGAGGAGCTTTCAGACATACTTGATATAGCGCCGGGGTTTCTTGGGCTTATCGAAAGAGGCAAAAGAGGTACAAATATAGGTAATCTTGTTAAAATTGCCGATTTTTTTTCTATTTCTCTTGACACTCTTATTACTCAGTGTATTTACAATCCCGAAGGTTATTCCGTAAAAGAAGAAGGAAAACCAACCCCAGACAAGCAATGTACTGCCGTTAGTTATATTAACAGTTTAAATGGTTATGAACTTGATTTTATTATTGGTTCAATGAAAAATCTCAAAAAGCTAAATAAAGGTACTTACAAAACAAATGACGCACAAAAGAATCACAAACATCCTGTTATTATTGTATAGTTATAATTGTGTAAAAAAACCCTGTATTTTTACAGGGTTTTTAATTGTTTAAATAAATTTATTTTATTAGTTAAAAAGCATAGATACAGGAAGACCTTCATGTATTCTAAATATAGCATCTGCAAATGTTTTTGATACAGAGACTTGTTTTATTTTATCAATTTGTTTATCCTTTGAAAGTTCCACAGTATCAAGTACCAAAAGTTCTTTTATATTAGAATTATTTATTTTATCTATTGCATCTCCGGATAATACCGGATGAGTACAGCATGCGTAAACCTCTAAAGCACCTCTTTGTTTTAAAGCATCAGCAGCATTTGTTATTGTTCCGGCTGTATCTATCATATCATCTACAAGTATTACATTTTTTCCATCAATATCGCCTATTATGTTCATTACTTCGCTTACATTTGCTTTAGGACGTCTTTTATCTACTATTGCAAGCGGTATATCAACTTTCTGTGCAAAAGCACGAGTTCTTGTTACACTTCCTAAATCAGGCGATACTGCTACAAAATTACTTAAATCACTTCCAAATTTATCACTATAATATTTAGCTATAAGAGGAAGTCCATATAAATGGTCTACCGGTATACCAAAAAAACCTTGTATTTGAGCACAATGCAAATCCATTGTTATTACCCTGTCAGCTCCTGCACATGTTATTAAATCGGCTACAAGCCTTGCGCTTATAGGGTCTCTTGCTCTTGCCTTTCTGTCTTGTCTTGCATAGCCATAATATGGTATTACAGCGTTTATACTGCCTGCCGACGCTCTTTTTACAGCGTCGGTCATTATTAAAAGTTCCATAAGATTTCTATTTACGGGAGCTGAAGTCGGCTGTACTATATATATGTCGCAGCCCCTTACCGTTTCATTTATTTTTACACTTATTTCTCCGTCGGAAAATTTTGTAACTTCTGAATCTCCCAATCTTGTTCCTAAATCTCCGGCAATTTTTTCCGCAAGCCGCTTATTTCCGTTGCAGCTGAAAATCTTTATGTTCTCACCGCATACGATACTCATATTTTTCTTTTGCCTCCTATTTATTTTTTGTTTCAGCCCAGCCTATTTTATTTATCTGCTTTGAACGGGCTATTGATAACGACCCAGCCGGAACATCGTCTGTTATTGTAGAGCCGGCTGCTGTAAATGCACCTTCATTAACAACCACAGGAGCAACTAAATTAGTATTACAGCCTATAAAAGCATTATCTCCTATTTTTGTTCTGAATTTATTCTTTCCGTCATAATTAACCGTAACTGTTCCGCAGCCAAAATTAACGCTCTTTCCAACGTCTGAATCACCTACATAAGTTAAATGACTTACCTTTGTTCCATCATCTATACTTGAGTTTTTAATTTCCACAAAATCGCCTATTTTTACATGTTCGCCTATTTTTGAGTTAGGTCTTATATAAGCATAAGGTCCAACAGTTGTATAATTATCAACATAAGAATTTAAAAGCGTAGAACTGTCAATTGTAACTCCGTCTTTTATTATACAATTATTTATTCTTGCATTTGGCCCTATAATACAATCTGTTCCTATTTCAGTTTCTCCTTGTATTATAGTTGACGGCATTATAACAGTATCAGCCGCTATTACGGCATCAGCGCTTATATACGTACTTGACGGGTCTTCTATTGTTACTCCATTTTGCATATGATATTCGTTTATTCTTTTTTTCATAATCTCATTTGCATAGGATAACTGTAATTTTGAGTTTATTCCCATAAACTCATTGCTGTCTTTAGCCTTATACACTCCTGTACTGCCCATTTTATTGCTTTTTATTATTTCAACAGTGTCAGTAAGGTAATACTCTCCCTGAGAGTTATTATTTTGTATTTTTTTAAGTGCATCTTTTAATACTTTTCCATTAAAAACATATACACCTGTATTTATTTCAGTAACTTTTAATTCTTCTTCATTACAGTCTTTATGTTCAGCTATTTTTAAAAGACCTTCCCCATCTCTTATTATTCTTCCATATCCAAAAGGATTCTCCATATCAACACTAAGAACTGTCATAGCATTTTCTTTCTCATTATGCCATTTTACAAACTCTTTTAAAGTATTAGCTTCTATAAGCGGAGTATCGCCGCATAATATTAATACTTTGTCATTATCTTCTATATATTCCTCAGCCTGCATTACAGCGTGTCCTGTCCCTAACTGCTCTTTTTGCAAAACAAATCTATCGGCTTTTTCTCCTATTTTAGCCTTTACCATAGCGCTTTGATGACCAACTATAACTATATTATTTGAAACGCCGGCTTGTTCTGCCGCTTTAAGCACATAATCTATCATCATTTTATCCATTACCTTATGAAGCACCTTAGGAACTTTTGACTTCATTCTTTCGCCTTTTCCGGCAGCCAATATTATTGCTTTTAACATACTCAAGATATACACCTCATTTTCTTTGTTAATAATTATATTGTCTCATTTAATGCAATTTTTTTCAAGTGCTTTTTAAAATATTCTTTTTAAATCGCTTATATAGGGTTATAATGTATTTAGGTATATATAATTTTTTTTACTTAAATTGGAGGTTATTAAAAATGAAACTTTCTTTTAATTTCAAATTAGCCGCCGCTACTGCAGCAGCCACAGCCGCTTTTTATTTTTTATTTAAAGATGTTTATTCTTTTCAGGCTGCCACTGTATCAGGGCAAGCCGTAGAAACTTATAGGGAGGCTTCTGTTATTGTAACTGATATAACATGCCCTCAAGGTTCTTTTAATGTAAGTGAAAAAATAGAAATACGTTTAATTTTAGAAAACACTGGAGATACAGAAGCTAAAAATATACTTGTTAAAGCACGTACAAATGAAGATATTGATATTATTTCAGAAAGAACGGTTAAAGTTTTGTCAGCTAAAAAAAATAACCCTAAATATGTTTATTTTACATTATCTCCAAACAAGAAAAGCGATACAAAAAAGTATAACGCATATTTTGACATTGAATATGAAAACGGACTTAAAGACAGTAAAAACCGTCCTTTAATAAGCAAAATAACAAAAAAGACCGACTTTTTTGTAAAAAATGATGAAAACAGCGATTCGGAGTCAGATTCAAAAAATATAAATAAATCCCTTGTTAATATAACAATAAATAACAATTACGCAAACGGAAATATTTCAGAAAAAACTGATACTGAAACAAAAAAAACTGAAATTATTACAAACGACAAATATGAAAAAAAAGAAAAAAATGAAAAAAATGAACCTAAGGATAATTTAGATTCAGATTATAATAAAAGCTATATTTACAATGAACACTTAAAAAATGAAAATGAAACTTTACCTAATACAACAAATGAAAACAATGAAAATGAAACTTCATCAGATACAGCAGAAGAAACTTTTTCGGAGACAAAAAATAAAATAACTCCGATTCAAGTTATAACCCCTGCTATACCAATAGCCGGAGCTTTATTTGCCGGAATATTCAAATTGTTAAAAAAATAACAAAATATTTAAAACATGTAAACTAATGTAAAAACATTAACTTTTATATTTAGTGAGAGCAAAAACTCTCACTAAATATAAAAAACAATTATCCAACCTTTATATTATTATATACCTCATCGTTTTTCTCAACTTTAACATTTTGTGCCCATGCTGCTGTTTGTTTTTGATATATATCCTGCTTTTTTTCCTGTATATATGAATTTAGGAACTTTTCTCTAAGCTTATCCATATCAGGGGTTTCTATTTTTATAGACTTTAATATATAATATCCTGATGCCGTTTTTACAATATAACTTAATTGTCCTTCTTCGGTTAAATCATATCCTGCTTGTTTCACTTCAGGCTCAAAATTACCATTTTCTAAATTTAGAATTTCATTCTTTCCATCTGAATATTTATTTAATATATAATCAAAATCGCTGCCTGTAAGTATTTTTTCATATGCCGAATATGCTTTTTCATAAGATTTATTATTAGTTCCCTCTATAAAAATATATTTAACATCAACTTCATTTAACTCACTTTTGTTTTTATTATAATAATCGTCAAAATATGCCGTAAAATCTGCATCACTTATCTCAAAACCATCTGTTACATACTCAAAAACACTTTTTTGTATATACCATTGTTTTGTTATATTGGTGACTTCTTCTTCAGATATATTAAGTTCAGGCTTATTTTTCTTTATTTCCTCATAAAGCTCATTGCCTTCTTTAACTGAATTTGCTTCTTCCTCTTTTGTTATCTCTATGCCGAGTTCATCTGCCTTATTTACAGCAACCTTAACAAGCTTTATTGTATTTACGGCATTTTGTTTAGCATAATCTCGTGCTGCTGTTCCGTCAAGTTCTGTTTCCCAAATATCTTGTCCGCCGCTTCTTTCAAAAAGTTTTTCCTGTTCATAAAGATATACCATATATTCGTTTATGCCTATTTTAACACCGTCTATCTTTAACACATATTCAGATTCACCCCAAAATAAACAGCCTGTAAGCATAGCCGGCAAAACAAAAAGCAAAATTACAATCTGTTTTTTTAACTTCATTTATATTTCTCCTGACCACGTATTTCCCACGTTAATTATACAAACATATTATACAGTATATGCTTTTTTTATTCAAATAAAAATATATTGTGTAACAAATATTTAATAAATATTCTTTTATATAAATACTGCATAATTTATAATTATATAAATTCAGTTAAACATAAATATCAATTTCAGCACTTTTCATGTGCAGCATTAACAAAGCCTTTAAACAAAGGATGCGGCTTATTAGGACGTGATTTAAACTCAGGGTGAAATTGTACAGCTACAAACCATGGATGATTTTCTTTTTTCATTTCCACAATTTCAACAAGTTTTTCATCCGGGCTTATACCAGCAATAACAAGTCCTTTTTCAGCCATTTTATTTCTAAATTCATTATTAAACTCATAACGATGTCTATGACGTTCATAAATCAATTCGCTAAGATACAAACCGGCTGAAACAGAATCTTTATTAAGACGGCATGGGTAAGCTCCTAAACGCATAGTACCGCCCAACTCGTCTATATCTTTTTGCTCCGGCATAATATCAATAACAGGATAAGGAGTATTATGATTAATTTCAGAAGTATGCGCACCGTCTAAGCCAAGAACATTTCTTGCAAATTCAATAACAGTGCAGTGCATTCCAAGGCAAATTCCTAAAAAAGGAATTTTATTTTCTCTTGCAAACCTAACGGCGTTAATTTTTCCCTCAACGCCTCTTTCTCCAAAACCGCCCGGAACAAGAATGCCATCAACATCGCTAAGAAGCTGTTCTGCGGGGCATTCTTCTAAATTTTCAGCGTTAATCCATTTTATTTGAGTATTTACACCTAAATGAATTCCGGCATGTTTAATTGCTTCTACAATAGAAATATAAGCGTCATGAAGTTCAACATATTTCCCAACAAGAGCTATAACTACATTATCTTTAAGCGATTTTTGCTTTTCAATAACCTCACACCAGTCTGAAAGGTCCGCAGTTTTTGAAACAACAGAAAGTTTTTTGCACACTATTTCTGCAAGCCTTTCTTTCTCAAGCAGCAAAGGTACTTCGTAAAGCGAATCACAGTCTAAATTTTGCATAACACATTCTTTGTCCACATTGCAAAAAAGTGCAAGCTTGTCTTTCATATCTTGATTCATCTCATGTTCCGTACGGCAAACTATAATATCAGGCTGTATACCAATACTTAAAAGCTGTTTAACCGAATGCTGAGTCGGCTTTGTTTTCATTTCCTCCGACTTAGCTAAATACGGAATAAGAGTAACATGAATATAAATAACATTTTCCTTTCCAACATCGTGAGCAACCTGTCTTATAGCCTCAAGAAACGGCTCACTCTCAATATCTCCGACAGTTCCTCCTATTTCTGTAATAACTATATCTGATTGAGTTGATTTTCCGGCACGGTAAACTCTATCTTTAATAGCATTTGTTATATGTGGAATAACCTGTACTGTCGCTCCTAAATATTCGCCTTTTCTTTCCTTATTAAGAACCGACCAATAAATTTTACCTGTTGTAATATTGTTATTAACAGTAAGATTCTCATCAATAAATCTTTCATAATGTCCTAAATCCAAATCAGTTTCAGCTCCGTCATCTGTAACAAAAACTTCTCCATGCTGATATGGGCTCATAGTACCTGGGTCTATATTAATATATGGGTCAAATTTTTGAATAGTAACCTTATAACCCCTTGCTTTAAGCAGTCTTCCTAATGACGCTGCTGTAATTCCTTTTCCGAGTCCTGAAACAACTCCGCCTGTCACAAAAATATACTTAGTCTGCATTAAAATTACCTCCAAAAATTTAAGCGGAGTCCGCTCTTCTAATTTCTTCGTAAGCTTTTTTAAGTACTTTATCGTTTTTAAAATCTTCCGTATAAAGTGCAATATTAATAGCGTCGATAGTTTCTTGATTAATAAGACCTGTTACGGTAAGTTTATTATCTTCCTGAAATGATTTTAAATCTTTATATCCAATAATCTCAAGTGCCTCTTTAACTTCTTTTGCGTCACTTTCAACATTTTTTTCAAGAAGTTTGTTTGTCTCAACCTCAACCGAAGGTGTTACGCCTACTCTATTTATAGGGTTTCCATTTCTTGAAATCCATTCCATAGTAGTAAGCTTTAAATTGCCTAAATCCGGAAGACCGATAACAGATTGAATAACACCTTTTCCATAAGTTTTTCCGCCCATAGTAATTCCAGCACCTGATTCTTTTACTGCACTTGCAACAATTTCGCTTGCTGATGCTGTATATTCATTTGTAAGCACAATAATTTTATCAAGGCTTTTATCACGATTGTTTGATGTTATATTTTCAGTACTTCCGTCTTTATATCTAACTGTAATAATATTTCCCGAAGGAACTATAAAACGGCACACATCCAAAGCGGCGTCCACAACACCTCCGGGGTTTCCTCTTAAATCAAGTATAAGCTTATCAACTCCGTCTACTTTCATTTGCTTATAAGCTGCGGAAAATTCTTTGCCTGTTTTATCTGCAAAACTTGTTATTTGTATATATCTAATCTTATCAGTTTCCGGACTTGGGCTTATATCAAGCAGTTCTTCAAGCTTAGCGCTGCGGACAGTCGCATTTTGAGTCGCTTTTGTTTTAACTTTAAAAGACTTAATTTTAGTTCCTGTCTGCACCGTAAAATTAATTTCACGGCTATATGGAGTAACAACAAGTTTTTGAATCTCATTAAGAGATTTATCCCGTAAATCAGTACCATTAACTGCTATAATTTTATCTCCGGCACGTATACCGGCTAAATAAGCCGGCATATCTTCAAGTGCCTCCACAATAACAGGGTAACCATCTGCTCCAAGCTGATATACAAACCCTGCCGTATATATCTCACTTGATATAGAATTAAGAAATAAATCACTTTCTTCCTTATTAAAAAACTCGCTGTACTCATCAAGCGTATCAGTCATACCTTTAACCGCGCCTTCTAAGAGCTGTTGAGTAGATACATCTCCGCCAATATAATTATTTTTTATTACATCAATAATTTCAGCCAAATAACCTCCGGCATTAAGCAATTCAGTATAATTATCATCATCATAAGCAAAAGTAATTACTGACTGAAAAAATATAGTCATACATAATAAAGCAGCAAAAGCTTTTTTCATATAATCCTGACCTTTCAAAATTATTAATTTGCATAATTTACAATATGCTCTGTATAATCAGTTCTAAGATCTTGTCTCATATAATCAACAAGTCTGTTTACAAATGCAGCTGCCTCCGCTTTTGTAACATAACTTGTAGGTTTAAATTTTCCATCATCGTCTCCCGTAATAATTCCAAGACGATTAGCAGCATAAACTTCTCTTTTAGCCCAATTGGCTATATATTGATTATCGGTAAAGCTTGTTACAGGCGTATTATCAAGTCCTAAAGTTTCAAGCCCTATTGTTCTCATAAGTATAACTATTGCCTCTTGTCTTTCTATCGGTGCATCGGTATAAAAATGCCCGTTATCACGGCCTACCGCTAAACCCTTTTTATAAGCCGCCATTATATAAGGATAATCCGGTCTGTCTTCTGTAACGTCTGGAAATACAATATTAACTACATTATTTTTTCTTCCTCTTGTCTTTTTCTGTTCCTCTATTGGAAGTTTAACAGCCTTTACAAGCATTTTTACATATTCGCCTCTTGTAATAGCCTGACTTGGCTGATAAAACGAAGGCTGCCCGTCCAAAATCTGCATAGCAAAAAGTTTTTTAATATCATATTCAGCAAAATGTCCCTTTAAAAATGATAAATCCGGGGCTATAAGCTGTTCAAAATTATTAAATGAATCAATTGAAACAGTTCCGGTAGCCGGTACACTATAAGTCAAATTAGCCGGTATTGAGTAAATGTTATAGCTAAGACCGCTTAAATTTTGCATTACCTCTCTGTAATTTCCTGAAAAACTTATAGCTGTTGGCTCATTTTCAGAATACTGAAGCATTTTCCCAACAGAAACGCTTGGGCGAATTTGATACTGCATTTGCCATTGGTCTGTTTTAACTGTTGCATCTATTCTTTGAGTTTCAGCCGAAGACCATGCACAGTCATAACCATAAAAAGAGCCTGACAATTCCCATGTAACTTTATTTTCATCAGCCGTATATACTGCCCTATGTGAAATATCTCCCTTATAATATGTAACTCCCGGAGTTAAAGACTCTATAATGCCTATATTTGAATAAGACTGCTCAGCGTCAAGACTGTATTGAACACCGTTTATAGTCATTGTTTCACTCCAGTCGCCTGCCTTGTCAATTTCATAATCTTTAATGACTTGGTCGCCCTCTTTACGAAAATCAACAGCGTATTTAATAGTTCTTTCAATCTTATTATCCTCATCATTTGTACTGTCCGTAGATTCAACTTTGTACTCAACCGTATACTCACCTGGACTTTTAGCTGTATCATAACTACCTGTTGTAGTTGTCATTTTGCCTTGAAAAACCGTAGGCGTACCAGTTAAAAACATAACTTCCTTATAAACAGCTTCAACCTCATCTTTTGAATTGCTGTTTTTCTCAAGCAGTAATTCCGTTGATTTAGGAAGTTTGCGGCCTTCTGATATGCCTGTAAAAAAACCAAAATCGCCTGTTTTAGCAAGCGCCGGCTGTGCGCTTAAAAAGCAAAGCGCACCGCCTATAATAAGTAAAGCTTTTAAACCTCTCATATAATAACACCTCCAACATCAGCCCTCTACAAGTATAATGCTGCCTGTAACCGTCATTCCGCCGGCAATATTAGGAAGCTGACTTGTAAATACTTTAATCTTATCTCCCTTTTCAAGTTCTGAAACACCTACAACCTTATTGTTTTTAACAATAACAGAGTTAGTTGGGAGAGTAACATTTACTGAATTATCCTTATCACTTACAGTGTCCCATCTTCCTGTATTTTCAATATAATATCTGCTGTCTTTTATTGAAATACTTCCTGCTGCCGTATCATATACAGTACCTCTTACAATATCCTTAGCATAAGGAGACTGAATAACATGTGTAGCCGTTGTTCCGTCAGCAACTATATTAAATATTCCGCCCTCTACCGATTCCGTAGTATAATCCAAAAAGCTGTTAATATTTGATATTCCGCCTTCATTAAGGAACAAAGTACTTCCATTAATTTCAAATGTTCTTTCAACAGGAGTATAAAGCCACTCGTCACCTGTAAGAATACTGCTTGACTTAACTTTAAAACTCTTTCCTTCATCTACACTTATAATACGTCCTCTTGCTATAAATACTCCTGACGCATTAGGTTCATCATAAATATCCACAACAGCAGCTTTTCCGTTTCCGTTAAGTACAACTCTTGCGTAATCCGGAACCATTATGCTTCCTCCGTCTACAAGTCTTCCATGACGTCTTACAATAGTTCCGCTGTCTGTCGTTATATTTCCTGAAGAAGATAGTATATTAAATCCTCCAACTCCGTCAGCATTTACAACTCTGTCTGGCTCAAGTATATCGTCTCTTCCGTTTCTTATTGAAACCATAGAAACTTTTTCACCTGAGTAGTTATTTTCAAGTGCTATATATACTTCGTTATCGGCATGTTTTAAATATCTCATAAGATAATCAAGATTAACCTGATTTCCATTATAATAATAAGATATATCATTATTTGCTATACTTAAATTTTTAACCTGCTGAAAATCTGCCCAGCCGCTCTTTGTAAGAGTATATGCGTTTGTAACCGATAATTGATTTTGGATATTATTAATAGAGCCAAGCGTACCTTTTACAATATTGCTTATATCATGTCCGGTTCCTTCAACGGTAATTTCCTTAACTGATTCCATAACGTAACCCGGAGAAATAATAGCTTGATTAACAAGAATCTTAGCCCAGTCTCCGGCTTGAATTTTAGCCGTATCAAGAGGTTTTCCCTCTTTTGATACAAAAATATTTTCAGCTACATCAAACCATGCCGTTTGCCCGTCCTCATACTGCATAAGCATTTGATAATTGTCATTATTAATTGTATCACGGTTAAACTGAGCTATCTTTCCGTATTTCATAGTATAATTAGTAGATGCGCTTATTGCTTCTATTGTATCAGGGTTATCTGAGTATGTTTTAATAAATACAATATCTCCCGGCTCAATAGAACTTATATCAGTATCTCTTGCATCATATTTAAAATTTTTAAATATCTGGTCGTAATATCCTATTTCATCATCCATATCATAATATTGCTGTTTTTCTACTGTAATTTGTCCGGCATAATAATTTTTAGTTACTTCATTTCCATTATTATCTATAACTGTAAGATAGCCGTAAGATGTATTATTTTCAGTAACAATACCTCTTAACTCTTTAGCAAGATTCATTGTTCCCTCATATGTAATCTCTTTAGCAACATTATTTACAATTTTAAGCTTTACTGTACTTCCGTAAGGCATTTCAGATTCTGCTATCTTCTTAGTTCCAAAGTAAGCATAATCCTTTCCATCCTCATTAAAATACAATCCGTCAGCAAGAGGATAAACAAAATACTTCTCAAGATTATCAACAATTTGTATTTGTCCTGTCTGATAATCTATATCTATAAGCTTTCCTTGAACCTCTTTTTCAACAATGCCGTTTGTAACCTTTACATACATTATTATGTTTTCCCCTGTATCTGGGTTATTTCTAACTATATATTCTATTTCATCTCCTTCTGACAAAGACGCCATGCCTGAAACTAAACCGCCTTTAAGTACAACTGCATCTTTATTTACTGCCTGAGGTGATGAACTGCTTTCTATATTATAAGCAAGAACGTCTATTTTGCCATTCATATCCCTTACATACAAATTTCTAACAAGGTTTATATCTGCCGTCTGATTAACTTGAGTATCTTTTATGCCGCCTATTGTACCAGTTTTTTTAACAAGACCGGCCGCATTATAATAAATACTGTCAAGATTTGATAAAATCTGTGCCATTTCAGCCCTTGTAAGATTTCCCTTAGGGCTGAGAGTTCCATTTGATTTTCCATTCATTATTCCATTTGCAAGCAAAAGTTCCATTGACTGGGCAAACTGCGCTGAAACACTGTCCCAATCTGGATAACTGTAAAGTTTTTGCTGTGAGCCCGAAGGTGTAAGCAAATTCGGACTTAAATAATTTATAGCCATAACAAGCCAATGAGCCGCCTGTTCTCTTGTAACAGGAGCCCCCCTAAAAAATCCTTCCGGCAAAATTGTATTTTGGTCTTGATTTATTGCATCATTAAACTGAGCATTAGTTATAAGACCGTTTTGCATAGCTAAAGATAAATATCCAATTGACCAAACCGGTCTAACCGAATTAGACGCTGGAGTTGAATTAAGATTTTCAAGCCTTGCAGCTTCTGTCTGAGCCTCATTTTCAAGCCCCATTACCCTTACTGCAAAAGCAATAGCTTCTTGATTTGAAACAACACCATTTGGATTAAAAGTTCTGTCGTATCCCTTAACCATATCAAGTGCTCCAGCTTTTACAATACTCTCATAAGCCCAATAGCCTGAATTTACATCAGTAAAATTAAGATTGCTAATCATATTTTTTGCTTCATCACGACCTATATATGTATTTTGTATAGGGTCTGTAAATACCTTTGTGTCTGTAAGTTCAAGCGAAAAAGCGCTGACTGTATTTAATACAAAGACAACTGCCGTAATAAAGGAAACAAGTTTTTTCATCTGTCTAATACCTCCAAATAAACAAATAATATATAATATTAAAGAAACACACTAATGTCAAAGACTATTCTTAATTTTGCTTTGCAAAAATACGAATAGCGCAGCGTTTCTTTAGTATATTATGAAAACTCTGATTAATAAAAATCAGTGTTTACTTAAAATACAACCTTATATTTATATAATTATACCACTACAAAAGAATAATAACAAACATTAAAATAAAAAAACATCTTACTTTTTCATTACAAAAATACTAAATAACGCCAAAATATAAAATATAGTACAAAAGTACAATGTAGTACAAAGACTTTATATAAAAAAAACAGCAAAAAAATCAATATAAATCTCATTGATATTATTATTTGCTGTTTTTTTATTTTATTTAATTTTTACATACAAAACTTGAAATAGATTCCTTAAAAATAGACGCCTGATTTGCAAGCTGTTCTGCTGCTGCCGCACTTTCTTCAGAAGTAGCAGTATTTGTTGATACAACCTTTGAAATTTGATTAATTCCAATGTTAATTTCTTTTATAGCAGCATTTTGAAGATTTCCAGCTTCCATAACCTCTTTTGAAATATCAGCTATTTCTCCAATTTGTCCTGTAATCTTTTTAATTGTTTCAGCGGTTCTATTTGCTATATCTGAGCCTTGTTCAGCCTTTTCAATACTTGTAGCTATAAGTTCAGACGTTTCTTTTGCCGACTTTTGACTTCTTGCAGCAAGATTTCTTACTTCTTCAGCTACAACAGCAAAGCCTTTTCCGTGTTCTCCGGCTCTTGCAGCCTCAACTGCGGCATTAAGCGCAAGAATATTAGTTTGAAATGCAATATCATCAATAACTTTAATAATATTTGATATATTATTTGATGCGTCGTTTATCTCACTCATAGATTTTAACATATTTCCCATTTCTTTATTAACAACTTTAGCATTTTCCTGAGCGTTGCTTGCAAGTTCATTTGAAAATAAAATCTTTTCTGTATTTTTTTCAGTATGTCTTGCAACATCGGCAATAGTAGCAGTAAGCTCATCAACAGCACTTGCCTGTTCTGTTGCTCCCTGTGCAAGACTAAGAGACGAATCCGCAATACTTTTTGAGCCAACAGCAACTTGTTCAGAGGAAAATCCTATCTCTTTAACAAGGCTATTAAGATTTCCTATAATAAGTTCAAGTGCATCTTTAATAACAGCAAACTGTCCTTCATAATTCTGAACTATATCAACATCAAAATTACGGTTTGCCATTTTTGTAAGTATATCAGAAATTTCTGTAATATATACTGAAAGTTTAGAATTGCTTTCATTAACAGCTCTTGCTATAACCTTATATTCTCCCTCAAATTTTGACTCGTTTATACTTCTTGAAAAATCAGCAGCAGCAATAGCTTCCATACTGTCTTTAACACTTTTAAGAGGTAAAGCTATATAACTTACTAAATCATTCAAATCGCCTATTAAAACTTTCCAATCACCTTCATATAAAGAAGCATCAACATCTATATTAAAATCACCTTTTTTTATTTTATTCATAACAAACTGAATTGTATCACGCACATTAATAAGATTTGACTTCATTGAATCCATTAATTTGCTTACATCCTCAAATCCTCCGGGCATGCGCTTACACTCATATTCAAAATCACCTTTTTTATATTCTTCAATCGATTCGACAATAGCATTTACAGCAGAACCAAACTCATCAATAAGTGAATTTACGCTTATACTTACTTCTTTATATTGTCCTTTATACTTATCAATATCAATTCTATCTTCTATATTGCCTTTTTTTATACTTTCAGCAATACCCTCAATTTCAAAAATAAGACTTTTAACTGTATCAGCAACAATTCCAAAACTATTTGAAAGTTTTCCTGTTTCATCTCTTGCATTGCTTCTTACATCAACATCAAAATTACCTTTAGCTATTTCATCAGCCGATTTAAGCAAAGCCTCAATAGAACGAGACGCCTTTTTTGAAATAATAAAACCTACAAATAAAGCTGCAATAATTCCTATAACAACGAAAACAACAATTATACCGCTTATAAAAGAAACAATACTGCCTACACTTTTTGAACTGTTTTGCTGATGTTCAATAGCCATATTTGAAATAACAGCTACATATTCATCAATTTCCTTAGCACACTTATTAATTTCTATATCAACATCATTATCAGGCATTTCTCCGTTTTTTATGTCTTCATAAACATTTAAGTAAAGCTGCCTGTAATTTTCAATACTGCTTTTAAGTTTACGGATATTTTCTATATCGTAGTTTTCTCCTAAGCTGCTATTATTTGTTTCAGCGCTTTTTATAAGTTCATCTATAATACTTAAAATATTAGAACTTCTTTCTTCCGCCTCTTTTACATAATCTTCAACATTTTCAGCACCTAATGAGTTTCTTCCGCTTATAATAATGCCTGAAACGCTGCTTTTCATATAACTTCTTAAATTAGCTATATCATCAATAGCTTTAATCTGCCCTGATGAAAAATCAATAAGTTTTGAATATCTTCTGTCAATAGACATAATACCTATTATTCCGGTAACTCCAACTGCAAAAGTAATAATAAGTATAACAGCCGCAAGAAAATACATTTTCATTCTAAGAGATAAATTATCAATAAATCCAGCTTTTTTAATCATACAATATCCACTCTTCCTTTAATAAAATATTATAAAATTTATTTTTTAAGCTTAAATCTTGCAACAATACCCTCAAAAGCCGCTGAACGTCCGGCTAAATCAGACGCCGCCGCTGCACTTTCTTCAGATGTAGCAGTATTATTTGACACAACCTTTGAAATTTGATTAATTCCAATGTTTATCTCCTCAATAGCTTTATTTTGCATTTCGCTTATTTCAGCTACTTCTTTTGATATATCGGCTATTTTTTCTATTTTTGAAGTAATAGTTTCAATGCTTCTTGCAGTAGCTTCAGCTATTTCAGAACCTTGTTCCGCTTTTTCAATACTATCTGAAATAAGTGTATCTGTATCTCTTGCCGACTTTTTACTTCTTGCCGCAAGATTTCTTACTTCTTCAGCTACAACAGCAAAACCTTTCCCATGTTCTCCGGCTCTTGCCGCTTCAACTGCTGCATTAAGCGCAAGCAAATTTGTTTGAAAAGCTATATCGTCAATAGTTTTAATAATATTTGATATATCATTAGATGCATTATTAATCTCATTCATAGCGTTAAGCATACTTTGCATCTGCATAGTAATATTTTCTGTTTCCTTTTTAGCTTCTTCTGTAATTTCACTTGATTCGGCTGTTATAAGAGTATTTTTTCTTGCATGAGATGCTACATTAGCAATAACTTCTGTAAGCTCATCAACTGCGCTTGCCTGTTCTGTAACACCTTCAGCAAGATTTCCGGCTGAATCTGAAATACTTTTTGCTCCGGCAGAAACTGAATAAGCCGAATCTCTTATTTCCTCAATAAGACTGTTAAAATTATTTATAATAATTTCAAGTGCACTTTTAAGCTCGGAAAAATTGCCTATATACTCATTTTCAAATTTAACATCTAAATTATTTACAGAGAGAGAATTTAAAATTTGAGAAATTTCTGTTATATAATCTGAAAGTACATAATTCGTCCTATTAATTAAAACGGCTATATCTTTAAATTTTCCGTTAAAATTAACTTCTTCCGCATGCCCGTTAAAATTTGCCTCAGAAATTTCATAGAGACATCTAATTATTTCTGTTACAGGCATTCTAACATATTTCATTATATCATTAAGCTCAATAACAACATCTTTACAATATCCATTATAATCTAATTCATCTAATTTAAAATCAAGTTTTCCCTTTTTAATTGAATCGGCTGTATTTTTAACCGATTCATTAACATTTAAAATATTTTGTTTTAATTTTTCTAAAGCATTTGATATATCTGAAATAATGCCTTTTTCTTCTTTATATGTATACGTAAAATCTCCTTCTGATAATTTCAAAACCGCCTTTTTAACTGATTCAATATTTTTATTTGCATTATCAATAATTTCATTCAAATAAAGCGCTGTATCTTTATATATGCCTGTATATTTACTTATGTCAATTTTAAAATTATATTCTCCTTTTAAAACACAATTTTTTATATTTTCAATATCAACTGCAATTTCGGAAAACATATCTTTATTGTATAAAAGTTCACTTTTATTATTTTTATTATTTATTTGATTGTTTTCAAAATCTCTTGTTTTTTTGCCTAAAATAAGTAATACAATAACTGCTGCAAATGCCAGTACTAAAACAATTCCAAAAATAAAAATAAACTCTGATTTTTGAGTTAGGGCGTCTTTTAACATTCCATTAGTTCCGTCAACCGAGTTTTGTAAATTATAACCGCCGCTTTTTTGAATATTAAAAATATAAAAAAGACAAACAAAACTATAAACAAAAGCAACTAATACAACAAATAAAGCTGCAATCCATTTTTTCAGCTTAACATTCATTTAAAAACACGCCTCCTTAATAATAAAAATATATTACATAATAATACAAACACTTTCAGAAATTATAGCATAATAAATAAATAAAATCAATGGCATGAGTATATTTTATAATACTTTTTTTAAATAATTAAAAAACAAAACCGCAGTTTTCAGCGGTTTTGTTTCAAGTTATTTTTTTTATTTATAATATAATACTAAATACCATTTGACCTGTATATAAAAATTCTAATAGTCTTAACTGCAATTTTTTAGTATTGCAGATGATTTTATTATAAAAATTATCCGTTATATTTTGTTACTTCAATAGTTGTAACAGTAATATCCTCAAGAGGCTTATCATTTGTTTTATCAGTCTCGCACTCTGCTATTTTATCTACAACATCCATGCCATCTATAACTTGCCCAAAAACAGTGTAACTTAAATCCAGAGAAGGATAACCGCCAATTTCTTTATATTTTTCCATATATTTTTGAGGAAATAAATCACCGTATTTTAAACCGTCTTTCAATTCTTCATCAGCTACTTCAATTGATTGATTTATGAAACTTAAACTATCATCGTCAATTTTTTTGTTCTGCACAATATAAAACTGACTTCCGTTTGTGTCAGGGCCGGCATTTGCCATACATAAAGCCCCTCTGTAATTTCTTAAATGAGCATTAACCTCATTTTCAAAAGGAACTCCCCATATACTTTCCCCGCCTGTTCCGTCACCTTTAGGGTCTCCTGACTGAATCATAAAATCTTTTATAACTCTATGAAACGTAACATTATCATAATAACCGTCTTTGGCGTGAGTGACAAAGTTTTCAACAGCCTTAGGAGCTGCCTGCGGGAAAAATCTAACCGTAATATCTCCCATACTTGTTTTTATAACAGCAATTTCTTCTCCTTTTTCAGGCATAGCAAATTGGTCAATCTCATAATCTGTTACCATTTTATTAAGCACTTCCTTCATCTCTTCTTCTTCATTCTCAACATTATTGTTTTCAGATTCGCTGTTGTTTTCCAATAACTGTGTAGATATTTCTGTTTCCTCAATGTTATTATTTGGCTCATTAGCATCGTCTTTCCCATCAAAACATCCTGAAAGCATTAAAGTACAAACCATTGCTGAAATTAAAACAAATTTTTTCATATTCATAAAACTCCTTTTGTAATAATAAAGTTAAATAATAGTATTTCAAAAAGTGTCAAAGACTATTCGCATTTTTGCTTTGCAAAAATACTCATAACCTATGTAATAAGCACCCACGCTTAAATAGCGGGGGACTTTCTTCGTCAGTTAAAATAAATTCTTAATTAATCATTTAAACCATACTTAGATTTAAAAACTTTTGAAATCAGCTTAACATCGTATTCATTTAAAGTATATTCTTTAGGGAGAATTCCTATAAATCCGTCTAAATATACAACATTTTTATCAAAAGCCTCACTTACAGCACGAACCGGAATAAAAATTCTGCTTTCATAAATTTCCGCCGGCTGCTCAAGAGTAACCGAAGAATTATTTACAAACATAATATTTTCGCCGGCTGTAAGCTGTATTTTATTTTTTCCGTCATTAATAATAACGGTTTTACTGTCATTATTGTATGAGACAAAAGCTCCTAAAGCGTCTGAAATAACTCTTATAGGCACAAGCGTAGAACCGTTTTTAATAAAAGGAACGACTGAAAAGTTATTATCGTCAATATTCTTTTTTATCCCTTTATCGTAAAACCAGTTTTGATTCAAATAAAAAAATATCGAATTTTCAACGGCTTTTTCAATATATTCCGTATCGACTAAATTAATAAGTTCAAAATATTCGTCGTCTATAACACTTTCTTTTTTATCGAATACTCCTAAAAATTCTTCCTGCTGAACTTCAACATCTTCTTTAATTTCGACTTCTTCGTAGGAACTATCATCTTCTTCAGAATTAATATCCTCATCATAACCCAGTACTTTTATTTCAGTACGCTGCATTGTTGTTTTTCCATGTTCATTATTTACATAAAGCTTAATATAATGAGTGCCTGTCTCATAAAATTGACGCTTAAATTCCCATGTGACTTTTGATTTCTTATTAAATTGGTATTTTTCGTTTTTTTCATCATCATCAATAATAATGTAAACATTAGATGCCTCATTATCCGTTTTGACTTGAAAATAAACCATCTGCCCTACTTTAGGCGTTTTAGACGATACAGAAAATTTTGTTATATTGATTTTATTAAAACTTGAGCCATGAACAATAAAAACGGAAAAAATCATTTGTAAAAATATAAGTAAAAAAACTAAAAATGTCCTTGATTTTTTCAAATCACTCACCAACCCTTTCATAAAAAAAATAACCTTATGTATATGTTACTATAATAAAAAAGTAATGTCAAACCCATACTTATCCATAAAAATATAATTTAATGTTAATAAAATAATTTATTAATAATAATGTAAAAAAACTTACAATATTTAAAATAAAACACAACTGTAATGTAATTGTAATTGTAAAAAAAATAAAAAAATGCAATAATATTATTATAAACTTATAATCAATCTATTTTTTATAACCTATAATATTTTAGAAAAATTATTTTGGTTAAATATATGATTGATTGACTACAAAATTATTATACGAGGAGGGTTATAACTTGTATACAATAAAAAAAACTATTTTGTTTTTTACCGCTTTATTTATATTTACCTCTTTAAATTTTAATGTTTATGCTCTAAACAATACATCAGAATACTCAACACCTAAAAATATATCAAGCTCAAAAAACAATATAAATATAAAAGGATATATACCAATAATTAAAAATTTGACAAATCCTATTTTTCAATATAATCTTAATCAAACAATACAAAAAAATTATGAAGAAATTATTTTGGATGCGTCAAAAAATTCAGTAAGAACTATTACAATAAGTTATGATGTAATATCGTCTGATAATTTTCTTTCAATTATATTATACGTATCAAATACGAATAAGAAAACAAGCAGCATAAAAACCTTTGTAGTAGATAAAACAAAAAATAAATATGCTAAAATAAACGATATATTAGGGGTAAACGGATTAGGATACGCAAATAAAATGGTATCTAATTTAATAAAAAATGATAAAACAACAAATTATTTTAACACATCGGCTGTTACAGAAAACACTCCTTTTTATGTGAAAAACGAAAATGTTGTAATTCCATATGGAGCTGGAGAAATTGCTGCCGTATCAAAGGGCATAATAAATTTTGAAGTACCAAAGGGAAATATATACAATTATACCGTAAAAAATTATTATACAAAAACAATGTATAATATAAAAATGATTCCCATTCGAGAAGTTGTTGAGCATTTTGGTTATACAGTTTTATGGAATTCAAAAACGGAAACAATACAAATAAATAAGGGAAGTGAATATATTACATCAATAAAAGTTGGACGAAACAGCTATCCTAAATCTAAAGCATCTCCTAAATTTCTTGAATCCGCTCCCGAAATAAAAAACTCAAAAACATATGTACCAGTATCTTTTTTTGAGGAAATACTTGACCTTTTGTATGCCCCTGAAACAAATGGTGACATAACAATATCAAGTTATAAATTATAAAAATATAAAAAACATAAAATAATATAAAAAATAACACACCCCACGTGAAAACACGTGGGGTGCGCCGCCGCCCTAACAATAAATACAGCTACCTAAGGTAATAAAAGTAATAAATAATACATTAGGCAGGACGGAGAAGGAGGGATTTGAACCCTCGCGCCGCGCAAACGACCTACTCCCTTAGCAGGGGAGCCTCTTCAGCCACTTGAGTACTTCTCCAAAATATTATAAATTTATTATAAACCATAAATTTATAAATTGCAATACTTTTTTTAATTTAAAAGTAAAATATTATTCTTAGGAGTTTCTTAAAAACATTAATTAAGTTCCAATTTTATTTTTATAAAACTTTTTTATATTTATAATTACTTTATAGTCAAATCACCTTACAATTTTATTCAAGGGCTATTTGTATTTTTGTTTTCACAAAAATACAAATAGCCGGCGGCGGGTACTTCATATGTCGGTTAAATTACAAGGTGTTTTATTAATTTTATTATATTCTACAAACAATTTGATTTAGGTCTATTTATTTTTATATTTATTTCGTATCCATTTTCCTCCTCAATAAGATTATAGCTTGTCTCCATTCCTGATTTTCTCATAATTTCAAGTGCTTTATTAATGGTATTTGTAAAAAGACGAATATCTTTTACATATGTTTTAATTCTTCTGCCTGAAATAGCTTTTCCACTTTTTTTTGAAAGTGTACTTTCCATAAGTTCTTCTGTTCTTTTTACATTAAGACCGTATTTAACCACTTTTTGCAATACTTCCTCCTGTAAATTTTTATCCTCCGTTTTTAATAATACTCTTGCATGTCCTTCTGTAAGTCCATTTTCTGTAATAATTGACTTTATATTCAAGTCAAGTTTTAATATTTCGATTTTATCAGCTACACTGCTTTGACTTTTCCCCAATATAAAAGCAAGCTGTTCTTGTGTATAACCATAATCGTCCATTAAATTTCTATATCCCTGAGCTTCCTCAAAAAATGTAAGTTCTTCTCTCTGTATATTTTCTATAAGAGATATAGCAGCGCTGTCCTTATCATTTACATTTACAATTATTGCCGGAATTGTTTCAAGACCAGCCATCTTAGACGCTTTAAGCCTTCTTTCCCCTGAAACTATTTCATATGTAGAATTGCTTATATACCTTACGCTTATAGGCTGCATAACTCCATATTGGCTTATTGAGCGGGACAGTTCAATAAGAGATGCCTTTTCAAAATATTTACGCGGCTGATATGGGTTTGGGCGTATTTTAGCTATTGGTATATATACAACCTCATCACAGCTTATAATCGCGACATTATACATATATAATACCTCCCTTAGTTTTTGCCATTTTCCATTATTTTCTATTTAGTATATAAAAATTATAACATAATATTAAAATATTTCTCCTTATTCTAAATATTCAAAATATTTCCTTTTCGTCAAACAAAAATAAAAAGCCCTGTCATTTAATAGGGCTTTTAGTTATTTTTGATGGTCTGCGTGGGTATTGCGGCGGTGTTTGTCCTAATTTCTTTATCGAAATTATGCTATGTGTTATGTCGGTATAAGGTATATTTACTTTTTTTATATCCAATATTTTACTCTTTAGTACTTTTAAAGCTTCCTTTGCTGTATTAATTTCCTCTGTCACATCTGGGCCTTTTAAGCAAATAGATTCTCCTCCCACTTTTAAAAGAGGAATCGAATATTCTAAAAGTATATTAAGCTGACTTACAGCCCTTGACATGCAAAAATCAAATTTTTCTCTTAAATTAGGGTCATGCCCGGCATCTTCAGCTCTCATATGTATAATATTAACATCATATATTTCCATTTTTGAAAGAACATTTTCTATAAAATTCAATCTTTTTTTCTGACTGTCAATAAGAGTAACATTAGCTTTTAAATTAACAAGCTTTATCGGAATCCCGGGAAAACCTGCACCGGTACCCACATCTATTACAGACTTTTCATATAAATTTTTTGAAACACAAACAGCAGCCGAGTCTACGAAATGCTTTAATATTACTTCCCTTTCATCTGTAATAGCTGTTAAATTCATTTTTTCATTCCAGCTTAAAAGCATATCCTTATATATAATAAAGCGTTCCACTGTTTTACTGTCTATATTTATTCCTATTTTCTCAAACGAGTTTTCAAGCAATTTATCTATATTAAAACCTGTTTCCATTTTATATATACTCCCTTGCTTATTATAGATTCCTCAACAGTTATTTTATATATTTTAAAATTGCTGAAAATGTCTGGTTCATTTCTAAGATACAACTTTACAACACTTACTTCATCTTGTGAATCTTTTACAAGAATAGGGCTTATTCCGGACTTTCCCGTTCCCTTATAAGGCATATAAAGACATTTGTAACTTTTTAAGTCTTTAAATACCTTCATTATTTCGTCAATCTTAAAATATGCAAGAAAACTTCGGCTTAAATATGTTCCTGCCTCTTCGCTTTTCCCATTTATAACAGCCTCCATAAAACCTTTTGCCGCTGAAAGGTCATTTTCAACACTAAAAAAAGGATTCATTCCATTTTTAAAACAAAATTGTCTGCTTTTATACGTATGGGTTATATCTTTCCTATTGCTTGTATTTACACACCATTGCACAAATACATGCTTTTCATTCAACTCAAATCAACTCCTTGTTAATATAAACAGAAATTACACTTATATCCGCCGGAGAAACTCCGGCAATTCGAGATGCTTGCCCAAGGTTTTCCGGTTTTATATCATTAAGTTTTTGCATAGCCTCAATACGAAGCCCTTTAATATTATTGTAATCAATATTTTCTGGTAATCTTTTTTTCTCAAGTTTTTTAAACTGCTCCGCTTGTCTTAACTGACGGGTTATATATCCCTCATATTTTACAGATATATTTACTTGCTGACGAACCTCAAAAGGAAGTTCTGGTCTTTTAAAGTCAAATTGTTTTAATATTTCGTAATCAAGTTCCGGTCTCTTTATAAGCTCGCTTAATTTTATACCTGTATTTATTTTTGAACCTCCCCTTTCTTCTATTATATCATTTATTCCGCTTGCTGGTGAAATATTTATACTTTCAATTCTTTTCAGCTCATTTTCAATAAGGCTTTTTTTATTTAAAAATCTCTTATATCTTTTTTCATCTATAAGTCCAACCTTATATCCTTTTTCAGTCAGTCTTAAATCGGCATTATCCTGTCTTAAAAGAAGTCTGTATTCAGCTCTTGAAGTCATCATTCTATAAGGTTCTTTGCTTCCCTTTGTAACTATATCGTCTATAAGTACTCCTATATATCCCGATGCTCTGTCTATTATTAAAGGTTCTTTATTTTTTATATATAAAACACTGTTTATTCCTGCTATAATACCCTGTGCCGCTGCCTCTTCATATCCTGAAGTTCCATTAAACTGTCCGGCGCTGAAAAGCCCATGTATTTTTTTAAACTCAAGGCTTAATTTTAACTGTGTAGCATCTATACAATCATATTCTATTGCATATGCTGTTCTTGTAAACTCGCAATTTTCAAGCCCTGGTATAGTTCTGTACATAGCTATTTGAACATCTTCCGGAAGTGAAGTACTCATCCCCTGTATATACATCTCATTTGTATCAAGCCCTTCCGGCTCAATAAAAATCTGATGTCTTTCTTTATCAGCAAATCTTACAACCTTATCTTCAATAGAAGGACAATAACGAGGTCCTGTTCCGCTTATTACTCCGGCATATAAAGGAGATCTTTCAAGATTTTGCCTTATTATATTATGAGTTTTTTCATTTGTGTATGTCAAATAACAATTTTCCTGTTCACGGTATATATCTTCTGCTTTATTCTCAAATGAAAAAGGCACTATATCGCTGTCTCCCTTTTGAACTTCAAGTTTTGAAAAATCTATTGTTTTTTTATCCACACGTGCCGGCGTTCCTGTTTTAAATCTATATATTTTTATTCCAAGCTCTTTAAGGCAATTGCTTAAACCTACGGCGTTTCTAAGCCCATTAGGCCCGCTGTTAATTATTGTTTCTCCATAAAGGCATCTTGACTTTAAATAAGTACCCATACATAAAATTGCCGCTTTTACATTATATATAGCACCTGATTCACTTTTAACAGCTTTAACTCTGTTATCTTCAACTATTATATCGGTAATTTCTCCTTGTTTTACAAGTAGATTTTTTGTATTTTCCAATGTTTTTTTCATTTCTGTATGATATTTAGATTTATCTGCCTGAGCTCTTAAAGAATAAACTGCCGGTCCTTTCCCTGTATTTAACATTCTTGTTTGTATATAAGTTTTATCTATATTTTTACCCATTTCACCTCCCAATGCGTCAATCTCCTTAACCAAATGCCCTTTTGAACTTCCGCCTATATTTGGATTACATGGCATCATAGCTATTGAGTCAAGATTAATAGCAAACAATATAGTCTTCATTCCCATTCTTGCCGCTGCCAAAGCAGCCTCACAGCCGGCATGTCCTGCTCCTATTACCGCTATATCGGCTTCTCCTGCTATATATTCCATTTTTTCATTTCCCCCTTATTTTCATAAGTAAAAATAAATACATTTTTATTTGTCTTGTCAAGACATTCGCCTTTTAAATAGCATTTAGCATAATAATACTACTATTATTATTTTCCGAGACAAAACTCCGTAAATATTTTATCAATTACATCATCAGAAACAGAATCGCCTGTTATCTGACCTAAATATTCAAGGCAGTCAAACAAATCTATGGAAATTAAATCCTCAGGCACATTATTCTCTATTGCGAAAGACGCATTTTTAAGACTTTCAATAGCTTTAAAAACACAAGATTTATCTCTTTCATTTCCTATAAAACTCTCAGAGTTAATATCTATACTTCCATTAAAAAACATATCTCTTATACCGTTAAAAAGCTCCTCAAACCCTGTATTATTAAGAGCTGATACGTAATAAAGATTATTATTTGAAATATTTTTTAACATTTCAATTTCTTTTTCATTTATATTTATTTTTTTATCGCTTTTATTTATTACAGCAGCGCATTTTTTATTTTTAACAAAATCAAAAAGTTTTTCGTCTTCATTCAAAACCCCTTTTGAGCCATCAATAACAAGCATTACAAGGTCGGCATCGTCTGCTTGGTTTTTGCTTTTAATAACTCCTATTTTTTCTATTTTATCATTTGTATCTCTTATTCCTGCCGTATCCACAATATTAAGAGGAATTCCGTTTATATTTACATATTCAGTCAAAATGTCTCTTGTAGTTCCTGGTATATCTGTAACAATAGCCCTTTCTTCATTAATTATCCTATTTAAAATAGAAGATTTTCCCACATTTGGACAACCTAATATTACTGTTTTTATTCCATCATTTATTATTTTTCCGTTATCAGCCATATCATACATTTTTTGAAGTTCACATTGTATTTTATTTATATCTTTATATATAGATTTTAAAGTTTTTGTTTGTTCATCATGCTCCGGATAATCTATATCAGCCTCTATATGTGCTGTCATAGTAAGCACTTTTTCACGTATATTTTTTATTTTATCCGATAAACCGCCGCAAAGTCTATTCATAGCGGCTTTTCTTGCAAGTTCCGTCTTAGATGAAATTAACTCATTTACAGCTTCAGCTTTTATTAAATCAATTCTTCCGTTTAAAAATGCTCTTTTTGTAAACTCACCGGGTTCGGCCATATCTGCTCCGTTTTTAAGTACCGTTTCAAGCACCCTTTTTACACATCTTATTCCTCCATGACAGTTTATTTCTGCTATATCCTCTCTTGTATAAGTATTAGGCGCTTTCATATATGAAACAAGCACTTCATCTATAATATCGTCTCCATCTTTTATATAACCATATGTTATAGTATGGCTTTTAATATCTTTTGCTTTTTTGCCAGAATGCGCTGTAAATATTTTACTTAAAACTGAAACAGTATCAGCTCCTGTTATTCTAACAATGCCTATACCTCCAGCTCCCGCAGCCGTCGATATAGCCGCTACGGTATTATCTATTTTATACACCCTTTTTTGTCCTCCTTAATATCAAAAATATTTCTTTAAAAAAAATAACAACTCTCTGTATTTTAAAAAATATACGAGGTTGTCATTTTTTATAAAACATCGTTTTATAGGCTGTTTAAAAACTATATGTCTATTTTTAAAACTTTATAAATTTTTAACGGTAAAATTAAGACAGCCTCTTATACTAAACTTTTATACTGTCAATACTACTTGAATTTTAGTTTAACTTGAAACTCCCACGCTTAAAAGCGTGGGATTATTTTTTATTTATAAATAAATTATATACTTTACACTTTCCTTACAATTTTAGGCGATATAACAACATATCTTGAAGAACCGTCACCTTCGCTGTGGGTTGTAACATATCTGTCATTTTGCAAAGCAAAATGTATAATTCTTCTTTCATATGGATTCATTGGCTCAAGAGTAATATCCTTTTTTAAAGTTTTTGCTTTTCTTGCAAGGTTATAAGCAAGCATTTCAAGTGTCTGCTTTCTCTTAGACCTGTAATTTTCAGCATCAAGTATTATATTTACATAATCACCGTCGCCTCTATTTACAATAAGGTTTACAAGATACTGCAAACTATCAAGAGTTTGTCCTCTTTTACCTATTATAACCCCCATATTTTCTCCCTTGAGTTCTATAAAAAGGTGATTTTCCTGTTGTTTTATATCAAATGACACACTCATATTCATAGCAGCAAATACTTCCATTAAAAAACTTCTTGCTCTCTCTGAAGGATTAAATTTTTTACCTGCTTTTATTCTGTAAGGTTTCGCTCCTATTCCTAAAAATCCCTTTGTACCTTCTTCAAGTATTTCATACTCTAATTCATCTATAGTTGTCCCAAGCTTTGACAAAGCACTGTCTATTGCTTCATTAAGCGTTTTTCCAGTTACCTCAACAACCATCATTAATTTTTTACCCCCATATTACATTTACATTTTCGTTCCTTCTTCTGACATACGCTTTTCATAGTGTTTATTTAAAAACATATATTGTACTATCTGAAATACGTTTGACGTTGTCCAATACAAACCAACTCCGCATGGCACTCTAAAGGTTACATAAGCCATAAAAAGAGGCATTGTTATATTCATTATTCTTTGCTGAGTTTTAACCGCCGGGTCTGCTGCCTGATTTTTCCTTGTCATAAGCCATCCTGACAAGTATGTTGTAAATCCTGATATTATAGGAATAGCTATATTAGGTATTATTACTTCATCCGGCATAGCGCTTAAATTTAAACCTAAAAACGCATTTATACTGTCTTTGCGTTCAAGCAATGAATTTATGGAGCCATCTGGAAGATAACCTTTAAAAATTTCCCAGTTTCCGGCATTAAGTTTATCCAATACCTTTACCAAATCATCTACATTAAGTATATTTATATTAACGTCATTTTGCGGAAGCATAGGCTTTACTATATTTACCGCAAAATCCTGCATTGATTCAAAAGACGCATTTTCTATAAATACATTTCCTATCTGCTTATATAACTCATATATTTCATCTATAAATTGATATGGATTACGCATTACATAATAAAGACCTATGAATATAGGAAGCTGTATTATCATAGGCAAACACCCGCTAAATGGATTATACTTAAATTTTGTATATAACCCCTGCATTTCCATATTCATTTTACGTTTAGCCTCTGGGTCTTCAAGCATATCTTTATATTTGTCCTGTATTTTTCTCATTTCCGGCTGAAGTTTCCGCATAACAAACATTGATTTTTGCTGTTTTACAGCCAGAGGAATCATTAATATTCTTACAAATATAGTTAAAAGTATTATTGATATACCCATTGAATGTGACGGCGTAATACTATATACTATGTTAAATATAAAATTAAGAACTATACCAAATAATTTTGATATAGGTCCAACTATTTTTCCCGGATCGCTTTCAAGCGTTGCCGCAAGCAATACTAACGAACTAAATGAAAACAAGAAAAAACCTCCTATATCTTTTTTATGGCACCGGGTCGTAACCGCCTTTGCAAAATGGATTGCAGCGCAGTATACGCCATAATGTCAAATATGTGCCTTTAAAAAGTCCATATTTTGTATACGCCTCAAGCGCATATGCCGAACATGAAGGATAAAAACGACAACACGGAAGCTTATATGGCGATATACAAATTCTGTAAAACTTAATTAAACATATACATACTTTTTTTATCACACTTAATCAGCCTTCCTTTTCGACATACATATCATGCTTTTTCATCAAATGTTTAACAGACTTGTCTATTTCAGTATATGCCGCACCGTTAGCCGACCCTCGTGCTATTACTACTATGTCATAGCCGATTTTTATTTTGTCTTCCATAAGCCTATAACTTTCTTTTATAAGTCTTGTTATACGGCTTCTTACTACACTTATTCCTACTTTTCGGCTTACAGATATTCCTAACCTGTTTATGTTCTTTTTGTTCCTCAATACGTACATTACAAGATATTTATTAGCTATTGATTTTCCTTTATTATACACATATCGAAACTGATAATTCTTTTTAAGAGATTCCGTATTTTTCAAAACCGGCTGCCTCACTTTTCAAAATTTGCTGATTTTTTTATAACAACATAAAGAAATAAAAGAAACTGCTGCAAAACTACCGCTAACGTCTTTTTTAACAACAGTTTTACAACAGCCTCCTTCTCTATGCTTTATGCAGATAATACCTTTCTGCCTTTGCTGCGCCTTCTTTGCAGTACCTTTCTGCCGTTTGCCGTGCTCATTCTTTTTCTGAAGCCGTGTACTTTGCTTCTCTGTCTTTTCTTAGGCTGAAATGTCATTTTCAATTTAAAGCACCTCCTTTAAAATAAAACAAATACATTTGCTAAAAAGCACTGTTTTCATTATATTAGATATTTTTTTTTAAGTCAAGTAAAACATGCCTTCATTTATTGTATTTTAGCTTTTATTTCATTTTTTAATATTTTTGTAATATTAAGGAAACAATAAATACAGACACAAAAACATACAATTCTTTATATATTTTTTTTAACAACCTTAAACTTCAAATCAGTCATAAGATACATTTTCTTCTTGCTCCTGTTCATTTTCAATACAGTCTCCGCTTATTTTAGCCGTACTTATAACAGAGGAATTTTCAGATACATTTATAAGTTTTACGCCGCTTGTGATTCTGCTTGTTGTTGAAATATCTTTTATTCTTAAACGTATTATTATACCATCATCGGCAGCAATCATAAGCTCTTCATCATTTCTTACCATATTCATACTTATTACATTTCCCGTTTTTTCCGTAATACGATATGTCTTTAATCCTTTTCCGCCTCTTGACTGCACTCTAAATTCAGAGTTTTCAGTACATTTGCCATAGCCTTTTTCACTTACAATAAGAATTTTGCCTTCATTATCAATTATATCAGCAGCTATAACCTCATCACCTTCAGATAGCGTAATAGCTTTTACTCCGCCGGCACTTCTTCCCATTGCTCTTACATCATTTTCATTAAAACGTATAGACATGCCTTTTTTAGTAACTGTAAATAAATCCTCGTTTCCGCTTGTATATTTAACTGATATAAGTGAATCTTCTTCTCTTAGGCTAATAGCAATTAAGCCGACGCTTCTTATATTCTCAAATTTTGATATATGAGTTCTTTTAATTATTCCCCTTTTTGTTACCATTACAAGATAGCCATCGTCTTTTTGTTCTCTTATTGGTATAACAGCCGTTACCGACTCATCTTTTCCTATTGGCATTAAATTTACTATCGGCGTTCCTTTTGCCGTTCTTCCTGATTCTGGTATTTCATAAGCCTTTTTTCTGTAAACTCTTCCTTTGTCTGTAAAAAACAATATATAATTATGATTTGATGCAAGAAATATGTTTTTAACATAATCTTCTTCTCTTGTTTTTATGCCGACTATTCCCTTTCCGCCTCTGTTTTGACTTTTATAAGTGTTTAAAGGTAGCCTTTTGGCGTAATTGAAATTAGTAAGAGTAATAACACTCATTTCGTCTTCTATTAAATCTTCTATATCTATATCTCCATTATAAGCAACTATTTTTGTTTTTCTATCGTCATTATATTTTCTTTTTATTTCCAAAAGTTCACTTTTTATAACTGCAAAAAGCTTATTCTCATCTTTTAATATAGCTTCCATTTCATTTATAAATTCTGAAAGTTTATGAGCTTCTTCTTTTAGTTTTTCTCTCTCAAGACCTGTAAGACTTCCTAAACGCATCTGAACAATAGCCGTTACTTGTTCCTGTGTAAAACTAAAACTCTCTACAAGTTTTTCCTTAGCTTCATTTGTAGTTTTTGAATTAGTTATAATATTTATTACATCGTCAATATTTTCAAGAGCTTTTAAAAGACCTTCTATTATGTGTGCTCTTTTTTTAGCTTTTCCCAAATCAAAAACAGTTCTTCTTGTAACTACCTCTTTTTGATGTTCAAGGTAATATTCAAGCATATGTTTTATATTTAATACTTTTGGTTCTCCGTTTACTATTGCTAAAAAATTTATACTATAATTTTCCTGAAGCTGAGAATAGCTGTAAAGCTGGTTTAGTATAACTGACGCATTAGCGTCTCTCCGGCACTCAATTACTATTTTTATACCTTCTCTATTTGATTCATCAGTTAAAGAAGATACTCCGTCAATCTTTTTATCTTTTACAAGTTCGGCTATTCTCTCAATCATTTTAGCCTTATTTACCTGATATGGTATTTCTGTAACAACTATTCTTTCCCTTCCGTTTGAAAGCTGCTCAATATCAGCTGCGGCACGCATTGTTATTCTTCCTCGGCCTGTCCTGTAAGCCTGATTTATGCCGCCTTTTCCTAATATAGATGCTCCTGTCGGAAAATCCGGTCCTTTTATAAACTGCATTATTTCATCTATTTCAGTTTCTCTTGACTCATTTATTTTATTGTCTATTATTTTTATTATAGCATCTATCGTCTCGCCTAAATTATGAGGAGGTATATTTGTAGCCATACCAACCGCTATTCCCGAACTTCCGTTTACAAGCAAATTAGGAAACCTTGAAGGCAGTACTTCTGGCTCTTTAAATTCACCATCATAGTTATCAACAAGATTTACAGTATCTTTATCTATATCGGCAAGCATTTCCATAGCTATTTTGTCAAGTTTTGCCTCTGTATACCTTTGCGCTGCCGCCGGATATCCGTCTATATTTCCAAAGTTTCCATGTCCGTCGACAAGAGTATACCTCATTGAAAAATCCTGCGCAAGCCTTACAAGCGCATCATATATAGCAGTGTCGCCATGAGGGTGATACTTTCCCATTGTATCTCCAACAATTCTTGCGCATTTTTTATATCCCTTATCCGGAGACAAATTAAGTTCATTCATAGCATACAATATACGTCTATGAACAGGTTTCAATCCATCCCTTACATCTGGAAGCGCTCTTGCTACTATTACACTCATAGCGTAATCTATATACGATGTTTTCATTTTTTCGCTTATTTCCACGTTTTCTATCTTGTCATACACATTGTCATGCATCATTTATTCCCTTTCTTTTTTTCCATTTTCTTTTAACAAAAACTAAAACCTTTTATATATGGCTTTAATTATGCCTTATTTTAAGAAAACGGCATTTTAAACCTCAACGGCTATATCAAAAACTTAATCATCATAATCTAAATCATATTCTATTATCTCACCTGTATTTGCGTCTATTTCTATTTCATACTCGTTTCTTCCTACATAAAATTCAATATCATATATTTCTTTTCCATCTTCATAATCTTTTTTAGTTTTCTTAAATACGGCGTCCTTTTCTTTTACTTTCGCATACTCAAGTGCTATTTTTTTCGCATCTTCCAAACTTAAATTGCTTTGTGTATCATTTTTTGAGTTTGAACTTTCAATATCAAAATCATATTTTATTATTTCTCCCGTATTTATGTCTATTTCTATTTCATACTCGTCTCTTCCTACGTAAAATTCAATATCATATACTTCTTTTCCGTTTTCGTAGTCTTTTTTGGTTTTCTTAAATACGGCGTCTTTTTCTTTTACTTTCGCATACTCAAGTGCTATTTTCTTCGCATCTTCCAAACTTAAATTGCTTTGTGTATCATTTTTTGAGTTTGAACTTTCAATATCAAAATCATATTTTATTATTTCTCCCGTATTTATGTCTATTTCTATTTCATACTCGTCTCTTCCTACGTAAAATTCAATATCATATACTTCTTTTCCATTTTCGTAGTCTTTTTTGGTTTTCTTAAATACGGCGTCTTTTTCTTTTACTTTTGCATACTCAAGTGCTATTTTCTTCGCATCTTCCAAACTTAAATTGCCTTGTGTATTATTAGTTGAGTTAAAACTGTCAGCATCTGTTACAGTAAGACTATTTTTACTTTTAAGCGTTACTGTGTTATTTTCTGCATCCCATAAAACTTCTTTATCCATAATCTCGCCTATTGCACGAATCGGCAGATATGTACTGCCATTATACAATATAGGATAAATTTTCTGTCCTAAAACGGAATGAAATTCTTTTTTATTTCCATCTATAAGTATAGTAAAATCAGACCGTTCCTGTATTAAAATATTTTCTGCTCCATTATTTTTGTTTTTTGAGTTGTATGATACACTTGCCTCTCTAACACCGCTTATATTTATAGTCTTATTTTTTTCATCCCAATTTACATTTTTGCCCATAATCTCTCCAATGGAACGTACAGGCAAATATGTGCTTCCTTTGTACAAAATAGGATATATGTCTTCTCCGGAAGAACTTTTAAAATAAACCTCTTTATTATCAACCACAATAGAAAAATCAGAACGCATCTGCGCACTTTCCGATTTAAAACTATCAGCGGCAAAGTTTATAGCCGCTAATAAAGTCAGCATTGACGCAATTACAAAAACATAAACATACTTTTTCATAATTAATTACATCTCCTTTTATAGGCCGCTTCAAGCCAATATATTTTTAAGGAAACACCGCACAATTAAGATTTTATGGTTTTTGATAAAATTTTCCATTTCTTTGTCAATGTCGCTTAACATAGACTCCGACTATGTTTGCGCTCCATTTCCTCGAACTGAAAAATTCTCTCTGAAAACCATTTTATTGAATTATGCGGTATTTCCTTAAATATCAAGATTAGTTACAAAACGTGCATTTTCCTGAATAAATTCACGTCTTGGCTCAACACGGTCTCCCATAAGCTTATCAAATATTTCATCGGCCATACGTGCATCATCTATATTAACTTTAATAAGAACACGTCTTTCCGGGTCCATAGTTGTTTCCCAAAGCTGTTCCGGGTCCATTTCTCCAAGACCTTTGTATCTTTGTATAGGCTTTATTCCATCACGTCCAATTTTTTCAAGAATATCGCTAAGCTCAGTATCACTGTATGCATAATATTCATTTTTTCCTTTTTCAATTTTAAAAAGCGGTGGTTTTGCTAAGTATACAAAACCTTCGCTTATAAGAGGAGTCATAAATCTATAAATAAAAGTCAAAAGAAGAGTTGTTATGTGTGCTCCGTCAACATCTGCATCTGTCATTATTATTATTTTATGATACCTTAATTTAGTTATATCAAAATCCTCGTGTATTCCTGTTCCAAAAGCAGTTATCATAGAACGTATTTCCTCATTTGAAAGTATTCTGTCAAGCCGTGCCTTTTCAACATTTAATATCTTTCCTCTTAATGGAAGTATAGCTTGTGTTTTGCTTGTTCTTGCATCAACAGCAGAACCTCCGGCAGAATTACCCTCTACAATATATATCTCGCACTTTTCCGGGTCCCTTTCAGAACAGTCTGTAAGTTTTCCCGGAAGCCTTGTAACCTCTAATGCCGATTTTCTTCTTACAAGTTCTCTCGCCTTTTTTGCAGCGTCTCTGGCATGTGACGCTACTATTGCCTTTTCGACTATAATTTTTCCTATATCTGGATTTTCATCCATAAAGTAAGAAAGTTTTTCAGAAACAACGCTTTCAACAGCACTTTTAACATCACTGTTTCCCAACTTTGTTTTTGTTTGCCCTTCAAACTGAGGGTTTTCTATCTTAACACTTATAACACATGTTAAACCTTCCCTTACATCATCTCCTGATAAATTTTTCTCACTTTCTTTAAGAAAATTAAACCGTCTTGCATAATCGTTTATAGTTTTTGTAAGAGCCGATTTAAATCCTATTAAATGAGTTCCTCCGTCAGTAGTATTTATATTGTTTACATAAGAATAATTGTTTTCTGTAAATCCGTCATTGTGCTGAAACGCCACTTCTACAAATATGTTGTCTTTCGTCGCCTCACAATAAAAAACTTGCTCGTATAAAGGTGTCTTTCCGGCATTTATATTTGTTACAAATTCCTTTATTCCGCCTTCATAATGATATATTTTCTCTATCTTATTCTCATCATCTCTTAAATCCCTTAAAATAATTTTTAATCCCTTTGTTAAAAAGGCCGTTTCCTGAAGATGTTCAGATAATATATCAAAATCGAAAACCGTTTCCTCAAATATCTCTTTATCCGGAAGAAAACTTACATACGTTCCCGTTTCGGACTTATCACATTCTCCAACAACAGTTAATTTATTTACAGCGTTTCCTCTTTCATAACGCTGTTCATAAACTTTCCCATCGCTGCTGCATATTCTTACAATAAGCCATTGACTAAGGGCATTTACAACCGATGCCCCTACTCCGTGAAGTCCTCCCGAGACTTTATATCCTCCTCCTCCGAATTTTCCTCCGGCATGCAGCACCGTAAAAACAACTTCTACCGCCGGTATACCCCTTTGAGGATGAATCCCTGTTGGTATACCCCTTCCGTTATCCTTTACCGAAATAACATTGCCTTTTTCAATCTGTACCTCAATAACACTGCATACACCGGCAAGAGCCTCGTCAACAGCGTTATCAACTATTTCATATACAAGATGATGAAGTCCTCTTGAAGATGTACTGCCTATATACATTCCCGGTCTTTTTCTAACAGCTTCAAGCCCTTCAAGTATCTGTATTTGATTTTCATTATATTCCGGTGTCATTTTAAAAAAACTCCTTTACAAATAATGCGTCTTAATTAAGCCTTACTCCGATTTGAAATAATATTACAAAGCGTTAAATACCGTTTTTTTAAAGTCTGACTTGATATATGAGATAAATATAAAAAACTGTTATTCAGACTTTCTACTAAGATTATTGACTTGATATCGCCTTCCGATACATTTATAACCTTTTTTTTATTATAAAATACGTTAAGCAACTCTTTATTTATTTCAGAATCGGACTTTAAATAATCAAGTATAACAATTACATCATTTATGGCCACATTAATATTTGAGCCAATATGTATATACAAAAAAATCCCTCCTGCTTTTTAAAGGCAGTTTTACAACTTAAATTTTGTATAATTATAACATATAACCTAAAAATAATCAAGTCGGTATTATATTAACACTATGAAATCAATTTTAAATTTTACCATTTATGATTGGTTTTGTTTTATATAAAAATCATTAATCATTATAAAATCTTCTTGTTTTTTCGATATTTTTTGCAAGAAAAATAAATTGTTTAAAAAATTGAATTGTTATGTATTATTAAAAAAATATCTCACTTTGAAATTGATATTTAAAATTTGATATGATACAATTTTAATATAAAAAAAGTTAAATTTTATTTAAAAACCTACTATAAATGAAAGGATAATTAAATGAAAATACAAAATAATATTTCTAATAGTATTAATATAACTGAAGCAAAAGCAAAACTTGACGCTTCCTGCAAAAAATTATTATCTTTCAAAATTATCCTTGCTCATATTTTAAAAAATTGTCTTGATGAATTTAAAGATTTTAATGTTGATGATATTGCTTATAAATATATTGACGGCGAACCTAAAATTTCTGAAGTTAATCTTCATCAAGATGAACCTTTTGATAATTCTGTTACAGGTATAAATACTGAAAGTACTTCTATTTTAGAAACAACTGTTAGGTATGACATTCTTTTTTTCGCATTCATACCTAAATTAAATGAAACCGTCGAATTTATAATAAATGTTGAAGCTCAAAACGATTTTTCACCTAATTATCCTTTACTTAAACGCGGCATATATTATTGCTCACGACTTATATCTTTTCAACGCAACAAAACATTTGACGATGCTGGCTATAATGGTATTAAAAAAGTATTTTCAATATGGATATGCACCGATGTTCCAAAAAATAAGCAAAATACAATTACAAGGTTTTCTTTTAACCAAAAAAATATTATAGGAGCTGCTCATTTTAATAAATCTGATTATGATTTAATGGAAATTATAATGGTTTGCATAAGCGAAAACCATAACCAAAATTATCATGGTTTAATAAAACTATTAGATGTTTATAATGTACCCTATAGAGTGGACACAACAAGACAAAGGGATTATAAAATT
>CAMTZM010000008.1 GCA_947086655.1 uncultured Eubacteriaceae bacterium
GTCAATTCATCCCACCACCTAAGAGGTGGGGGAATTCTTGCCGAATTTGGTTAAACAGCACACAGCAATATAAAAGAGACTTTTATTTTTTTATAAACTTATTTTTAAATCTTCTTGCTAAAAAAATAGTTGACAAAGTCATACTACTGTGATAGTCTATATACAGATAGACTATCACAGTAGTATAATAAATCTCGAAAGGTGTGCACATTATGGGAGAAAAGTTATTTGATTCTGAAAGAAAAGTTCTTGAGGTTATATGGAAGGAAGGGGAGATTGCCGCAAAAGAAATTTCTTTAATATTGAAAGAAAAAATAGGCTGGAATAAAAACACAACCTATACTGTAATTAAGAAATGTATACAAAAAGGATTTATCGAACGATTAGAGCCGGGCTTTTTATGCAAAGCAAAAATCACAAAAGAGCAAATGATTGAAAATGACACACAGGAATTTATAGATAAAGTATTTGAAGGTTCTATTCCGCTTATGTTTTCATCTTTGCTTAAACAAAAAAAGATGTCCAAAGAAGAAATAAAGCGTTTGAAACAAATAATCAACGATATGGAGTGAGTATATATGGATATATTGCAAATGAGCCTGTCTGCATCGGTACTTATTGTATTCACAGTTGTTATACGGTTTCTTTTTAAAAACAAAATACCAAAGAATATTTTAAATATATTTTGGGGAATTGTATGTTTTAAACTTATGCTGCCTGTTTCTATATATGGGTATTTTGAAAATATATTTAATAAAATGTCAGATATTACTTATAAAATTGGTTTACCTGAAATTTATTCCGGTATTTATATTACGGAAAATACAGCAGATACAGCGCAGTACTTAAATTTAAAAATCATATGGATAGCCGGAGCAATATGTTTAATGCTGTATTTCACATATATTTATATACGATTAATTAATATATTTAAAATGGCAGTGCCGGCGGATAATATTACTTTTTTAAAAGTTTGGCGCAATAAAAATTCTATACGCCGTAATGTTAGTATACAAATATCAGACAGGATTGTATCTCCTCTGACTTATGGAATTTTTCATCCTGTAATACTTTTGCCTAAGAAAATGGATTGGAATAATATTGAAAATATTAATTTTGTACTTGAACATGAGATGGCGCACATAAAGCGTTTAGATTGTGCAAGTAAACTTTTTCTTACAATAATTCTTGCCTGTCACTGGTTTAATCCTTTTGTTTGGATAATGTATTTTATGGCAAACAGAGATATTGAACTTGCATGCGATGAAAAAGTAATACGTTCTGTTGGAATAAAACAAAGAGCTTTATACGCTAATACTCTTTTAGAATGGGAAGAACAAAAATTAGAGTTTAGCACACTTGTTTCAAATTTTAAGCAAAAATTTTTAGAAGAGAGGATTGTGAGTATTATGAAAATAAAAAAAATATCAATAACTGGGATTATGCTTTCAGCAGCACTTGTAATAGGTTCGGCAGCAATATATGCAGCTACTCCTGTTTCAACAAGTTCAGCCGCTTATGAATCAGATGTAAATTATGATATTAATGATAATGACCCGACTTTGGGAGGAATATTTGATATTTATACTCCTTATGAATACGAAAAGGTTATAGAGCAAGTAAAGATGTACAGTGATGTAAAAGACAATGAAACTATAAAAAAAATGGAAGAAGATTTAGCAAAATTAAAAGCTGATAACGGAAAAGGAAATTTTGTAATTTACAAAGGAGCTTTTGTAACTGAAGAAGAACTTGAAGATGGGGCTTCAATAATGATAGCCTTTAACCCAACCGTTGTTATGGCGCCTGAGTTATTAGAACGTGAAACACCTCTTACGGCTGAAATTTACAAAGGTGAGATTGAAGATGTGTCAAAATCTTTAGAAAAATTAGTAAATTCTGGAAAAGTTACTAACGAGCAGAAAGAGACTATTTTAAATAAAATGTATGAAAATCTTTCAAAACTCAGCTAATACGTTTTGAAATTTGGGATTTAATTCAACAGCCCTAAAGAAAAGACTCAACCTATTAAATGTTGAGTCTTTTCTTTATATACTGATTTCTAATAATTAATCAAACACTTTTTCCATATGTGCAAAAGGAATTTTATTTTCTCTAAGCGCTTTTTTAATATTAATTATTTCATTGTCAATTTTCATTTTTACATCTTCATACTGTTTCTGTGTAAGTTCTGCTGAAGTAAAATTCTCCGGAAGTCTGTATTTGCCTTCGTACATATATGCTCCATTAAACTCATTAATATTACATGTTTTTAAAAGATAATCCAATTTACGATTATTAAATGCAAGAGAGTTGTTTATATATATTGTACATCCAGAGTTATTTTCATCAAACCCTTTATATTCATGGTCAAAACATATACAGTTTGTCATACGCCTTACTGCGCTTGCTCCGACTTGTGGGTCGCCGTCAGCTGTTGCTCCCGAACCAAGCTTGAAAGCGTTGGCATTTCCGCACCATTTACCGCCATCTTGTTCTTTTCTTTTTTCAAACTCTTGAGGGCTTATGTCAAAAAGATACTCAATGTCAGTTTCTCTTGTATTTGGAGCAACTGTTATAAATTTTTCGTTAGGAAGTTCAAATATTCCTTTTTCATATTTTGTTTTAAATTCAGGATCATGTTTTTCTATCATTTTTACAATTTCAAGATTTTCATCAAGAGGTTCTTTATTGTTAAAATCATAGTGTCCAGTATAAACCTCTCCGTCACCATTATGCCATGCAAAACAGTTTTCAAAAGTTAAATCATTATAGTTTCTGAAAAGGTCGTATCCATCGTCGGCGTTTTCCCACGAATAACAGTTTATAAGTTTGTTTCCTCCGCCTGTTCCATTTGAAATTGCAAAGCCATCGGCGTTTTCTCCTATTGTAAGTATATCGCAGTTTCTATAAGCATAACAGTTTTTTGCTGTATTGTCATATGCTTTATTTGTCATGCTTATTCCTGCTCCTCCGTTGTATGCCGAAACTATATTTTCAATTAAATTGTTATGAGATGTATCACTTTCTAAGCGTATGCCGTTACCTGGAGCATGGTGTATTATTAGGTTTTTTAATGTATAGCCGCTGCCTCTCACTTTTATACCGCTTACCCACTTTCTTTGATTTGGAGGTGAATTTTCATTATAAGCATTTGAAAAATCAAGTATAGGGTAAAAACCATCTCCAGCACAAATAGTCAGATTCGCATTATTCTCATTTAGTTCAATGGTATTATCACATTCTATAAAGTTTGAGTTAATATATATTGTGCCGCCATTACTTTGTTTTACACTTTTAATAGATTTTTTTAAATCATAATAATTTGAAACATGATATTTTGTGCTGACTTCTTCTTCATAATCATAAATAACTTCAATACTATAAAGATATACTGGCCCTTTTTTGGTAGTAAAATACAAGTCTGTTTCAGCGCCTTTATAATCGTAGTTAAATGCTGTAACTATTTTTGGAGGAAACTCAATTTCAGCTTCTGTTATATTATTTGAATTGTTAATAATAAGAGGTCTTGCCTGCTCTGCCGAACGAGACCTTGCCGAAAGAATTATACGGCAATCTCCAAAAACGTGAAGCTTAACGGCGCAGTTTTCGTTATTTCCGCTCCAGCGCCCCATATTAAGACAACCTTTTGTTTCTTCAATATTAAAATCATCTTTATTAATTTCATTGTTAAATGTAAGTCCTCCTATTGATACTGTCTCAGTTATTTTGCCAAGGGATTTAAATATATTGTCAGAAAAATCATAATATTGATTTTCAGGCTTTATAGGAAGATACTTAAATATACGCTCAGCATCTATATGAGGTATTTGATTTGAATTTACAGTTTTATTAATTGTTTCTACATCTTTATATATTTCTTTTTTAACAGAAATAAATTGTTCGTCGGTAAGAGTATTTGTGTTTAATCCTTGAGGCAGATAATCAATTCCATCAACTGAAAAAACATTTGAAAATTTATTTATCTCACATCCGTCAAGCATGTAGTTTGCCCTACGATTATCAAATGCAAAACCGTTTTCAATTTCAAAGCTAAATGCAGCTCCATTTTTATCAAAACCTTTATCCTTATGGTCAAATACAACACAATTTTTCATATACCGTTTTACATTACGGTCAAGTTTAGGGCCAAATGCAGAATCTTTTGAGCCCAGTTTAAATCCGTTTGGATTACCGCTCCAATGGTCTCCTATAAAATCTTCGGCAGTTGTTAAATATAAATCCTCTTTCTGATAATGCGAGTTATCAGGAGCTACCATAATAAATTTACCTTGAGGAAGTTTGAAATTACCGCTTTCATAGTTTGTTTTAAAATTTTGGTCATATTGCATAAACAATTTAACTAAATGCAGTTGTTCGTCAAGTGGTTTTCCGTTATCATAATCATATTTGCCTGTATAAACATTAGGATCGCCGTTATGCCAAGCATAACAGTTTTCAATTCTTACTTCCTCATATGTTCCGAAAAGGTCAAATCCATCATCTGAATTTTCCCACGCAAAACAGTTTATTAACTTATTTCCAGAACCGGCGTTTGCTGGTATTGTAAAACCGTCTCCATTATTTCCGCAAGTTACTACATCGCAGTTTCGATAAGCATAACAGTTTTTAACTGTATTATTAGCAGCTTTATTTGAAATTCCTATACCTTTGCCGTCATTATAACGTAAAATAAGGTTTTCCATAATATTATTGCAAGCTTTTTCACCAAGCAGTTTAACCCCTGTTCCAGGAGCATTTTGTATAATTAAATCTTTAATTATGTAACCGCTGCCACGTATATAAATACCCTGTTTCCATATACTGTCTTCAACTGCATTTCCATCCCTTAATGAAGCAAAGTCAAGAATGCCATCGTATCCTTCACCTCGTGTAATTGTAATATTAGAATTTTCCATATTAAGTTCTATAATTGAAGTACAATCAACTTTATCGGCATTTATAACAATTGTACCATATCCGTTTTGAGCAGCACGTATCAAAGCAGCTTTAATTCCTAAAAAGTCCTCTGCTTCATATATTCCATCCTTATTTGTATATGTATAAAGAATTTCTATACGATAAATGTATAGAGCTCCCTTTTTAGGATATATATAAATATTATTTTCATCTCCATTATAGTCAAATGCTTTTACTGTTATTTTATCGGCTGCAAATTCATGCGATGCAAGTTCTGTTTTGTTTTCATCACAAATTGATAACATTCGAGGTTCATTCGATGAACGAGACTTAGCATAAATTAAAATGCGGCAGTTTTCTTTAACTCTTATTTTAACTGAACAATAATCTTTACTTCCTATCCATCCAATATTAAGCCTATTATTTTTAACTTCCATAGTGCCGTTTTGAGCAGCAGAGTCAAATATAAAAGAGGCATCTCCTACAATTTTATTTTGAGTTATACAATCAAGAGAAACATATGGTTCTGCTGAAAAGTCAATATAAGTATTAATCGGTTTAGGAGCTTTAGATGAAATTTCACAAAGTTTAACTGCTTCCGATTTGGTTATAGGACGCATTGTGTTAAGACTGTTCCATACAAAAATATCAACATAAGCTTTTTCTGATAATTCCATAGGCATTTTAAGAAATGCCTCATGTGTTTCTCCGATGTTTTGAAAAATCTCTTTAGTTGAAATTGCTATAAGTTTTCCGCTCTCATCATATAAAGCTATAACAACAGTTCCTTCCGAAACTCCGTTAATATGATATTTAAGTTGAAAACCGTCTTGTTTCTCATCATAAAAACCATAGTCAATAATCGCTTTTGCCGAAGTATCTGCTAACGAGTTTACAGAGAAAAAAACAAATAGAAAAATAGGAAATATTAAATACGTAAAAAATTTAAAAATATTGGATTTTATAACAATCATAACAATTACCTCCTCTTTTTATATTTTAATATTTGTAATTAATTAAAATCTATCATACGTAAAAACTATTGTCAACTCAATAAAAATCCTACAATAATACTTAATTACTCACAAAAAATCTTATTTGCCTTTTTTATAATTAATTTTCTTTGATTCCTTGTTTTTACATAACCGAAATAAGTCTTATATTGACATAAGGTGGCTTTTTGTTTATGCTTATATAAAAGTATGTATTTAAAAGTTATAATTTTGATTGTTTTGTTAAAATTTTCTTAATTAATTTTTAAAACAGCGATTTTTTGAAACATTGTTTTATAAGGCGCCGATATTACAAAAACTGTGTAAAAGGCGAAATATGGGAGGTAAATGTTATGTGGAGGGATTGTTATTTATTGGGTGTTGACAGTATTGATAATCAGCATATAGAAATGTTTAAAATAATTGACGAACTTATTAAAGATATTGATATGGATTTTGAGGGCTGTAAAAAAGAAAATTATAAAAACGCAGTTAAATTTATGAGAGAATTTTCTCAAAGTCATTTTTTATATGAAGAAAAATATCAAAAGTCAATTAATTATTCCGGAATTGAGGAGCATAAAAAAGAGCATATTAAATTTATAAATGCTCTTGATGAACATGAAAAAAATCTTATTGAATCAGATTATAATATTTCTGATGTAAAAAGGTTTGCCGGAATGCTTACGTCATGGCTTATTTATCATGTAATGGGTACTGACCAGAAAATGGCTGGTAAAAATATAGAAATTGAAAAAAGATGCTGTGACGATTTAAATGATTGTTTTTATTACGCTATTGAAAATACATTTAAAATAATGTTTAATTCGGAAATTACAGATAAAATTAAATTAAATATAGAAAAAGATGGACTTTTGGGGGATATATTTGTAAGTGTTGGAATTATAGGGGATTTAAGAGGCAATGTTGTATTTGGATATTCAAGCGATTTTGCACTTAATATATTTAAGGCTATGACTATGATGGATAAAGACGAAATTGACGATATGGTTTGTTCGGCTATGGCTGAAATTTCAAATATAATTATAGGAAATTCAACTATTAAACTTTCTGATTTGAATTATACATGCGATATTTCAACACCTTTAGTTACAGTTTCAAATTATAACGCTGATTTTATGAATTTATTTCAGTTAAGAGCTATAAAGCTTGATACAATTTTTGGAGATGTAAGTTATTGTATAGCTATTTAATATACTCTTATTGGTTTTTAAACAAATAGCAATTAGGTACTGTAATTAATTTTATAGTACCTTATTTTTTAAATAAATATTGATGAAAAATATTTTTTATAGTGTTATAATGTAAAGAAATATTTTTCTTTTAAGGAGGATTTATGTGAGCGCTTTAAAAATAAGCTCTGAACAAATAAACAGGCAAAGAGATTTTTCGTATAAAATAAAGTCTATTAATGATGATTTTGAAAGAAAAAACGCAAGAAAGAAAAAAATGTTTATAGCAACTTTTGGGTGCCAAATGAATTCAAGAGACTCTGAAAAAATTGAGGGTATGCTCTTTGAAATGGGTTTTGAGAAAACAGACAATGAAAAAGATGCTGATTTTATTATATATAATACATGCTGTGTAAGGGAAAATGCCGAAAATAAAGTTTATGGAAACTTAGGTTATTTAAAAAATATAAAAAAAGAAAAGCCTGAATTGATTATAGCATTATGCGGATGCATGCTTCAGGAAGAATCGGCTGTTGATATTATAAAGAAGAAATATAAGCATGTTGATTTAGCTTTTGGAACATTTAATTTGTACAAGCTTCCGGAACTTTTATACACTCGTATTGAATCCGGAAGAACTGTATTTGACATATGGAAAGAGCATAAAGAAATAGCAGAAAACCTGCCAAGCATAAGAAAATACAGTTATAAGGCAAGTGTTAATATAATGTATGGCTGTGATAATTTCTGCTCATATTGTATTGTTCCTTATGTAAGAGGAAGGGAAAGAAGCAGGCAGTCAAAGGATATAATAAAAGAAATAAATGAACTTGTTAAAGACGGAGTAAAAGAAGTAACGCTTTTAGGGCAAAATGTTAATTCTTATGGAAAAGGACTTGATGAGAATATAAGTTTTGCAAAACTTTTGAGAATGATAAATGATATAGATGGATTAAAAAGAATAAGGTTTATGACAAGTCATCCTAAAGATTTATCTGATGAACTTATTGATGCAATGGCTGAACTTGATAAAGTATGCAAACATATACATCTTCCTTTTCAAGCTGGAAATAATGATATACTTAAAAAGATGAACAGAAGATACACAAAAGAAAGTTATATTGAACTGACTGAAAAAATAAAAAGAAAAATACCAAATATTTCTATTACAACAGATATTATAATTGGTTTTCCCGGAGAGGGAGAAAAGGAAGTTTCAGATACTATTGATGTAATTAAAAAAGTTGAGTTTTCTGGAGCGTTTACCTTTTTATATTCAAAAAGAACAGGAACTCCGGCAGCGTCTATGGAAAATCAGATATCTGAAGAAGATATGAAAAAAGGGTTCAATAAAGTTTTGGATGTTCTTAATCCTATTATATATAAAAAAAGCAGCGAGCATATAGGAAAAGTTTATGAGGTTTTGTGTGAGGAACAAGGAGACGACGGTTTTATATCCGGACGCCTTGATGATAACAGCCTTGTTCATTTTAAAGGAGAAAAAAAGCTTTGCGGTGAGTTTGTAAATGTTAATATAACAGACTGCAAAACATTTTATTTAATAGGCGAAATTATAAAGGATTAATAAATATTATTTGAATATTGGGAGGAATTTAAAAATGACAGTTTTTGAAATGGCAAGGGAACTTGGCAATATGCTTAAAGAAACAGAGGAATATAAAAGATTAAGCGGAGCAAGATATATTTTTGACGGTGATTATGAATCAAAAAAAAGTATGAGTGATTATGTTAATTTAAGAGACTCAATAAAAATTAGAATGGAATCTGGAAATTTTTCAAAAGAAGATTTTGAGGAGGAATCTCGAAAACTTAATAAAATGGCAGAAGAACTTAAAAGCCAGCCTGTTATAGGTGAGCTTATAAATGCTGAAAACAAATTTAACAATTTAGCCAATCAAGTTATGGATATACTTAGGCAAACAATAACAGGAGATGATGAAAGCTCATGCGGCGGAAATTGTTCTGGATGCAGCGGCTGTCACTGATAAAGGAGGATTTAAGGTGGCTAAAAAGAATATTAATAAAAATGTTGATAAAGATATTAATAAAGATGATGATTTTGACTATACACCTATGATGGAGCAGTATTTTAAAATAAAAGAAGAATACAGCGATTGTTTTCTTTTATTTAGAGTTGGAGATTTTTATGAGTTGTTTTATGAGGATGCTGAAATAGCGTCAAGGGAACTTGATATAACACTTACGGGAAAAGACTGCGGGCAAAAAGAAAAAGCGCCTATGGCCGGCGTTCCCTGCGGCAGCATCGACTCATATGCTGCAAAACTTGTATCAAATGGGCATAAAGTTGCCATATGTGAACAGATTGAAGAAAAAGTAAAAAAAAGACGTAAGCTTAAAAAAACCAGTCCAAAAGGCGTTGTTGAAAGAAAAGTTATAAGAGTTATAACTCCGGGAACTGTACTTGATTCAAATATGCTTGAAGAAAGCTGCAATAATTATATAATGTGTTTGTTTGAAAATAAAAAAGGTTATGGGCTTGCTGTATGTGACGTTTCAACAGGTGATTTTTTCGCAAGTAAATTTAAGATTAAAGAATATAATAAAGTTATTGATGAGATTGAGAAATTTTCACCGGCTGAAATTATATGCAATGAAAATCTTAGTATAAAGGAAAATATAGAGCGTATTTTTGATATAGTTCCAAATGACTATATAAATACAGCTTTTGAGTTGTCAAATGCAAGGAAAAAACTTTGCGACCATTTTAAGGTTCTTAATTTAAACGGTTTTGGAATAGAAAAAGACGAACTTATAATACATGCCGCCGGCGCTTTAATGAAATATTTGCATGATACTCAAAAAAATGATTTAAACCATATTTTGACTATTAAAAAATATTTTATTGAAAAATATATGCTTCTTGATATAACTTCAAGAAGAAATCTTGAACTTACATATACAATAAGGGATAAAAATAAAAAAGGGTCTTTGCTTTGGGTTCTTGACAGTACAAAAACAGCTATGGGAGCAAGGCTTATGAGAAGCTGGATTGAACAGCCCCTTGTTGATGCAGACGATATTAATAAAAGGCTTGACAGTGTTGAGGCGTTTAAAAACGACCCTTTAAACAGAGAGGAAATAAAAGAACTTTTAAATACAATATACGATATGGAAAGGCTTATGGCAAAAGTTTCGTATAAGACTGCAAATGCCAAAGACTTAAATGCGCTTAAAAATTCTATTTTTGCTCTTCCATATATAAAGAGAATCCTTACTAATTTTAAATGTGATTATATTGATGATATTTATAAAGATTTTGAGGAACTTGATGATATAAACAGCCTTTTGGAAAATTATATAGATGATAACCCTCCTTTTTCAATAAGAGACGGAGGCATAATAAAAGACGGAATAAACAAGGAACTTGACAGACTAAGAACAGCTAAAAGAGAAGGTTCTAACTGGCTTGCAGAACTTGAAACAAAAGAAAGAGAAGAAACGGGAATTAAAAATCTTAAAATAAAATATAATAAAGTATTTGGCTATTTTATTGAAGTTACAAATTCTTATAAAGATAAAGTGCCAAAGGACAGATACATAAGAAGACAAACTCTTTCAAACTGTGAAAGATATGTTACTAAAAGACTTAAAGAAATAGAAGAAGATATTATAGATTCAGATGATAAAATAGTTGATTTGGAATATAATATTTTTTGCGATGTACGAGACAGAGTTGCAGAAAATGTAGAACGCATTAAAAAGGCAGCAAATTACATCTCTATTATAGACGTTTTACAGTCCTTAGGCGATGTTGCAGATAAAAACGGTTATACAAAACCTTTTGTACATAAAGGAGAAACTATTGATATTAAAAAAGGACGGCATCCTGTTGTTGAGCTTACAATCCATGATACTTTCGTACCTAATGACTGCTTTATGGATATGAATGAAAACAGGCTTGCTATTATAACAGGACCTAATATGGCTGGAAAATCTACTTATATGCGTCAAAACGCCATTTTGGTTTTAATGGCTCAAATGGGAAGCTTTATACCAGCAGACAGGGCTGAAATAGGTATATGCGACAGAATCTTTACAAGAGTAGGCGCATCTGATGATTTATCTATGGGACAAAGTACATTTATGGTTGAGATGAATGAGGTTGCAAATATACTTAATAATGCCACTAAAAAAAGCCTTATTATTTTAGATGAAATTGGCAGAGGAACAAGCACATATGATGGTTTAAGTATTGCATGGGCTGTTCTTGAATACATTGCCGACAAAAAAAGTTTAGGTGCAAGAACTCTTTTTGCCACTCATTACCATGAACTTACAGAACTTGAGGGAAAAACCGATGGAGTTAAAAATTATTGCATATCAGTACAAGAAAAGGGAAAAGAAGTTATTTTTTTAAGAAAAATAATAAGAGGAGGAGCAGACAAAAGTTACGGTATACATGTGGCAAGACTTGCCGGAGTGCCTGAAAGAGTTTTAGGACGCTCAGAAGAAATATTAGATATGCTTATGGAGTATGACTCTTATAAACATATAGCAAGAAATAACGATAAAAAATACTATACTGTTAAAGCGCCGGAAGCTTCAATAATTGTTAATGAAATTGCCGATATTGATTTGGACAGTGTTGCTCCATTTGAGGCTGTTAAAATACTTAGTGACATAAGAGAAAAACTTAAAAAATTGTAATTAGGAAGGTGGTTTTATGCCTATTCATATTTTGGAAGATTCGCTTATTAATAAAATTGCAGCCGGAGAGGTTGTGGAAAGACCGGCATCCGTCGTTAAAGAACTTGTAGAAAATTCCATAGACGCCGGAGCAGATTCTGTCATTATTGAAATTAAAGACGGAGGTACTTCTTATATAAGAATTACAGACAACGGCTGCGGAATTGACAGAGAACAGCTTGTATATGCACTTTTAAGACATGCTACAAGCAAAATAGAGTGTTTTAACGACCTTTCAAATGTTTTGACGCTTGGGTTTAGAGGTGAAGCTCTTTCAAGTATAGCGGCAGTTTCAAATATGGAGTTAATTACAAAAACAAAAAAAAGTAAATATGCCGGATTAATACGTGCCGACGGAGGAGTAATAGGAACACCTGAAATTACAGGAGCTGCTGATGGAACAACTGTTGTAGTAAGAAATCTTTTTTACAACACTCCTGCAAGAAGAAAGTTTCTAAAAAAAGACTCCGCCGAAGGAGGAGCGGTATCCGACGTTGTAAACAGGCTTGCTTTGGGACATCCTAATATAGCGTTTAAGTATATTAATAATGGAAATATTGTATTAAATACTTCCGGAAAAGATGATATAAAAACAACTGTATTTAATGTTTACGGAAAAGACATTGTAAAAAAAATGATTCCTTTAAATTATGAAAAAAACGGCTTTTTATTAAGCGGACTTATTGGAAAACCTGAACTTAACAGAACAAACAGAAATTATGAGAATTTTTTTATAAACGGAAGATTTGTAAAAAGTTCTGTTGTCTCAAACTCTTTGGAGCAAGCTTATAAAGGAAGGCTTATGTTAGGAAAATTTCCGGTGTTTGTATTAAATATGACTGTTCCGAAAAATTCCGTTGATGTAAATGTCCATCCTACAAAACTTGAAGTTCGTTTTTCTGATGATGAATTTATATACGACTTTGTTTATGAAGCTGTTACAAAAAGTTTTAAAGAAAATGTTCTTATTCCTAAAATAGAAATTAAAAAAACTGCTTTTGATATAAAGCCTGAAAAGACTATACAAGAGGAAATAACAGATATAAATATATTAAATTCGGAATTTGCTGAAACAGAAGATAAATACGAAGAAGATTTTCAAATAAAAGAAACGCCGGAAATTATAATACATGATTACTTAGGTTTTTCGGATAACAGCAATATAGAAGAATTGTCAGTAAAAGAAGATTTTGAATGTGACTTTGATATAATAAATAAAATAAATGGCGATAGTGATGAAAATATTTATACACTTTCTGAAGATATAGAAAATAATATAATTGAAACATATGCAGAAAATGAAACACAAAGTAAATCAGAAAAATCATTTTTATATAACTTTAAAATTATAGGACAGATTTTTAATACTTACTGGATTGTTGAAAAGGATAGTAATAAAATGTTTTTAATAGACCAGCACGCAGCACATGAAAGGGCTTTATATGAAAAGCTTATGAATGGGTTTAAATCAAATACAGTATTAAGCCAGCAGCTTTTAATCCCTGTATGCGTTGAAATGACACCAAACCAAATGCAGGTTATTGATAAAAATGAAAAACTTTTAAAAGATTTTGGGTTTGACGCCGAAAAATTTGGTGAAAGAACCTATTTATTAAGGGAAGTACCTTTTGTTTTTAAAGGTCCGGTTGAACCGTCTTTTTTTTCTGAGCTTGCTGATTTGCTTCAAAATAAAAAATTAGCAAGTATTTACGATACTCTTGAAGACGCCATAGCAACTATGAGTTGTAAAGCTGCCGTTAAGGCAAATGACAAGCTTAGCTATCAAGAAGCTAAAGAACTTATAAATTGGCTTATAAAACTTGAAAATCCGTTTAGCTGTCCTCATGGAAGACCTACAATGATTGAAATAACAAAATATGAAGTAGAGAAAATGTTTAAAAGGAAGGATATTTGATTATGAAAGTAAGAATTGCCGGTTTAATAAATGATTCTATTGTAGATGGCCCAGGTATCCGCCTAACTGTGTTTGCACAAGGCTGTCCTCATAATTGCATTGGCTGCCATAATCCGGCTACACATGATATGAATAAAGGAAGACTTGAATATGTTGACTATATATTAAAAGTAGCCGATGAAAACCCGCTTTTAAACGGAATTACACTTTCTGGAGGAGAACCATTTGAACAGCCTGACGGTATGGGTGAAATAGCAAAAAAAGCAAAAGAAAGAGGGCTTTCCGTAGTTGTATATTCGGGTTATACATGGCAGGAACTTATGGAAAATAAAAAAGATAGTTTAAAAATACTTAATTATGCGGATTATTTAATTGACGGTAGATTTATTTTAGAGAAAAAATCTTATGAACTCAGATTTAAAGGCTCTGAAAATCAAAGAATTATTGATGTAAAAAAAAGTCTTGAAAGTGGTGTAGTTGTAGAGACAGATTTTTAATGTAAAGGAGATTTTTATGAATTTAGGTTTAATGTCACTGTTTGCGCTGCCGGCTATTTTTGTTTCAATAACAATATGTGAGTTTACAAAAGCTTTTGTATCTACTAAATTAGGAGACAATATACCACGGCAAGAGGGAAGGCTTACTTTAAATCCTTTTAAGCATTTTGAAGCTATTGGGTTTATTTTGTTTTTATTATGCGGCTTTGGGTGGGGAAAACCTGTAAGAACGTCGGCTTTATTTTATAAAGATAGGAAAAAAGGAACATTAATGACATATGGAGCGCCTATTATAGTCAATATTCTTGCCGGATTTATTTTTATGCTTATATATTCATTAGTTATTAGAAAAATGCAAATTGATAATTATTATATAAAATATATTCTTAATTATCTTGTAATATATAACATATCAATAGCTGTCTTTAATTTAGTTCCTGTATATCCTATGTGTGCAAGTAAAATACTTATTGTATTTTTGCCGCCTAATGCAGCTATTAAAATGAGTCAAAATGAAAAAATTTTTCAGATGATTCTTATGCTTCTTATATTTTTTGGACTTTTAGGTTCTTTTCTGAATCCTATTACAAATTTTATTATAAATATATTTGAAATGCTGCTGTTTTAACCATAGCTTTTTGAAAGGGAGAATACGGTGGAAAAGGTTAATATAAGACTTGATTGCTTTGAAGGCCCTATGGAACTTCTTATTCATTTAATTGAAAAAAATAAAATAGACATTTACGACATACCAATAGCCATTCTTACAGACCAATATATAGAATCTATAAATAATGGCATATACAAAGAAATGGAAACTATGAGCGGTTTTCTTGTTATGGCTGCCACACTTTTGGAAGTAAAGTCTAAAATGCTTATTCCACGGCAAAAAGATGATAAAGAAGAAGACCCACGGCAGGAACTTGTTGAGAAAATTGTTGAATATAAAAGATTTAAAAAGGCGGCTGAGATATTTGCCGATATTGATGAAATATCAGGTATAAAAGTTTTTAAAAAGCCTGACAATTATTTGCTTGCTCTTTTAAAGACAAATGATAAAAACGATATTGAAGAAGTGCTAAACGGCATTACGCTTGATATGCTTTACAACGCTTTTGAAGATGTGCTTAAAAGACAGGAAAAAAAGCGGGATAAAATAAGAAGCGGTTTTAATTCCGTTTACAGAGAGGTTTTTACAATTGAGGATAAAATTACTTATATAAAAGATTTGCTTGTTATAAATAAACAGTTAAGATTCAGCGTTTTTTTTGAAAGTGCTGTTTCAAAATCAGAAATTGTCGTAACTTTTTTGGCTATGCTTGAACTTATTAAAGCACGTGAAATAACTGTTTGGCAAGAAAATACATTTGATGATATAATAATTACGGAAAATATTACTTAAGGAAATACCGCATAATTCAATAAAATGGTTTTCAGAGAGAATTTTTCAGTTCGAGGAAATGGAGCGCAAACATAGTCGGAGCCTATGTTAAGCGACATTGACAAAGAAATGGAAAATTCTATCAAAAACCATAAAATCTTAATTGTGCGGTGTTTCCTTAATACTAAAAATATTAATACTTCATTTTATTGGTTTAAAATATTTTTTAAATATGGAGAGGTTTTTATGGTTTTGACTGATATGGAAGCGGCCTGCGAGGCTATTTTATTCGCATGCGGCACAAAGGTAAGCGTTAAAAGTATTTCTCAGGCGCTTAAATGTGACGAAAAGACTGCCAAAGCCGCTGTAAAAGAACTTTTGCAAAAATATGAAAATGAAAAGAGAGGAATAAAAATAATAGAAATTGATAATAGTTTTCAAATGTGTACAAACGAAAATTTTTTTGAAAACATAAAGAGAATATGTGAAGTGCCTGTTAAAAAAAGTCTTACGCCAACGCTTCTTGAAACTTTGGCTGTTATAGCATATAAACAGCCTGTAACAAAGGCAGATATAGAATCTGTAAGAGGTGTAAGCGCAGAACATGCCGTAAACAAGCTTGTGGAGTATGGACTTGTAATGGAAAAAGGAAGACTTGACGTTGCCGGAAAACCTATTTTATTTGGTACTACCGACGAGTTTTTAAGGCATTTTGGATTTAAAAGTGTTGAAAATTTGCCGGAAATAAATGATGATTAAAAGTATGTCTGTATATATATTTTTTTAACCGCATAAAATATAGTAAAAGTATGTTTTATAAATTGGCAAAAGGAGAATTTTTATGCGGAAAAAAACTTTTTTGCTATTTTTTCTAATTTTACTAAATATTTCTAATTATATGATTTTCGCTTATGGAAGTACTAATAAAGAGCCGGATGTAAAAGCTTTGGGAGCCGTTTTAATTGATTTTGACTCAGGGAGAATTTTATGGGGTAAAAATATTAATAAGCCCCTTGCTATGGCAAGTACTACTAAAATAATGACAGCTATATTAGCACTTGAAAAGGGAAATTTAGATGATACAGTTGTTGTAAGCAAAAGAGCAGCAATAGCACCTAAAGTAAAAATGGAACTTAAAGAGGGAGAAAAAATAAAATTAGAATATTTAATGTATGCTCTTATGATGCAGTCGTCAAATGATGCCGCTGTTGCCATTGCCGAACATATATGCGGAAGCGTCGAGGAGTTTTGTGCTGAAATGACAAAAAAAGCAAATGAAATAGGCGCAAAAGATACTGTTTTTATTACTCCTAACGGACTTGATTCCGGCGACCATCATTCAACAGCTTATGATATGGCTCTTATTGCAAGATATGCACTTAATAATGACGAGTTTGTAAGAATTATAAACACAAGAGAAATTTCTTTTAAAAGCAGTGTAAAAAGTTATTCAGTTATAAATAAAAACAGGCTTTTAAGCGAATATAAAGGAGCTGACGGTGTTAAAACCGGTTTTACAGGAAAAGCTGGACATTGTTTTGTAGGGTCTGTAAAAAGAGATAATTTAAGGCTTATAAGCGTCGTGCTTGGAAGCGGCTGGGGTACTTCCGGAAAAGAACAAAAATGGAAGGACACAAAAAAAATACTTGATTATGGTTTTGATAATTTTGAATACAGAACAATTTTAAACGAAGGCGATGAAATAGGAAATATAGAAGTTAAAAGAGCAAAAGAAAAAAGCGTTGATATATGCTATGGACAAAGTATGACAGTATGTATGAAAAAAGGTGATAATAACCCTGAAATAGTAAAAAAAGTTCAAGATTTTGTTCTTGCTCCCGCTGAAAAAGGCATGAAAGTAGGAAAAGCTGAAGCTTTTATAGGAAATGAAAAGGTTGGGGAAGTTGATATTATTTTGAAATCAAGCATTGAAAGACATGATTTTAAATCTTCTGTTGATAAACTTTTTAGAAATTGGCTTGAAGCGCTTTAGGAGGAAATTTTATGCAGAGGCTTTCTAAATATTTGGCGCATTTTGGCGTCGCATCAAGAAGAAAGTGCGAAGAATTTATACTTGAGAAAAGAGTTAAAGTAAACGGTAAAATAGTTGATATTGTTGGAACTAAGGTTGATGAAAAAAATGATGTCATTTTAGTTGATAATAAACCTATTGCAAAAAATATAAAGTTAGTGTATATTATGTTTAATAAACCTGAAGGATGTATTACTACTGTAAAAGACCAATTTGGAAGAAAGTCCGTTATGTCTTTTTTTAAGAATATAGACACTCGTATTTATCCTGTTGGACGTCTTGATTATAATTCTTCGGGATTGATTATTTTGACAAACGACGGCGATACAGCATACAGACTTACACACCCAAAGCATAATATTGAAAAAGTATATATAACAAAAGTTAAAGGAGAAGTTTTAAAAGAAGAAATGGAAAAGTTTGAAAATGGACTTTTTATTGATGATGGACCTAAAACAGCTCCAGCTAAAATACGCATTTTAAAAAAGGGGAATAATTTTACATTATGTGAAATTAAGATAAAAGAAGGACGAAACAGACAAGTGCGCAAAATGTGTTCTGCAATAGGACATAATGTAATAAGTTTAAAAAGAACAGCCATAGGCAGACTTTATTTAAAAGATTTAAAAAAGGGAGATTTTAGATATTTAACAGACGATGAAATAAAATATTTAAAAAATATATAATATATTTTTATATTTTATAATATTCATAAGATGAGAGGAGATTAATTTATTTATGTTTAAAGCTTTGGAAATTAAAAATAATATTTATTGGGTTGGCACTCTTGATAAGGACATAAGAACATTTGATGTAATTATGCATACTGATTACGGTACGACTTATAATTCTTATATAGTAAAAGGAAATGAGAAAACAGCCGTTATTGAGGCTGCTAAAGATAAATTTTTTGATGAATATATTCAAAGAGTAAAAAGCGTAACAGATGTAGATAAAATTGATTATTTAATTGTCGACCATACAGAGCCTGACCATAGCGGAGCTGTTGAAATGCTTCTTGATTTAAACCCTGATATTACTGTTGTAGGTTCTGCGGCAGCTATTAAATTTTTAAAGGAAATAACAAATAAAGAATTTAAAAGCATGATTGTTAAAGACGGGCAAACTCTTGATTTAGGAGGAAAAACTCTTAAATTTATAAGCGCTCCTTTTTTACATTGGCCTGACAGCATGTATACTTATCTTGAAGAAGACAAGATTATTTTTACATGTGATTCATTTGGATGCCATTATTGTGATGAGGCGATTTTTAATGATAAAATAGAAGGCGATTTTTATGATGCTTATAAATACTATTTTGACTGTATTATGGGACCGTTTAAAAAGTTTGTAAATCAGGCACTTGATAAAATTAAAGATATAAACATTGATATTATTTGCCCTGGACATGGTCCTGTGCTTAGAACTGATATTGAAAAGTATTTAAAGCTTTACAGACAATGGGCTGAAATTAAAAAAGAAGATTTTGTTGTTGTTTGTTATGTTTCAGCTTATGGATATACAAAGGATATGGCATATAAGATAAAAGAAGGCATTGAAAGTACAAAAAGAGAAGTTAAAATTTTTGATTTAGAAACGGAAAAGATTGAAGATGTTATTTCTGAAATATCATTGGCAAAAGGCATTGTAGTAGGTTCTCCTACAATTGTAGGAGATGCGCTTCCTCCTATATGGGAACTTATTATAAAACTTAATCCTGTTATTAATGAGGGACTTTTTGCTGGTGTTTTCGGTTCTTATGGATGGAGCGGAGAGGCTATTACTAATATTGAACAGCGTTTTAATCAGCTTAAATTTAAAATGCCTGCCGGCACTCTTAAAATTATGTTTAAGCCAAGTAAAGAACAGCTTAAACAGGCTTTTGATTACGGAGTTAAGTTTTCTGACGCTTTAAAATAATATAAAAAAATCATGAAAAACAAAAATATATGTTTTTCATGATTTTTTTTGCGTATATATTAATTTTTATATTTGTTCAAAACGCTTCATAGCTTCAATTGTATTTTCTTTATTATTAAATGAAGTTAAACGGAAAAAGTTTTGTCCGTTTTTTCCAAAACCGGCTCCGGGTGTTCCAACTACTGCTATTTTATTAAGCATATAATCAAAAAATTCCCATGATTCCATTTTATTAGGACACTCAAACCATATATAAGGAGAGTTTATGCCTCCAAAATAACGTATGTTTTTCTTTTCCATTGTCTGAGAAATTATTTTAGCATTTTCTCTGTAAATATTTATCATTTTTTTAGCTTCTTTTATTCCGTCTTCACTGAAAACAGCAGCAGCAGCTCTTTGTATTATATAAGCTACTCCATTGAATTTTGTTGTCTGCCTTCTAAGCCACATTTTATTAACTGATATTTCGGTTTTATCTGACACTTTGAATTTTAAAGATTTTGGAACAATTGTGTAACCGCAGCGTGTTCCTGTAAATCCGGCTGTTTTTGAAAGTGAACAAAACTCAATAGCACATTTTTTAGCATCCTCAATTTCATATATGCTTCTTGGAAGTGTTTCGTCTGATATGAAACACTCATATGCTGAATCAAATAATATTATGGAATTGTTGTCAAGTGCATAGTCAACCCATTTTTTCAAATCTTCCCTATTGTATACAGCACCTGTCGGATTGTTGGGTGAACATAAATAAATTATATCAGCATGTACATTTGAGTCCGGGAGAGGAAGGAAATTATTTTCAGCAGTAGCATCCATATATATTATTTTTCTTCCGTTCATTGTGTTTGTATCAACATATACAGGATAAACAGGGTCCGGAACCATTACAGTATTATCAAGCGAAAAAAGGTCCGTTATATTTCCTGTATCGCTTTTAGCTCCGTCTGATACAAATATTTCATCAATATCAAGTTCAACTTTGTTTCTTTTGTAATACTGCTTTATTGCATCTCTTAAAAAATCATATCCCTGCTCAGGCCCGTATCCTTTAAATGTTTCAGCTTTAGACATTTCATCAACTGCATCATGCAGATTTTTTATTACCATATCAGCAAGAGGAAGCGTAACATCACCTATTCCAAGCCGTATAACACTTTTATCCGGGTTTTCAGCTATAAAAGCATTTACTCTTTTGGCTATTTCTGAAAAAAGGTAACTCTCTTTTAAGTTTAAAAAGTTTTCATTTAATTTTACCATATTAAAGTTTTCTCCTTTTAATTTTTTTATCAATATTTTAAAGAGTATTTAGTTTTAAAACCAAAAATACTATTAAACATCTAATAAATCTTTGTTTAAAAGTTTGTTTACACAAGCAAGTTTAGCACATACGCATACAATTTCTATTGCTTTTTCAAGTTCATCACATTCGGGATAACTTGGGGCAAGCCTTATACAATTATCATGAGGATTATTTCCATATGGGTGTGTAGCTCCGGCTGAAGTCAGAATAAGCCCTGCTCGTTTAGCAAGCTCAACTGTTGCTTTAGCACAGCCGTCAAGAGTGTATAACGCTATAAAATAACCTCCCTTTGGATGCGACCATCTGCACAATCCGGTAGATTCAAATTCATGTTTCAATGTGTCAAGAACTACGTCAAACTTTGGTTTGAGACAGTTGGCTAATATATCCATATGTTTATTTATATTTTCTACGTTTTTAAGAAAATTAAATACTCTAAGCTGATTAATTTTATCGCTTCCTATTGTTTGAACCGACATAAAGCGATGTATTTCAGTTATACTTTTTCTGCCTGAGGCAATCATAGCTACGCCTGCTCCGGGAAACATTATTTTTGATGTGGAAAAGTAATAATATATTCTGTCCTCTGTGCCATATTTTTCGGCTTCTCTTAATATATTTAGTACATTTACCTTTTCATATACATAATGTATTACATAAGCGTTGTCCCAAAATATTCTAAAATCAGAAGCCGCTGTTTTCATTTTAGCAAGTCTTCTTACTGTTTCATCACTATAACATGTACCGTCTGGATTTGAATATACAGGTACACATATAATACCTTTAATAGTTTCATCAGAAGCCGCAAGCTTTTCAACCATATCCATATCAGGGCCTTCTTGTGTCATAGGAATATTAATCATCTCAATTCCAAATTCCTCAAGTATTTTAAAGTGTCTGTCATATCCCGGCACAGGACATAAAAATTTAATCTTTTCAAGCCGACACCATGGAGTACTTCCTAATGTACCAAAAATAAATAATCTTGCTACTGTATCATAAATCAAATTAAGTACGGAGTTGTTGCCTATAATTATGTCATCTGTATCAATATCCAAAAGATTTGAAAAAAGTCTTTTTAATTCAGGAATACCGTCTAATATACCATAATTTCTTGCGTCAACGCCATTTTCAAGCTTATATGAGCTTAAAGAATCAAGTATTTCATTTGATTTATCAAGCTGACTTGGTCCTGGCTTTCCTCTTGACATGTCAAGATTAAGATTAAGTTTTGATAGTTTTTTGTATTCTTCGACAAGTTCAGCTTTATAATTTAAAAGCTGTTTTGCAGAATAGTCTGTTACTTTGGACATAATTTACGCTTCTCCTTTTCTGTTTTTAAAAGAAATGCCAATTTGTTTAAATCAGTATTTCTTAAATATTATATCATAGTTATATAATATTGTCTTAAAAATTTAATTAAATAAATATCATGTAATTTAAACAATATTTTTATATTATTTATTATATAATATTTGAAGAAAATATTAAATGCTTTATTCAAAATACAGAATATTATGAAAATATATATTAATAAATGTTAAAATATGTATTAGTACATAATTTATAATAAAACAAGTTATTTTATGCTTTAAAAGGTTATATATTACAAATAAAAATTTTCAATATAGTAATAATATATAATTTTATAATTAAAAAAAGATTTATATATTATATTATTTTATAATTTTTAATAAAAATTGTAAAATATTAAAAAAACTATTGAAATTAAAAAAATGAAAGTTTATAATATTTGTAAATCAGCAAAGACGTTGTAGACTATTTTTAGTTTACAGCGTCTTTTTTATTTTTAAGGAGGGGTCTATTATGATGGACACAAATATTTTTACATCCATAGACACTATGTGGGTGCTTATAGGAGCAGCGTTAGTATTTTTTATGCAAGCCGGTTTTGCTATGGTTGAAACAGGTTTTACACGTGCTAAAAACGCCGGAAACATTATTATGAAAAATCTTATGGATTTTGCAATAGGAACTGTTGTTTTTTGGATAATTGGTTTTGGAATTATGCAGGGAGCTGGCGGAAATGGATTTATAGGAGGTATGGACTTTTTTGTAAAAGGTGATTACTCATCAGAGGGAAGTTATACATCTTCAGCATTTTTTATATTTCAAACGGTTTTCTGCGCTACTTCAGCTACCATAGTTTCAGGCGCTATGGCAGAGAGAACAAAATTTTCTTCTTATTGTATTTACAGTCTTATTATAAGCGCTTTTATTTACCCTGTTTCAGGACACTGGATTTGGGGCGGCGGCTGGCTTAGTGAATTGGGATTCCATGACTTTGCTGGTTCAACTGCTGTTCATATGGTAGGAGGTGTTGCAGCTTTAATAGGAGCAAAAATATTAGGTCCGCGTATAGGAAAGTATACTAAAGAGGGCAAAAGCCGTGCAATTCCCGGACATAGTCTTACTTTAGGAGCTTTAGGCGTTTTTATTTTATGGTTTTGCTGGTTTGGATTTAATGGAGCATCAACAGTTAGTATGACTGGTGAAAATGCTAATGTTGCGGCAAATGTATTTGTAACTACAAATATTGCTGCTGCTGTATCTACTGTTTCAGTTATGCTTATTACGTGGATTAAATATGGCAAAGCCGATGTTTCAATGACATTAAACGGTTCTCTTGCCGGTCTTGTAGCTATTACGGCAGGCTGTGATATGGTTAGCCCTTTGGGAGCGGCAGCTATCGGTATTATTGCAGCTTTTGCAGTTGTATTTGGAATTGAATTTATAGATAAAGTGCTTAAAATTGATGACCCTGTTGGTGCAATAGGAGTACATGGTATATGCGGCGCTTTGGGTACACTTTTAACAGGCGTATTTGCAGTTGACGGCGGAATTGTTTACGGTGGCGGATTTGGATTTTTTGGAGTTCAGGCTTTAGGAGTTTTTTCAGTTATTTTATGGGTTGTATTTACAATGACAATTGTATTTTTTATTATTAAAAATACAATTGGACTCAGAGTAAGCGAGCATGAAGAAATTGTAGGTCTTGATATAGAAGAACATGGGCTTATATCAAGCTATGCCGATTTTATGCCTTCTGTACATGGAAATTTTGTAGGTGCAAATGAAATGGCAGCTTCTTCTGAAACTTTGGATAACTCTGTAACTGTATCGGTTGTTTCTTCTGAAAAAGAAATAATAGCCTCTGATATTAAAATATCAAAAATATCTATTATATGTAAACAAAATAAATTTGAAGCTCTTAAATCTGCACTTGACTCAATAGGTGTAACAGGTATTACTGTTACACAGGTAATTGGCTGCGGAGTTCAAAAAGGAAGAGCTGAATATTATAGAGGTGTTCCTGTTGAAATGAATCTTTTGCCTAAAATTAAAGTAGAGGTAGTAGTTGCCAAAGTTCCTGTACTTGATGTTGTGGCAGCAGCTAAAAAGGCTCTTTATACAGGAAACATCGGCGATGGTAAAATATTTATTTATGACGTTTCAAATGTTGTAAAGGTAAGAACAGGTGAAGACGGCTTTGCAGCTTTGCAAGGCACTGATGATTAATAGTAAAGTCTTTGTCGAGTAACCAAATTATAAAAACATTCGCTTTTATATTAAATAGTTTGTTTAACGGATTTTATACATATTTCAACCGCCTTATCAATTTCCTCTTTTGAAATTGATAAGGGAGGATTGAAATATATTACATCCCCAAGAGGACGTAATAGAAGTCCGTTTTTTAATGCGTTTTTATATATTTCATAGCCTATTCTTTTTGAAGGTTCAAAACCTGTTATCTCAATTGCGTTTATAAGTCCTATATGCCTTATTTCTCCTATATGAGAAAAATCTGAAAATACGCTTTTAAGTGCATTGTTTAAATAAACAGCGTTTTCTTGAGCATTTTTTAATATCGGTTCTTCCTCAAATATTTTTAATACCTCAAGGGCAGCCGAACAAGCAAGAGGATTTCCGCTGTATGTATGACTGTGCATAAAAGCTTTTCCTTCAGAATAATCAGCATAAAAAGCATCATATATTTCTTCAGTTGTTATTGTTATTGCCATAGGCATATAGCCGCCTGTAAGCCCTTTTGATATACACATTATATCAGGAGTTACTTTGGCATGTTCGCATGCAAACATTTTTCCGGTACGTCCAAAGCCTGTCGCTATTTCATCAGCTATAAAATGTATTTTATATTCGGTACAGGCAAGTCTTAATTTTTTTAAATAAACAGGAGGATATATCATCATTCCAGCCGCTCCCTGTAAAATTGGCTCAGCTATAATGGCACATGTTTCATGAGAGTGTGCTTTTATTGTATCAAGTGCTTTTTCAAAGCATTCTGCATCGCATTCATCCCGACATTGTCCGTAAGGACAGCGAAAACAATCAGGTGCATCTATTCTTATTGTATCAAGAAGCAAAGGACGGTAAATTTGAGAATATAAATCAACTCCTCCTACTGAAAGAGCACCTATTGTCTCTCCGTGATAACCTCCCGATAAGGCTATAAAACGTCTTTTTTCACTATGCCCTGTTTGATAATGATATTGAAAACTCATTTTTAAAGCGCATTCTATGGCGGCTGAACCGTTATCCGAAAAATTAAACTTTGACAGACCTTTTGGTATTATTTTTATAAGCTTTTCACATAAATTTATTGCTGTTTCATGAGAAAAGTTAGCAAATATAACGTGTTCTAATTTATCGATTTGTTTTTTTACAGCCATATTTATACGAGGATTGCAATGTCCTAAAAGATTGCACCACCACGAACTTACTATATCTATATATTTATTTCCATCTGTATCATATAAGTATACACCTTTTGCATGGTCTATTATTATAGGAGGCAGCTTTTCATAGTCTTTCATTTGAGAACATGGATGCCATATGTATTTTAAATCTTTTTCCTGTAATGTCATAAATAAAATCTCCTTTATGTTTTTTATATATTTAAAATAATTTTTAATTATCAAATAAAGTTAATATGTTTTTAATATCTGTATTGATTTCGTCTGCATTAGGCGGAATACACGCTATAACAGGTATACCTGTATATTTTTCTATCATTAATTTATTGTCTTTTTCCATTATGTTATTAAAATGATAGAAGTTAAGAAAAATACCTTTTATTTCTATATCTAAATTCTGCATATATTTTACAGTAAGAATTGAATTATTTATTGAGCCTAAACCTGCTGGAACTACAATTACTGTTTTTAAATTAAGTTCTTTTATTATATCTGTAAGCCATATTTCTTTTTCATCTATTCTTATAGGACACACTATACCTCCGCTTCCCTCCATAACAACATAATTGTATTTACGGCAAGCCATTTCAAAGTCATTTTTTACTTTTTGCATTTCAAGAGGGTTGCCCTCTATTTTAGCAGCAAGATGAGGTGATACTGCATTTTTATATACATAGGATACCATTTCCGATAAGCTAGCGTTTATATTAGCTGTTTTTTTTACATAATCGGCATCTCCGGCAGTTAATATGTTATTTTTATATTCAGCTCCGCTTAATGCAGCTTTATAATAACCGGCATTTATTTTAGATTGTATTAATTTTTTTAAAATAAGGGCAGTAACATAGGTTTTTCCTGCGTCTGTTCCAGTTGCTGTTATAAACAATTTTTTACTCATTTTAACACTCCTTGATTATTATGCCTTCGTTTTTTTCTATCATCTTTTTATCGTTTTCAACACTTATTCCGTTTGTTGTAAGCATATCACCTGTTATTAAAGCATTTGCACCGCTTTTTATCAGACTTTCACCTTTGTCCTTTAAAAGTCCTCTCCCTCCTGCTATCCTTATTGCAGCATCCGGAAGTATAAAACGAAAAATTGCTACGGTTTGTTTTATTTCATCATAACTTATTTTTGATATATTTTCGAGAGGTGTTCCGGGAATAGGATTAAGTATGTTTATTGGAACAGATTTTATTTTTAGTTTTTTTAACTCAAATGCAAGCTCAATTCTGTCTTTTATTGTTTCTCCTAAGCCGATTATACCTCCGCTGCATACTTCTAAATTAGCTTTTTGCGCATTTTTTATTGTTTCTATTTTTTCATCGTATGTATGAGTTGTGCAAATTTTAGTAAAAAAATTTCTTGATGTTTCAAGATTGTTATGATATCGGGAAACTCCGGCTTTTTTTATTTTTAAAAGCTGATTATAATTTAAAAGTCCGTGAGAAGCACAAAGATATATTTCGCATTTATCTTTAATTTCAGAGTATACATTTGATAAAGTATCTATTTCATTATCACTTAATTTTCTTCCTGATGTAACTACGGAAAATCTTAATATGCCTTGTTTGCAGCAATTTTCAGCGGCATTTGTTATTGTATGTAAATCCAAAAGAGGGTAATTTTTTATATCAGCATTATTATAAACTGACTGTGCACAATATTTGCAGTTTTCACTGCATCCTCCGCTTTTTCCATTAATTATGGCACATATGTCAAATTTGTTTTTACAATAAAACAGACGAATTTCATTGGCAGCAGAACATATAGAGTCAACAGGCATTTTTGTTAAGCTAAGCGCATCCTCAAATGTTATGTTATTTCCGTTTAAAATTTCTTTTTTTATCTTTTCTATCATATTAAACCTTCTCTCTTTAAAATTGGCTTTATTCTATTAGCTAAAAATGCACTTAAAAAACATATAAGTATATCTCCGGGTATAGGAAGAATTATACAATATATAAACAGCGTTTTTATACCTAAAGGACTTTTTAAATAATAACTTGTTATATAAAAGTAATGAAGTATTCCGGCGGCATAAACAAAAAATAAATTAATAAATCCAGCTAAAAGGTATGTTTTAAAACCGGCATTTTTATTATGCTGTGCCATAAAGCCGCTTAAAAAAGTTCCAATTAAAAAACCTATTATATATCCAAATGTTGGCTGAAATATATAACCTATACCGCTTCCAGCCGTAAATACAGGTATTCCTATAAGCCCCATAACAATATACACTCCAACAGAGGCAGCTCCTAAAAAACCGCCTAAAATAAGCCCGGCTAAATTTGTAAATAAAAACTGCAATGTAAAAGGCACAAAAGGTACAGGTATTTTTATAAATGCACCTATTGCTATCATTGCTGAAAACAAAGCACATATTGTTAAATTTTTTGTTCTTTTGTTCATAAAATCAACTCCTTTGTAAATATAAGCTTTTTTGTAAAAATTTAAAAAAATTATATCATAATAAAATTTATTTGTAAACCTAAAAAAAATAAAAATAGTTGACAATATAAAAAAGCTGTACACAAATCGGTTACAAGAATTTTTGTGTAATAAAAATTCTCATAATCTTGACTGATTTGTGACAGCTCTTTTTGTTGTTTCAAGTTTTTAATTTATTTATCAGCTTGTAAACTGAGCTATACCATTAGCTATTCCTATTGCACAGTTTTCTCTAAATGATGCTGTTCCTAAAAGCTGAGCTTCTGCCGGATTTGACAAAAAAGCAAGTTCAACAAGTATAGCTGGCATTCTCGTTAATCTTAAAACGGCAAGGTCTCTTGCTTTTACTCCTAAATCAACTAATCCTATTTGGTTTACAAGCGCTGTATTTACAGTCTGCGCAAATCTTTCTGCGGTGGTTCTTTCTCTGTAATAAAATGTTTCAGTACCGTTATAAGAAGTATTTATTGCCGAATTGCAATGAATACTAACAAAATAGTCAGCGCCCCATTGATTTGCCATTGCTGCTCTTGCTGAAAGACTTAAAGATGTATTTTCCGTTCTTGAATAATTAACATCATATCCCCATGATGTTAATATTCTTCCAAGCCTAAGAGAAACATCAAGGTTTACATAAGCCTCCTCAAGCCCTGTCGTTTTGGCAATAGCGCCCGGATTGTCGCCGCCGTGCCCCGGGTCTATAAATATTTTTACGGCCATCTTATTTCCTCCCTATATATGATTTGTACTAAACACTATTAAAGATATTAATAAAAATTAAATTGTATTTAGCATTACTCTAAATTTTATTCGTATATATTTTTATTTATTCTATTTACTTTATATGAATACCCATGTTTCCTATACTATTTATAAATGCAGAGATTCCTTATCAAATGCATTCTTAAAAAAAAATTTTAAATTGTTTACACATTCGTCATATTTTGTTCAAAATATGAAAATATAATAAAAGCATAAAATAAATAACATAAAAAAAATCAAATAAAACTAAATTATAAACAAAATAAACTTTAGGGCTATCGCCTAATTTCAAATTATTTTAGGAGGTTATATTATGAATGAATTTAATAATAAATTAAATAATAATGAAGAAATGCAGAAAAATATTGATTCTAATTTGCAGTCTCAGAATGAAAACCAAAACCCATATATAAACAATCCTTTTTTATATTCTGAAACAATAAAACAAGAGTCAGATAAATTTAATGAACATACGGCTAACAAAGTCGAAGAACAGCCTTCTCATTATGTGCCTGAAAAAAATATCGAACAGCCTTCTCATTATATACCTGAGCAAACTGCTAAACAGCCTTCTCATTATGTGCCTGAGCAAGCTGTTGAACAGCCTTCTTCTGCTTATTCATACTCAAATATGTTCAATCCATATTCATATTCGGGACAGACGGCTAACACGCCTTATTATACAACAGCAGACAAGAATGAGAAACAGCCTTATACAAATTGTCCAAACATAGTTATTAACTCAGCTAAAAAGCAGAAAAAAGGTTCAAAAAGCACAAAAGCCGCTGCTATTGTAATGTCAATTATATTAGGAGGCATTTCAATAGGAACTGGTTTAGGTATAGGTTATAACGTATCAAAGCCTATTACAAATTCAAGTGAATCCGGAAGTTTCTCATTTGGAGATGATGTAATCGAACAGTCTGATATAGAAACAAACGCACAAGAAATGTTTTTATCGTCATCAAATTCAGTTATAGATATAATAAAACAAATAAAAGATACAGTTGTAAATATAACAGTTACAACACGTTCAACAAATTTTTTCAATCAAGTATTTGAAAGTTCCGGTTCTGGTTCTGGAATTATATATAGTCAAGATGATACAAAAGTTTATATAGTAACAAATAATCACGTTATTGACGGAGCATCAACTGTAACAATTTCAATAACCGGAGAAGAACAAGTTTCAGCAAATCTTGTAGGCAAAGACGCTCAATCAGACCTTGCAGTTATATCCGTACTTAAAACCGACCTTGCATCAGCCGGAATAAATTCCGTAAATACAGCAGTATTTTCAGATTCTGACCAAGTAGACGTTGGAGAATACGTATTAGCAATAGGAAACGCTTTAGGGCAAGGCAAAACAGTTACACAAGGTATAATAAGTGCTCAGAATAAAGAAATAAATATTGACGGTAAAAAATTCACGGTACTTCAGACCGATGCTGCCATAAATCCGGGCAACAGCGGCGGTGCGCTCGTTAATTCAGAAGGAAAAGTTTTAGGTATAAACACTGCTAAACTTGCAAGTTCAGATATAGAAGGAACCGGCTATGCCATACCGGCGTCAATTGTAAAAGATATAGTTCCTCAGCTTATTAAAAACGGTACTGTGGCAAGACCATATTTAGGAATAGTAGGTGCAACAATAAGTGATAATTTCCGTAATATGTATAATTTAGATGTATTCGGTGTTTTTGTAAGAGGAGTTGATAAAGGCAGCAGCGCCGAAAAAGCCGGAATAATAGCATCCGATATAATTACATCTTTCAATGCAGAACCTATTGAATCACTTGAGGACTTATCAGAAATGATTTCAGAATGTAAAGTAGGAGATATAATTACATTAGGCATATTAAGAAACGGTTCAATTCCAATGAAAATAAGCGTTACTTTGACAGACCTTAACGAAACTCAATATTAATGAAAGAAGGTCGATAAAATGGAAAATGAAAATAATATAAAAAAAGAAATTAAAGAAAATGAAAATAATGATAAAAATAATAAAAATAAAAAAAGTATTTTTAAAAAAATTACTGCTTTAGCTCTTTCATGTATTCTCATAGGAGGAGCGGGAGGATTTGCAATTGGTTTTTGTACTCCTTTAATACAAAAAATTGTACTTCCTCAGATAAAAAATTACACTTATAAAACAGTGACAAGTTTTGCAAGAAAATCCAAACCTGATAAAATAATTTCCGATGCCGCTTTTAAAAATGAAACACCTATTTCAAAAAACAGCGATAATTCCGTAAAAATAATAAAGTCAGTTAAGCCTTCAATAGTTTGTATAACAACTACAATAAAGCTTAAAGATATGTTTAACATACCTTATCTTGAATCAGGCGCCGGCTCTGGAATTATATTTGCTCAAACAGATGAAAAAGTATATATTGTAACAAACTCTCATGTAATAGACGGCGCTTCGGCTGTGGGAGTTTCTGTTGAAAACTCCGGTGTTGTTCCGGCTGAATTAATAGGTAAAAAAGAAACAGCCGACATAGCTGTAATATCTATTAAAAAATCTGATTTAATACGTGTTGGAGTTAATAAAGTAACTGCTGCGAAATTTGGAAACTCGGACAATCTTAACATGGGTGATTCGGTTATAGCCATAGGAAACGCCCTTGGAAACGGAAATACAGCTACTTCCGGAATAGTAAGCGCCGTAAATAAAGAAATAAATATAGATGGGCTTACTCTTAATGTAATACAGACAGATGCTGCTATAAACCCCGGCAACAGCGGCGGTGCACTTATAAATGTAAAAGGAGAGGTAATTGGCATAAATACCGCAAAACTTGCATCAACAGAAATAGAATCAACCGGATACAGCATATCTATAAATGTTGCAAAACCAATAATTGAAAATATAATGAATCACACTTCTGCTCCTTATCTTGGAGTTTATATATCAAAAATTGACGAAGAAGAAGCAGAAGCCTATGGACTTCCTGTAACAGGAGTAATAGTTGAGGACGTAATACAAAACAGCAGCGCCGAGAGGGCCGGAATTCAAAAAAATGACATTATAACAGTCTTTAACGATACTCCTGTATTTACCCCTGAACAGTTGACAAATGCCGTTCAAAACTGTCGTGTAGGAGATACCGTTGAAGTAAGAATTATAAGAAATGCTCATGAGATGATAACACTAAAAGTTAAACTTTATTCTTCTTCAAATAATACGTTTTAATTTTATAAGCGCAAAAATCATTAATTGGTTTTTGCGCTTGTTTTAATTTTATAGTCAAATTACTTGAAAAGGAGCAAAAGAAGGTGGGATAAAAATTGTTTTTACAAGGAAGAGGCTGGTCGTAAAGCTTCGCTTTACTGCTCGCCCATGCGTCCTGGGAAGGAGAGCGTAGTCGAAAGCCTACGCCGACTGACGATGACACAGTAAAAAGGATTTTTAGCCGCCGAACTTGTTCGGGTTTTCAAGTGATTTGACTATATTATAAAACTCTAACATAAATGGTACTTGACCCTAAAGTATTTTTATTTTATAATATTTATATTTTTAAATAATAAAATACCTAAAAACGGTATTTTTAATATTTGTTAAGGAGTGACAATTATGAAAAAAATACCCTACAAAATATATTTAACTGAAGAACAAATACCTACAAAATGGTATAATCTTCGTGCCGACATGAAAGAAAAACCGGCTCCTATGCTTAACCCTCAAACAGGCAAACCAGCTTCACTTAATGACCTTTACCCTGTTTTTTGCGAAGAACTTGCAAAACAGGAACTTGACGATAATACAGCTTACATTGATATACCCGAAGAAATTCGTGAATTTTATAAGATATATCGTCCTTCTCCTCTTATTAGAGCATATAACCTTGAAAAAGCACTTGATACACCAGCTAAAATTTATTACAAATTTGAAGGCAACAACACCTCCGGAAGTCATAAATTAAATTCGGCAGTTGCTCAGGCTTATTACGCTAAAAAGCAAGGACTTAAAGGAGTTACAACTGAAACAGGCGCCGGACAATGGGGTACTGCTCTTTCAGAGGCATGCGCTTATTACAATTTAGATGTTATTGTTTACATGGTAAAATGCTCATATGAGCAAAAACCTTTTAGACGTGCTATAATAGAAACTTTTGACGGAAAAGTTTACCCAAGTCCAAGCAATACAACAAATGCCGGACGCAAAATATTAGAAAAAAAACCGAATACAACCGGAAGTTTAGGCTGTGCTATTTCAGAAGCCGTTGAAAAAGCTGTTACTACCGAAGGCTACCGTTATGTATTAGGTTCCGTACTTAATCAAGTACTTCTTCATCAATCAGTTATAGGGCTTGAATCAAAAAAAGCGATGGAAATGATTGACGAATATCCAGATATTATAATTGGTTGTGCCGGAGGCGGTTCAAACTTAGGCGGTTTAATTGCTCCATTTATGAAAGACAAACTTACAGGTGCAGCAAATCCACGTATTATAGCTGTGGAACCGGCATCTTGTCCATCTTTAACAAGAGGAAAGTTTGCATACGATTTTTGTGATACAGGTAAAATTACTCCTCTTGCTAAAATGTACACATTAGGAAGTGAATTTCTTCCAAGCGCAAATCATGCCGGCGGACTTAGATACCATGGAATGTCGCCTGTACTTTCAAAGCTTTATCATGACGGATATATGGAGGCTGTAAGCGTTGAACAAACAAAAGTATTTGAAGCTGCCGTTTTATTTGCTAAACATGAAACTATTTTGCCGGCTCCTGAATCAGCCCACGCTATAAGAACAGCAATAGATGAAGCTATTAAATTAAAAGAAAGCGGCGAAGAGAAAACAATACTTTTCGGACTGACAGGCACAGGATATTTTGATATGATTGCATATGATTCATATTTAAACAAAACAATGACAGATTACATCCCTACTGATGAGGATTTAAAGAAAGGGTTTGACCTTCTTCCTAACATAAATATGTAAGGAGTTTTGATATGAAAGGCATAATATTTGATATTGATGGAACACTTTGGGACTCAAGAGAACCAATAGCAAAGGCATGGAATGAAGCAGTTTTCATAAACAGCGGTATAAAAACAGACTTTAACGCTGAAAATTTAAAACATCTTTTCGGAAAACCGATGGATGTAATTTTCAATACACTTCTTCCCCAATTCAGCGAAGATGAACGTAGAAAACTTTCAGAACAATGCTGCGAATATGAAAATAATTACCTTATAAATAATCCCGGAACACTTTATGACAATATTGAGGATACTCTTAAAATACTATATAAACAATATTCGCTTTATATAGTAAGTAATTGTCATAGAGGTTATATTCCTGTATTTTTACTTTCTACGGGATTAAAAGGATATTTTAAAGACAGCTTATGTCCGGGAGACACCGGAAAATTAAAAGCTGAAAATATTGATTTAATTATAAAAAGAAATAATATTACTGATGCTGTTTATATAGGAGATACTCAAACTGATTTAGATTCGGCAAGAAAAGCTAAAATAAAATTTATATTTGCCGAATATGGTTTTGGCAGCGCAGATAGTTTTGACGCTAAAATAAAATGCTTTTCTGATATTCCAAATACTTTAAAAAATATTGGATTTTAACCGACATAATGTTTCGTTAGAAACCGTCTGTTATGGGTATTTTTGCAAAGTAAAAATGTAAATAGTCTTTTACAATATTTTTTAAAAAATTAAAAGGTGTTTAATATAAAACACCTTTTAATTTTTTAAATAAAAACATAAAAAATTACTATCGAATTATTCTTTAAAATTCATCATCTTCATCTAAATCATCATCTTCATAAAGAAACATATCATCTTCACTGTTTCCGTCTATGGCTATACCCAAAACTTCATCTGTAAAGACAAGAAGATGTTTTAAAAGAATATCCGAAGATTCGTCTAAAAGCACTACATTTGCAAGCATTATATAGCTTTCGCTCTTATCCGGAAAATCCTTTCCTTGACTTTTATAATAATGTCCTGCAATTTTTTTAACAGCTCTTAAAAAAACATCATCATTTTTAGTAGACATCTTAACGTCAACTAAATTTCCTTTTATTACTCCTCTGCTTGTAATAAGCAAAATACTTCTTTGGTCATATCTCTCATTTCTTAAAGCATTTCTATATACTCCATGTATAAGAAATTGTCTAAGCTTAGACTCCGTCATTTAGGAACCACTCCTTAACCTATCCGATTTAGCATTATCTTTTTTCATATTCATCAATCTCCTAAACAATTCATAAAAAAAGTATAAAACTATACACACAACAGAAACAATAATACCGGCAAAAAAACCTGTTGGCTTATAATCAAGCCTTATATCATGTTTTCCGGCATCTACCTCAATTCCAATAAGACCGTCAGAACCGATTGACACTATTTCTTTTTCAATACCGTCAACCATAAGTTTCCAGCCTTTGTCATAAGGTATTGAAGTGTAAACAATCCCGCCTTTTTCAGTATCGATATGACCATAAATAAAAGTATCTCCATAATTATCTACGTAGAAAGGCTCGTTGTTTAACTTCTCGTTAGCTAAATCGTATTTATCGTAATCAAAAGCAGCGGCGCAAACCGAAATTTTACCTGATTTTCGGTAAGTTTTTTCAAATTCTCCTTTACTGTCAAGTTTAAATTCAACATTCACTTCGTCTCCCGGCTCAATCCAACCGCAGTCAAACATACTTCTTCCTGCACTAAGTTCTCTGTCTTGATTTCCGGATTTTAATGATATATTAACTCTTTTGGCATTGCCGGCGTCAACATATACAAAAATATGCTCTTTTTTGTCACTGTTGTTTTTAACCTTTGCCCTGTAAAGAGGAATTTTTTCTAAATCTTCGGGGTGTGTTAATTCATATTCAAAAACACCCTCTTTAATATTATCGGATTTATTTTCCTTTTCCTTAATATTTTCATAACTAATATCTGTAACTTCAATTTCATTTAATATTTTACTATCATTAGCTCCTGTCAGCTTAATATAATTATTCTGCACATCAAATGGATTTCCTTCTTCAATATCCCAATTTTTTAAATTTTTATCAACTACAAATCCTAAAGGGAGAGAATAATTATTTTTATATATATACAAACTTCCTATATTATCCATATATTCATATCTATCGCCATTAATTTTGCCGTCTTTATTTATTACATACTTTATTGCAAACATAGAATCCATAAGAGGAGTGGGGTCATAAAACCTATAAGAATTGCCTGTGGCAGCCATTCCTATTTTTTCCATAAGTTTAGATGTTCCTCCATATGCAAGTGAAGAAAACTGCGAATATCCTTTAAAATGATAAAGTGCCGATTCATTTATTGTAGCAAAACGCCTTATTTCCATTCTATAAAAATTATCCTTTTCCTCATTGTTAAGATATTCTATTGTGCTTTTCATATCCGGCATATATTTAACATAATTTTCTCTTTTAGTCGTTCCAACATAATCAAAACCAAGATATGTGCTGTAAAGCGCCTCACAAAACATAACAGCAGCAAGCAGCATATATATTGTTTTAACAGATTTTTTTCCAAAGTCTGACTTGCATTTTTGAAGTAAAATTATATATATTAAAATAGCTATAATATTAACAGCTATATTCATATTTGAAATAATCTGTTCAACCTCAACATTTAAAGGTGCAATAATATACTCTGTAAAAAATATAACTGCTATATAAAACACAATAGTTCCATATACATTTTTAAGCTTTATTGTACGAATATTATTAAACGCTTTATAAGCCATAGATATAATTACAAAACTATATATAAAAGAATATCTATGCGGAAGATTAGATGGAAAATGAAATCCATGTATAGCATAGTCTAAAGGTTTTATACAGCTAAACAAAAGCATTACAGCCAAAAAAGTACCATAAAGCCATTTTTCTCTTTTTTTAATAGCTGTATTAAAAAAATAAACTGGCATACAAAGCATTACAAAAAGCCCTGAATAAATATTAGGCAAATCTTCGTTTCTTGCTAAAACAATAGGTTTTGTTCCAATAAACTGGCATGTTATAAGCTGATATACATTAGCATAAAACTCAAAACGCGGTACAGTAGAGTCACTTGCCTGTGTTCTTGAAAGAGCAATAGCTGCCGGAAGTGAAAGAAACATTGTAATTCCGCCTCCAAGAACCGATATTATACCAAAATTTATTGTTTTGTTTATTATTAAACTTTTGTCTTTTTTCCATGTATAATGACAGAAAAGACATACAATATAATAAAAAACAGCAAAAACACAAACTAAAAAAGCAATGTAAAAATTCACTAAAATAGTAAAAGCAAGACTAAAAAAGTATAATCTATACTTATCTTCTTTAACAAGCTTTTCTATGCCTAAAGCAACAAGCGGAAAAACAGCAACTGCATCAAGCCACATAATATTCCAAAAATAACTTGTTATAAACGCCATAGCGCTATAACATAAAGCAAATGCCATAATCGTTATATCGTCTCTTTTAAATCTTGATTTAAGATATAAAGACATAAAACCGCCTGCAAAAGCTACTTTTATTATTATAAAAAGCGCAATAGCCTCCGGAAGATGGCTTTGGTCAAATAAAAGTATTAAAAAACTAATAGGACTTGCTGTATAATAAGCAAGCTGTGTAATAAATTCCTTTCCAAGCCCGCCTTCCCATGAATAAAAAAGACTTTCGCCGTTTAAAATCTTGCTTCTTAATTCCTCATGAAACGGAGCATACTGATGATATAAATCAATACGCATTATACAATTTTCTCCAGCCGGATAATATCCCAAAATTGCGAAAACCGACGTAACTATTAACGCAGCAAGTAAAAACGAGAAAAATACGTTTCTATATTCATATAATTTTTCTTTTATACTGCCCATACCATTCTTATCCTTTCCAAAAATAAAAAATTTACTAAAAAAATAATTTAATATTACAACAATAACATTAGCAAGTATTTTTGAGATATAACTATTTATTCCTAAAACCTCAACCGAAAAAAACATCCATACAATTTCAACTCCGCCTGAAAAGAGCCTTGCCGTAACAAATGCCGTACATTCAGAAAGAAGAACCGAAAGTTTAAAACTTTTTGAGTTAAAAACATAGAGTTTATTTGTTATATAAGCAAATATAACAGCTATAACCCACGCTAAAGCTGTTGCCGCCGTAACGGCTTTGCTGTCCATTGGATCTGCTTTTGACGCCTTTATGTAAAACACAAAAACCGCATAATTTACAATAGTAGTAAGTATACCGAAAATTAGATAGCTTATTGTTTCCTTATTTATAAATTTTTTAAAAAGCTCTTTAAGCTTATCCATATATTTATCTCCCTGTTAAAGACTACTCATATTTTTCTATATTTGTATCCTTTATAATATAAATAGGACGCCTTTTAACTTCCATATATATTTTAGCAACATATTCACCAAGTATCCCTAAAGATAATATTATAATACCGCCTATAAATAAAATCAATATAATTGTAGAAGCATAGCCCGGTACATCCGCTCCGTAAAACACCGTTTTAAAAACCACCCAAATACCATATACAAAAGATGAAAGCGATATTATGCTTCCTAAAATAGAGGCAAGTTTTAAAGGTGCTGTTGAAAATGCCGTAATACCATCTAAAGCGTACATAAAAAGTTTCCAAAACGACCACTTTGTATTGCCGGCAGCACGCTCCACATTTTCAAAATCAATCCATGCCGTATTAAAACCAACCCAACTAAAAATACCCTTTGAAAAACGCTGAACCTCGCTCATAGCAACAACCGCATTTACCATTTTTCTGCTCATCATTCTAAAGTCTCCGGCTCCGTCAGGCATATTAACTTCAGAAATTTTATTTATAAATCTATAAAAACGCCTTGTTAAAAATGTTCTTAAAAAAGGGTCGCCTTTTCTTGTTGCTCTGTTTGCTGCACAACAGTCATATCCTTCATCAATTTTTTTAAGCATGTCCTCAATTAACTCCGGAGGATGCTGTAAATCAGAATCAAGTATAACACAATAATCTCCTGTACTATTTTTAAGTCCGGCATACATAGCAGCTTCTTTTCCAAAATTTCTTGAAAATGATATATATTTAACATAATCATGCATATCTGAAAATTTTTTTAATTTTACAGCCGTATCGTCACTTGAACCGTCATCTACAAATATAAACTCAAACCGGCATCCTTCTATCTTTGACACAATACCGTTTGTCTTATTAAAAAACAGTTCTATAACATCGCCCTCATTAAAACAGGGTACTATAATGTCTACCCTTTTCATATTCATTCCTCCAAAGCAATACTAACACAATATTAATATTTTAACCAAAAAATCACATAAAATCAAGTAAAAAATAAAAACGATAAACTTTTTACAAAAAAATATGATTTTACTTACAAAATTTATATTATTTGCAAACTGCTTATACTAATTTGAGTTGTTTTTTTAAAAATTATGTATACATGAGGAATAAACGGATAAGTTTCTGTTAATTTTTAAAAAATCATTGAAACTCACCGTTTTCCTCAAACAGGCAAAATTAAGGAAATACCGCATAATTCAATAAAATGGTTTTCAAAGAGAATTTTTCAGTTCGAGGAAATGGAGCGCAAACATAGTCGGAGCCTATGTTAAGCGACATTGACAAAGAAATGGAAAATTCTATCAAAAACCATAAAATCTTAATTGTGCGGTGTTTCCTTAAATTATTTACAGTGCCTTATAAATATTAAACATGGAATTAAGAACCAACCAGTTTTGCGGGAAAAATTTCATTATATTCCATACACCGCAGCCTAAGAGCCCATACATTGATATAAGTAAAAGTTTTTCCTCTATGCTTCTTGCATCTTCAAACCAAACTACATGTGCCGAGCCTGATTCGTCAGTATAATAAAAATAAGGTGACTTTGCTGTTTCATCATAAAGAATAGATGAACCTGTTTCACGAGCAAGCTCAACAGCTCCTACATTTGAAATAGAACGGGCCTTTGTTCCAACCTCAAAAGGAAGTGTCCAGTCATATCCATAATTAGGTATTCCAATTAAAATTTTCCGTGGGTCAATTACAGTAACAGCATAATCAATTACTTCAATGACTTTATTTAAAGGCGCTACTGCCATAGGCGGTCCATATGTGTATGTATATAAAAGATATACGTTATTTTTAAAGTTTATTTTTTTTATCATATTATATTACTTGTCCTAATATATATTAAATATAGTTATTCAAGATGAATCACTATAAACAGTATTGATTAAATATTTTAAGGAGGAATTTATTATGAATAACGATGTTGAGATTACATTGTACAACAAAACACCATATGATTACACAATGGTAGTTTTTCAGCAAGACCCAGAGATAAACGGAATGTTTACAAAAATATTCCCCACAGCTTGGCAGCAAATCCCTCTCGGAGGACTGAAGTCAGGAGCACCGGGAGGTGGAAATGTTTCTTGCAACAGTTTTGTATATCCGATTCAGATGCAAGTTGGCGTAAGTGAAATTGATACTCCTTATTCTCCTAATGTGAGAACAACTACATATGACTGTTTATTAAATTCAAAATGGAAGTTTTCAATTAAAGACGGCTATCAGAATCTCGAATTATTAGACGATAAAAATGTGGACGGAACTATCTCCTGTTATAACAATTCATTAAAAAGAGTAGAAATAAGTATATGCAAAAACTCAAAACCCCTTCTTCGTTATACAGGGCAAGACGGAAAAGGCGTTCCTCAGGGAGAAGTTGCTAATCTTCAGATTACTCCTAAGATTTATATTATGTATGCCTCACAGATGGTTAGAGAAAATTACTTTAATTCCTATGTAAGTTCTAATGAAGTTGTTGAAATAGACCTTACAAACGCAAAGAAGATAAATGTTTCTTTGACTGTAAAAGATGAAGTAAGCGGTCTTAAAGAATGGATTGTTGAAAAATCTGAAAATTAAAATTAACAGCTTAATTACGGCAGTTTCAATTTAAAGCAAAACTGCCGTAATTGATAGGAGGCTTAGGAGAAATGAGGGTTAATACAATAAGTTTCAACTATGATTCAAAAAATGTTTATAATGTAGCTGTAAATTTAAGGTATAATTACAGTCGGGAAATAGATACACCTGAGTATGATTCAAAAATAAAGAGAAATTGTCCTATATGTTACAGTTCAGATAATGTAAATGATGAACTTATAATAAAAATAAGTTTTCAAGATGAAGAAAATACTTTTAATAGAGAATATTTGAATATAAGAGGTTTGGCTTATGATGAAAAAGAAAATATCTTAGGTACTACAAAAACCCACAGTGTCGGCTTTATAAACGGATGTTCTCAGGGCGGGTCAATTAATTTCAATCTTAATTCAAATAAAATCAACAGTATATCAGCCGGAAAATTTAATTGCTGTTATAAATGGCAATATAGAAAAAATGAAACGGATGAGTGGACAGATTTTGACGTTACAGAACATACTGTATATATTATTCCTCATAAACCTCTTTCTAAAGCATGGGTAACAGACAGCTTTTCTTCAAACTATGTTCCGTGGGCTGACGCTTTAGAGTTCATATGTACTGAACTTAAAGACACTTCAAAAAAATACAGCGATGATGATATATCTAAACATGTAGCTACATGGATTAACGAAGGAAATTTTGTATATGATGATTTGGGCGAATGTAATTACAGTGCAATAAGCGTCGGTATCGGGAGCACTTTATACCCTATTTTTAATCCCAAAAAATTTTTAGATGATTTTTCAAAAGCACACATAAATAATAAATTGTCAGTAAACTGCAATGACTGTGCTTGTATAAATACATTTTTTTTAAGCCTTTTAGGCATAGATAACGATGTAGGCTATATTTCATCGGATATTAATTTCAGTGTTGGTTTTAAATGCAATGAGATTGTCGTTATAGGGGATACAAAATGGCATGTGCCTTTTTACAACAGCGGCATAAGTACGGGAATGTTCAGTTATCACGCCGTATGCAGCTATAACTTTGGAGTTTCTGTAACAGATAGCTGTCTTAAAATAGATTTCGGAACAAACCCATGGAGTCTTGGCGACCCAACAGGAGCGACAAAAGACGGCAAAATCGCTTGTAAAACATTATTTGCCGACCCTGCTACAACTCCTGGAAATCCTCCTAAAGTGCCATATGTTTCTGAATTTTACAGAGAACGTCTTTGCGATTTAACATCTCTTACAGCCGGCTCATGCAGAGTTGTTTCAACATCGGATAAATTTGAGTTTACAACGGCATTATATAACTTTCATATGAAAGAAAAAAGTTTAGCTAATAAATACTTAACAGAGTATTCTGAAAATCTTTTAAATGAAAATAAACTTGATACTTGTGAAAAATTTTATCTATTTGATAATATAAAATTAAATGGTAAATTAAACCTTTTGGTAACATATTTGAATGATGAAAAAACTTTTTGTTCTATGTACTCGGAAAATGAAAAGTATAAAAATATTTCTGTGTACTTTTATTTATGCGAAAACAGAAAAAAAGCATTAAGCTGTGCCGATAATCTGATTTTTGAAAATGCCAGGCATTTTGAGACTATATCTGAATATAACGGAATTTTTGAAATTGTTTTAAAATCCCTGTCCGGAAAAATAGCTGTTGCCGTAAAAGAAAATATGGTTGTAAAAATTATAAACAAAAATGACAGTGTAAACTTGATGGAATTTGCGAACTCCCTGTTTATTGATTAAGAGCCTGTATTATAAATAATAATTTTATTCTGTCATGGTAACAGACAGGAGGCTGTATTTTAAGCCTCCCTTTTTCAAATACAAAAATTATACAAAAATTCTCGTAGTCTTTAATTATATATTATTTTGGAATCTTTGGAAAAATCTTTAAATATATCAATGCTTCATTTATTTTATTTTTTGCTGCTCTTTTGTTTTTAGTATATTCTATTTTCTCAAAAACTTTTTTTAGCAGTTTATTTTTTTCATGTATATCCTCCAAAGAATAATATAAATCAATAAGTTTTTTCATATTAGGTATAAATTCAATTTTCATATGCTGTTTTTCATTATTATTTTTAATTTCCTTCTCTAATAAACTCAAATTTTTTTCAAGTTCTTCTTTTTTATATAAAAGAGTTTTATTTCTTTCATTAAATTTATCTATGCTGTAAATATCTCTTTCAAGCAAATCATAAGTTTTAGATATCTGTTTGTCAACTACTGATATTTCTTTCAAAATCTTTTTCATTAATTTTTCTTTTAATAAAATATCGTTATTATTTTTAACCTCATTTTTTTCTTCCCAATTTAATTGATACATATTTAACCAGTTCTGTGCAGAATCAATAACAGTCTTTTCAATAATATCCATACGTGAAGATACGTTATCACAATAAATATTGGGGCAAGCCAAAGAATATTCTTTAATATTTTTATTATGGTTTCGTCTTATTGTACGAGTCATAAGAGAACCGCATTCACCACAATAAACAATTCCAGCAAGAGGATTTTTAAGAATTTTATTTGATGCAATGGGATAAATCTTTTTTGATTTCAATTTATACTGCGCTTTATTAAATAAATCCTCACTAATTACAGCAGTATGCAGTCCATCAACAAAAATACAATCATCATTGTGCTTTCTTACCTTTTTTTCAATACCATTTTCAATAACTTTAATTTCTTTATCCCAGCTCCATCTTATTTTTCCAATATAAACAGGATTAGTTAAAATCGTTTTTATTGAGGAAGAATTCCATTTTTCAGATTTAAGCGGCTGAATTTCCAAACAGTCAAGTTCTTTTGCTATAAGTGACAACCCATAAGGCTTAACATAACCATTCTCCTGCTCTTTTCCATTTACATATAAATTAAATATCAATTGTACTATTTTGGCATTGTCATTAATTTCTAAAGTATAACCTTTATCACCTTTAATTTTTACTTTATCATAACCAAATGGAGGAACGCTTCCCAAAAACTTGCCTTCTTTAGCAGAAACCACCCGCCCTCTTTGAATACGTCTGTTAATAGTCTTATATTCCCTTCTGCTCATAAATAAACCAAACTCAAAATATTCCTCGTCAAATTCATTATTAGGGTCATAAGTTTTTGAAGGCGTTATAATTTTTGTATAAGAATACTTAAACGTCTTAGCTACTATTCCCTGGTCAATAGTATCTCCTCTTGCAAGCCTTTCAACTTCCATTACCAAAACGCCGTCCCATAATCCCTTTTCAACATCAAAAAGCAATTGTTTCATTTTTGGACGTGAAACAATTGTTTCGCCGCTCACTACCTCTCTATATATTTTTGATATAGAAAAATTTCTTTTTTTAGCAATTTCCAATAATATTTTTTCATGTCTTGCAAGAGTTTCCTCAATACTTCCCATTTCAAAATCTTTGTCTGTTCTTGACTTTCTTAAATATAAACAGTATGACAAAATACCCTCTCCAATCATTTCTTTGCTATATAATAAATATTTAATTATTAAAGCATTAATATAAATTGTTTTAAATAAAAATACCTGACTGATTCTATATTTATATTCTTCAACATTCAAGTTATTCAAATTATCATTTTCTCTTACAAAAACGGTTTAATATAAAATCAGAATCTTTAATTTTATTATACTTTTCAATCATAGTATAAAAATTACTTTTTGCAAAAATATTTTTGATTTGATTTTATAATATAAGAAAAAATAAAAAATTTAATTTAATAATAAATTCACACATAGTATAACTTATAGACAATATAAAAATGTATAAGGGGGTATTTTATTATGGCACTTGTTGAAACAAAAACATTAACATACGAAAAAAATGGAGTAAACGCCATATGTGAATTTTACAACGATTTTTATACAGATAAAACCCATAAAGACGGAGAAAAAATAATAAAGGAAATTACAAAAGAATTTTACGAACCCCTAAGAAAACAATACATAAAAACACTTAAAAAATTAAATCAATAAAACTGTAAAAAGGCGTTAAATATCAAATTTAACACCTTTTTTATTATAAATATATAAATATAATAACTATTATCTTCTGTATTTATATGTGTAACCCCATTCATACGTCATAAGAAAAACAGCATCTGCAACTTGCCCTATTTTCTCATAATCATGAGCCTCATAAAGAAGTCCTGGCTGGTCTCCGCTTGTTTTTGGAGCAAGCGCCACAAATACAACAAATCCTTCTTCACTAAGTCTTTTTTGTGTTTTTGATATAAAATCAACGTAAGCCTGCCTGTCCTTAGGAAATACATATTCAAAATCTATATCAAGTCCATAATAACCTTTTTGTCTCATATTATTTAAAATGTTCTCAATAAGTATATCCTGTGCATCTTCATTATTTAAAAGAGCCTCCGATAACTCATTTGAGAATGTTCCTGACTGTGATAGTGAAGAAATAAGCATAATAGGAGCTACATTATAGCTTTTTGCTATTTCAACAACCTCTGAATCATTAATTTCAACAAGTTCCCCTTCTTCTGTAAATCCATAAGTAAACACTGTTAAAAAACTCAAATAAGGAAGTGTTTTTCTAAGAACAAGTCTGTCTATATTTGGATAGCAATAACCATTTACAGCAATTGTTCCAAACTTTTCCCCCTCATAACTTATTACAATACTTTGCCCCGGATATATTACATTTGTATTTAAAATAATTGGGTTATTTCTTATAATATCTCCTACTGAAACATTATACTCTGCCGCTATGGAGTTAACAGTATCCCCTTCCTCAACAATATGAATAACCTGCGGAAACAAAATAACAATAGTTTGCCCAACAACAAGATTATTAGGATTTTGTATCTCATTATTATATATAATAAGCTGGGCAGATGTATTATATTTTTCTGCTATTGAATTAATTGTCTCTCCTTGTTCAACAACATGTATGAGCATAATATCACCTATTAAAACCTTCTCATAAATAGTTAGTGTATTATATTCTCATAAGCTTTTTCAAGTGACAAATAAAATATAAATTTTATGAAAACATAACAAGTCCGTTTTTATTTAAAATAACAAAAAAACCAATAAGCCGTGGTATAAGAGGTTCTGCCTTTTCACTAAGTTTATTTTGAATTTTAATTGAAATATCGTATATAGACTTTTTTCCATCTATTTCTTTCCATACAAAACTCCCTATATCATCAAGAGAAACAAATGTATTTTCAGGTATTTTAAAAATTGGTCTTAAAATTTTATAAAAAACAGAATCTCTTTTAATAACAATAGTAACAACGCCTGAATCATTTTCATAAAAATCAACTTTTGAATTTCTTACAGGCACAAAATCAAGAAAGTTATTTTTGTTTTTCACTTTTTTTCATACCCCCAGCAAAATAAAAAACAGTAAAAATTAAAAATAAGAAAAATAAAATACCTCCTGCATTTCCCAAAGAAATAATATCCGATAAATCAAATATATCAGCAAAACTTCCTTTTCTAAACGGAATTACAGCAAATATCGCAAGCAAAATACCCATAAGTCCTTCACCGGCTATAAGTCCTGATGTATAAAGTATTCCGCCTTCATTTTTATCCTTTTCATTTTTCATTTTATCAAAAACATATCTTGCTGCTCCTCCTGTCATTATAGCAGTTGAAAGATGTATAGGCAAATAAAGACCTACGGCAAATGGAAGTACTGGTATTTTCAAAATCTCGGCTATAATAGCTATAAATACCCCTGCAATAACAAGATTCCATGGAAGATTGCCATCAACAACCCCCTCAACAACAAGTCTCATAAGAGTGGCCTGCGGTGCCGGAAGCTGAGGAGAATCAAAACCCCATGCAGCATTTAAAAGAAAAAGTATTCCGCCAATAGCTGCAGATGCGGCTATTGAGCCTATAAACTCCCCTATTTGCTGTTTAAAAGGAGATGCTCCTAAAATAAAACCTGTTTTTAAATCTTGAGATGTATCCCCTGCAATAGCTCCTATAATACATATTACAGAACCTATGGCAATAGCTCCCATCATAGCGCTTTGCCCTTCAAGTCCTGACGCTTTTAAAACAACAGAAGAAATTAAAAGAGTTGCTATTGCCATTCCAGAAACAGGGTTGTTGCTGCTTCCTACAAGACCTACAAGTCTTGAGGATACTGTTGCGAAGAAAAAACCAAAAACAGCTATAATAAAAGCTCCTATAATATTTACCGGAATAGATGGAAGAAGCCATATAAGCAGTATTATAGCTGCCGCAATAAGTGCTATAACATTCATAGGCAAATCTTTTTGTGTTCTTTCCTCATTTTCTAATCCATTTTCGGTTTTTCTAAAATCCTTTATGGCATGTATAAAAGTTTTCCAGATTAAAGGCGCTGACTTTACAAGGCTTATTATACCTCCGGCAGCAACCGCTCCTGCTCCTATATAACGTATATAAGAACTCCATATGCCAAATGAATCCATCTCGCTTATAGGAACATTTGCCGGATAAATGGAAATGTCTCCTCCAAAAAGACTTAAAAGAGGCATAATTACAAGCCAGCCTAAAATACCTCCGGCAAACATATATGAAGAAATTTTAATACCGCATATATACCCCACTCCTAAAAGCGCCGGAAGAACATCAACTCCAAATCCTCCTCCTTTATATCTTCTCTGCTCAAAATGAATTTCTGACGGAAATATTTTAAGACCATCTGCAATAAATTTATACAAAGCCGATATTCCCAAACCGGCAAATACAGTTGACGCTTTATTTCCTCCTTCCTCTCCGGCAATAAGAACCTCGGCACACGCCGTTCCTTCAGGATAAGGAAGAACACCATGTTCTTTTACAATAAGAGCCTTTCTTAAAGGCACCATAAAACATACGCCTAAAATAGCGCTTAATACAGAAATAAGAAATATGTTTATAGGTGAAGGATTTTCACCTGTCCATTGATTTTGCCATATAAACATAGCCGGAAGCGTAAATATAGCTCCGGCGGCTACACTTTCTCCTGCTGAACCTATTGTCTGCACAATATTATTTTCAAGTATAGAATCTCTTTTAAGTATAATACGCATTATTCCCATTGAAATAACTGCCGCCGGAATGGAAGCCGAAACAGTCATGCCAACTCTCAAACCTAAGTAAGCATTTGCTGCCCCAAATATTACCGCTGCCATTATTCCTATAAAAACAGATGTAAACGTTATTTCCGGCATAACTTTAGATGCCGGAACAAAAGGTTTAAATTGCTCTGTATTTTTCATTTGAAACACTCCTTTAACTTTTTTTATAAGCAAAACCTAATATATACAGTTGTCAATGTACTAATTAATGTGTTAAGGAAATACCGCATAATTCAATAAAATGGTTTTCAGAGAGAATTTTTCAGTTCGAGGAAATGGAGCGCAAACATAGTCGGAGCCTATGTTAAGCGACATTGACAAAGAAATGGAAAATTCTATCAAAAACCATAAAATTTTAATTGTGCGGTGTTTCCTTAATTATATTATATACAAAAAATAAATGCAATAAAAAAATACAATTTATACCACCGCCTTAAATGCAGAGGAATTGCTGCTAAATTCTCGTAAGTCGGTTAAAAAAACAGAGATTAAAATAACTATACTTGCTTTGTTTTCAAGTATGTAATATAATTATTATTACTAAAAAGTATTTAATATATACAATATAAACAGCGGTTAATTTAGTTAAAGAAACTTATATTTTTATTTTATAAAAAATATCTGTAATAAATATCAAATTTTTACTTAGAGAAAATCTGAAAAATAAAATATTATAGCTTTTAGATATTCTCTTAAAATAAATTTTAAAAAAGGAGGCTTTTCAAATGAGTTTATTAAAACGTATGGGGATTATAGCGGCTTTCTGTATTATTATGTCAGGCTGTTCAAAAGGCGGTGACAATTCTACTTTAGAAAAAACAGAATCCGAAATTAAAAAACCTGAAGAAATTGTAATGCTTACAAATACAATAAAAACAACAGAAGAAGGAATGAAAGTCTTCGCAGATGAGTATGAAAAAAGAACCGGCATTAAAATGACAATAAAAGTAACAGAACATCATGATTATTACGAAACAGTAAATATATTAATAGCCGCAAGCGAGCAGCTTGATTGTATAGAAGTAGGAAGCGTGTTTTATCCGAGCTATGCTATGTATGACCTTTTATGGGATATGACTGATTCATGGAATAATTCGGAAATAAAACCCGTAGTTGACGAATCTTATGTAGATGCACTTAAAATAGATGGACGGCTTTACGGTTTTCCTCTTTCAAAGGGCAATGGAACAATTACATATGTAAGAGGTGACTGGCTTGACAATCTTTCCATAAATCCTCCTAAAAATTATTCAGAGTTTTATGAAATGCTTAAAAAATTTAAAGCTATGGGAGATAACTATATACCTATTACAGCCGCTGGACTTATGAATAGTGAGACTCCTTATGCTCTTTATTTAAGAGAATTTTATCAAGACGCTGTACCTGATTTTACATTAAAAGACGGCAAATATGTAGATGGAATGACTGAACCTCAAATGGTTAAAGCGCTTGAAAGAATGAAGACTGCATACAAAGACGGACTAATTGATAAAGATATAGCTACAAACAAAACATCAACTTGCCGTGAAAAATTTAATAAAGGGCTGGTTGGCTGCTTTAACTATTGGGCTGGTTCATGGAATATGACATTACAGGAATCAATTAATGAAAATGTTCCTGATGCTAAAGTAGTTCCTATACCAAGCATAGAGGAAACAAAATATATAGAAAGACCTCCTCTTGCTATGGTTATACCTATAAGCTGTAAAAATCCGGAAGGCGTTTTTAAATATTTAATTGAATACTCGCACGACGGCGGAGAAGGCGAACTTTTATTTACCTCAGGAGTTGAAGGATATCATTGGAGACAAAATTCTGACGGAACTCAGTCTGATATAAAAGAACATTTAAACGCCGGAAAAGCCGGAACATATTTTGCTCCTGAACTTACATTTACAACCTTCAAGTCAAAAATACCCCTTGATGAGAGAATAATTAATTCAGAAGATATATTTATGAAAAACTCAACAATAGCGTCTATTCCATTAATAAGAAAAGAAACAGGAAGCCTTTTGCCGGAAGTTGATTTGTTAAGACGTGAGATAATAGAGGATATAGTTACAACAGATATGACAATAGAAGAAGGACTTTCAGAATATGAAAGAAGAGGAAGTAAAACTATTGCCAGAATTTTAAAAAATCTAAATGAAGAATACTAATGTTAATTGAGGGAAACGCATGCGTTTCCCTCAATTAACAGCTAATATCAAACCTGAAACCGCCCCTAAAGCAATATAAATTATAGGGTGCTTTTTTAATTTCAAAACAAGAAACAAAATAACCGCAAAAATTATAAAGCTTTTGAAATCTATAAAATCCATAAAATTATGTGTTTTTTTAAAACTATCAATAGTCAAAAAAGCAATTTGATATATTCCTAAAACAGCAGCCCCTATAAGTCCGGCCACAGCCGGTCTTAATGTATAAAAAGCGCCGTTTACAAATTTATTCTCACCAAATTTAGCAAGAAATTTAGCAATTATAATAATTATAACAAGACTTGGAAGTACAAGCGCCGCCGTAGTTGTAAAAGCTCCCAAAACAGAAATTAAAAAAGAGCCGTATTCATTTTGCACCGAATGAAACCCTACATACGTAGCCATATTAACACCAATAGGCCCCGGAGTCGATTCACTAACTGCAATCATTGTAGCAAGTTCCTGCCGTGTAAAAAGTCCCAATCTATCCGACATATCATATAAAAACGGAAGTGTAGCAAGTCCTCCGCCTATGGCAAAAAGCCCTGTTTTAAAAAATTCATAAAAAAGACGCATAAAAATCATACGTTTTCACCACCCTTTTTAATTTGAGCCTTTTGGCTTTTCTTTAAGTACAAATATAACTGACAAAAAAATAGCTGCCGCAACTATTATAACCGGAGAAATACCGAAACAAACTGAAAGTAAAAAACTTAAAGCAAATATAATTATTCCTGCAAAATCTTTTACCCCTTTTCTTATAAGCTCTATTACTGCACTTGTTACAAGAGCCGCCACTGCAATTCTTACTCCCATAAGCATATTTTGAACAATTTCATAATCCATGAAATTTCTTATAAAAGCTGCTATAACCGTAATTATTATAACAGAGGGCATAACTATGCCAACTGTTGATATAATAGCGCCTAAAACACCTTTTTGCTTATAACCTATAAATGTTGCCGTATTTACGGCAATAATTCCCGGAGTACACTGCCCTATGGCGTAATAATTCATAAGTTCTTCCTCATTTGCCCATTTGTTTTTTTCAACAACCTCAAGTTTAAGCATAGGAAGCATTGCAAGCCCTCCGCCAAAGGTTAAAATACCAATTTTAAAAAAAGATACAAAAAGCAAAATAAAATCTTTCAAATTATCGCCTCCTTAAAATTGTGTAAATATATAAAAAATATTGATAATTATAACATATACTTAATACCATTACAATAATGTTAAAGACCAATATTTATACTTAGCTTTTATTAATTTTTTTTAAATTTTATTTAGTATAAAACTTATAAAAAACTATTTTTTTCTCTATTAACAAAACTCATATTTGACTTAATCATAAACTTAGAATATAATCATAAAGGTAAAGAAATGCTATTAAAACAAATATTTAGTCTTTTTCAAAAAAATATTTTCAAAATAAAAGTGAGTTGTGTCATTATGAATAAACAAGAAAAGACCGTTTCGAGTCTAAACGAGAAAATAAGAATACTCAGACAGAAACTTGATGAAAAAGAAACTTTATTGGTAACGTCATACACGCAGATTGACCTTTTAAATGAGCAGATACAATCTGCATATAAAGAATTAATGACAGCAAATGAAGAATTACAGACAATGAAAAAAAAGCTTTTAAAACTAAACAGCGATTACCGTGTAAAAGCAGCAGAAGCAGCGCAAACAGCCGATGACCTTAATAACCTTCTTTTAAGCGGTGAAATAGGAGCGCTTTATATTGATAACAGCATGTGTATAAGGAAAATGACATCTGTTATTAAAAATATATCGAATCTTGTTGATACTGATATAGGACGCTCAATAAAAAATATAAATTTTATTGACGAATACCCTAATTTTGTAAATGACGTTGAAAATGTTTTTCAAAATAATTTGACAATAAAAAGGGAAATAAAAAGTAAGCATAATTTAAACTATCTTTTAATAATATCACCTTATAAAACAGAGGATATACGGGCCGGCGTTTTATTAACAGTATTTAACATAACTATTGTTAAACAAGTTCATAATCAATTGCTTCTTGAAAAAGAACAGGCTGAAATAATTGCCGCAATGTCAGCTAACGCTCTTTTTAAATATGATATAAAAAATGATGTTTTTATTACGCTTTTGAATAAAGATATAGACTTTCCTGAAAAAAATATTCAAAATTATTCTAAAAATATTTACAATTTAGGCTTAATACATAAAGACGATATAGAAATATTTAAAGAATATTTTGAAACAATAAGAAATAAAGAAGGACATTTTATATTCCAATTTAGGCGAAAATTTATTGACGGAAAATTCCGCTTTGTTGAAACCGAAACAAAAACAGTGCTTGACAATAATAAAAAACCTATTTATGCAATAGGTAAATACACTGATATTGATGATAAAAAGAAAGAAGAAATAAGACTTTATGAAGAATCAACAAAGGATACTCTAACAGGTCTTTTCCGTAAAAATCATTTTAATAAAATAGTTGAAAACCACTTAAAAACAGCGCCTTTAAATAGTTTATCAGCATTTATAATAATGGATTTAGACGACTTTAAGTCTATAAATGATACTTATGGGCATTTGTTTGGGGATACAATTCTAATAAATATTTCAGAAGGTCTTAAAATGATATCAGACAATAATATTATCGCCGGAAGGTTTGGCGGCGATGAGTTTATGATTTTCATTAAATATATACCTGACAAATCGTATCTTGCCAAAACAATAAATAGCATATATGATATGCTAAGCGCAAAATATGCTGCAAATGAAATGACAAATAAAATTACATTTAGTATGGGAGCAGCGTTAGCGCCATATGACGCATCTGATTTCAGCGATTTATTTGCAAAAGCTGATTTTGCACTTTTTCAATCTAAAATTGAAGGCAAAAACCGCTGGATGCTGTTTGAAGACTGCAAAAATACATTTGACAGTCTTACTAAAAAATCTTCTAAATATAAAATGTATATGGAAGATTATGAAAACTCACGTTTAACATTAAATGAAGAAATAGTAGAGTACATAATTGAAATACTTGGAGGAATAAGTGACTTTAAAGTAGCTCTTTCATTAATATGCGAAAATATAGGCAGACATTTAGGGCTTATGTTTATAACAATGCGGCGTATTGACTTTGAAAATAACTCTTTTCCTTTAGAATTTCACTGGGAAAAATCAGCGGGTTTTTCAGAAATTAACGATACGCAAATTGAAAATAAAAATACCTTTGCAGAATTTATAAAACTTATAGAAAATAATCAGGAATTATTTATATTTGACGACTGGAACAAAGATAATATTCCAATATGTATAAGAAACTGGATGGAAACAAAGAACATACTTTCATCAATACATTGCGTAATTAAAAATAACAATAATATATATGCTGTATTAAGTTTTGGAAGTGTTGATAAAAAAAGAAAATGGCCTTTAAAAGAAATAAAAATGATAAAAATGATATCAAGAGTTTTAAGTTTACGAATATCATCAAGCCATAATCTTCATGAAATAGAAGAAAAAGTAAAAAAACTAACATTATATGATAAAGTTACAGGGCTTCATACATACCCACGATTTATAGAAGAAGCAAATAAATTACTTTCTGAAAACAGAAAAGATAAAGACTATAAATATGCTATTGTATACAGCGATTTTACAAACTTTAAGCATATAAACGACACTTACGGTTATATTGTAGGAGATAAAATATTAAAGGAATTTGCTGAATTTGCTGTAATAGATAATCCAATGTCAATATTAGGGACAAGGCAATATGCCGATAATGTGCTTTGTATTGTCAAAACATACAGCAGCGAAGGACTTACAGACCGTGTAATTAATTATAACAAAATATTTTCACAAAAGCAAAATAACAAATACCCTGGTCTTAATCTTGTTATATCTACGGGAGGCTATATACTTGATGACAATGAAAAAGACATTGTAAACGCAATAGATAATGCAAATATAGCAAGAAAAATAATTAAATCAAGACAAAACGGAGGTTTTACATTTTTTGAACCTGAAATGCTTAATTTGATTAATAAACAAGTTAAAATATTGTCTGATTTTCCAAACGCTTTAAAAAATAATGAGTTTAAAATGTATTTACAGCCTCAAATAAATATAATGACAGGGAAAATATTTGGTGCAGAAGCTCTTGTAAGATGGATAAAATCTGATGGCACAATTATATATCCAAACGACTTTATACCTGAACTTAAAAAAAACCGGACTATAATACAACTTGACTTTTATATGCTCGAACAGGCGTTAATAACATTAAACTCATGGATTAAAAGAAATATGAAAATCATTCCTATTTCAGTTAATTTTTCAAGGCTGCATTTTTATGACATTGATTTTGCCGATAATCTCTACAAAATGACTGTAAAATATGGTATACAGCCAAAATACATAGACATTGAGGTAACAGAAGATTTGTTTATGGATGATTATGAAAAATTTGCCGATAACATAAAAAAACTGCATAAATACGGATTTTCTATTTCAATAGATGACTTTGGTGTTGGATATTCTTCTTTAAGTATACTTACTAATCTTGAAGTACAGGCAATTAAAATTGACAAAAGCTTTTTATACAGCGCTGAAAAATCTACAATACAAAAAAACATAATAGAATATACTTTTGCACTTGCTAATCAATTAAATCTTGGTGTAGTATGTGAGGGCGTTGAAAACGAAGAACAGCTTGAATTTCTTAAAAAAGTCGGCTGTCAGATTGTACAAGGTTATTATTATGATAAACCTTTGTCACTTGATAAATTTGAAAATAAATGGTTATATATGTAATACTTACTTAATAGTCAATCAATTTAAAAACAAAGAAGTATAAAACCTTAAAATACTTCTGTTATTTTTTAATTCGATTGACTATATTTTTATTAAATACTTTATATTTTACATATCCTCATCAAAATTATCTTTTAACTTTTTAAGCGCTTTTTTTTCTATACGGCTTACATAACTTCTGCTTATCCCTAAAAGTTTAGCCACTTCTCTTTGCGTTACCTCCTCGCCTGTTACAATTCCATACCTTAAACCTATTACAGTACATTCTCTCTTTTTAAGCAGTTTTTTCATTTTTTTATATAAAGCCTTTATTTTAAGCTTATCCTCTACTTGTTCATCTACTCCATCCGATTCATCTGCAACTCTGTCTGCTAATGTAACTTCGTTTCCATCTTTATCAACTCCAACACTGTCTTGTAGATAAAGGTCATTTGAATATTTTTTCCCTGCTCTTATGTTCATAAGTATTTCATTTTCTATACATCTTGCTGCATATGTTGCAAGTTTTGTTCCTTTTCCTTCTTTATAAGTCATAATAGCCTTAATAAGACCAATTGTACCTACGGAAATAAGATCATCATTATCTTTACAATAATTAGGGTATTTTTTTACAATATGAGCAACAAGACGTAAATTTCTTTCTATTAAAATATTTTTAGCCTCGTCGCTTCCTTCTTTAAATTCCTTCAAATATTTGCTTTCTTCTTCGGAACTAAGTGGTTTTGGAAAAGAATTTATACCTGTCACATAGGAAAACATAAAAAACATTTCTAAAATCCATAAAAACAAACAAACACCCCCTAATCCGATACTATATATAATATTATATATAACAAGTTAAAGTGCAAATCCAAATAAAATTTTATTTTTTTATAAAAAAAGCTATGAAAAAATGATATAAAACCATTTTTCATAGCCTTTTTAAATATTATTTATTAATCCTGTACATATGCCATTAAAGCAACATGTCTTGCTCTTTTAATAGCAACTGTTAAAACTCTTTGATGTTTAGCACAATTTCCCGTAATTCTTCGTGGAAGTATTTTTCCTCTTTCAGAAACAAATTTACGAAGTTTCGCTACATCTTTATAATCAATCGTATTTACTTTTTCAGCACAAAAAGCACAAACACGTTTTTTTCTTCTGCTGCGTTTTTTATTAATCATCTCATAACCTCCTTACTTACTTAATAATCATTAAAAAGGCAAATCGTCGTCGTCAACACTTTCTTCTATATTGTAAAAGCCTTCGGGCTGTGAAGGTGTAGCTGTTGGCTGCACAGGCATATCAGCGGAAGGCTGTTCAGCTACTGGCATAGGCATAGGCACACTATTTGCACTATTCACACTATTTGTCCTATTTGCCTCAAAAGAAGCCTTGCTTTCAGCAAAATATTGTTCCTCAACAACAACTTCTGTGGTCCACCTTTTCTGACCTGTTTGGTCGTCCCACGAACGTACTTGAAGCCGACCTACAACAGAAATCATCATACCTTTTTTAAAATATCGCCCTGTAAACTCGCCGGTCTTTCCAAAAGAAACACATGGAATAAAATCCGCATCCGGCTCGCCTTCACGCTTAAACCTTCTATTTACAGCAATCGTAAATCTTGCTACTGCTACTGGCTCGGCGCTTTGAGAATATCTTACCTCTGGGTCTTTTGTAAGCCTTCCCATTAATATAACCTTATTCATATTAACACACCCCTTAAAGCATTAAGCCTCCTGACGTACAACAAGATAACGAAGTACATTTTCCTTAATACGCATACGGCTTTCAATTTCACTCGGTACGTTGCTCTCTGCGTTAAAATTAATAAAATAATAAAAACCTTCATTAACCTTATTAATTTCGTAAGCAAGTCTGCGTTTTCCCCAATCATCAACTTTATCAATAGATGCATTAAATCTTTCAAGTAATGATTTTACGCTTTCAAACTCATTTTTTAAACTTTCCTCGTCTAATGTTGGATTAAAAATAACCGCAAGTTCATATTTATTCATATTTACACCTCCTTTTGGACTTTTGGCTTCCACAAAAAAGCGGAAACAAGGAGAATCACTTTGTGATTCATACAAATACCTATTTTAACATAACATTCTATAAAAATCAAGTATTTTTTCGTACAAATTATTTTTATACATTAAAATACATATTATCTAACCGATGGAGAAAGTTTACCGTTGTTTTAGGGATACTTTCTAAATATAAAGGCAAATATTTTCGCCTATCTGCTATACTTGCTTAGGTATTTTAAATATGCTAAACTTAAATAAATAAAAAATTTTTTATTAAGGAGACTAAAATGTTTAAACAGAAATTTATTACAATATTTAAGGGAATAAAAAATGATTTAAAAAATTATTTTATTGGGTTTATTCCGGCTTTAATAATTTTATTTATTTTTAATTATATATTTGGGCAAGTATGTCTTTTAAAAATAGTAACTGGGTTTCCATGCCCTTTTTGCGGCTATACACGTGCTGTGTTTTATTTTATGTCCGGAAATTTCAAAGTATCTTTTTATTTTCAGCCGCTTACAGCACTTTTAATACCAATTATAATTATGTATATAATTTCAAAAGCATATAACAAAACTATTATTCATAAAATATTAAAAATATACATATTAACTTTTATACTTTCAAACTTTATAATTTACGTTTATAGAATGACATATATGTTTCCAAACATCCCTCCTCTTGATTATTTTACACAAAATTTAATGAGTTTAATACATAAATAAAGCTATAATTATTAATAATTGCACAAAATTAAATTTTTAAATCGGTTTTTATAAAAAACTATGGAAAAATCATTTTATTTGTGGTATAATCGTACTTAGGTGTTTAAAGAAAAATCTCATAAACTATTTTTAAATTTTAATTATGCGGTATTTCTTTGTACATAATAAAAATAAATTATTAAGGAGAGTTGATTTCTATGGATAATTACGACCCAAATAATATCCAGTCAAATTCACCACAGCTTGAAGCTCCTATGAGTTTAGGCGACTGGCTTATTACGCTTGTTATTTTAATGATTCCATGCGTAAATATTATTATGCTTTTCGTTTGGGCTTTTAGTTCATCTACACCTATTACAAAGCGTAACTTTTGCCGTGCTGAATTAATTGTTATGGCAGTAGTTTTAGTTCTTTATCTTATTATTGTTTTGATTTTTGGAGCTGCAATAGGCGCTAGTATGGGTTCATACGGCGGATATTATTAATATATAAAAAAAACTGCGAAAGCAGTTTTTTTTATATACTTTTATTATAAACGAAAGGAAAAAATAATGTCAAAATTTAAAAATACATCTTCTGACAGACTAATATATTATATAATACTTTTTATATTAACATTATTTTTAGTAATAATATTTTCAATTCTTTATTTTGATATACAGCCGCCAAAATTATGTATATTTAACAAGTATACTAATTTGTACTGTCCCGGCTGCGGCGGCTCTCGTGCAATAAAAAGTATGATTAACGGAGAGTTTTTAAAAAGCCTTTACTACAACGCATCTATACTTCCAAGCTTTATATTTTCAGTAATTTATACAATAAGCCATACTATTTCAATATTAAGTTCAAATAAAATTAAAGCTATGCGATTTTATCCCATTTATGTTTACATATGTATTTTTGTTATTTTAACTCAATGTTTAATCAAAAATATTTTTCTTTTATTTAATATAAGATTACTTTAAAAAACATAAAATTAATTATAGGCTGTCTTAAAATACTATAAATTTTTAAAAATAAAAAAATATTTTAATCTAAGACAGCCTTTAAAAATAAAAAATTTACTTTTTATTCTTTTTTAATAATAATAACCCATTCCTAAAAAGAACTCAAAAATATATATAAACATACATGCTAAAAAGATTAAAAGTCCAATAGAAGACGTTACAATTCCGGCTATTGCCATAGCACGGTCTTCTCTTTCTCTATTATCCCTTAAAGAAAGTATTCCTAATATTATACCTGGGATACTCAATATAGCCGAACAGCCACAACATACAGTAATACTTGATATACCTAAAACCATTGATATAACCGCTTTTACATTTTTTTGTTTATTATATGAGGCATTAGGTGGTACATTTTGACCGTTTTGATATGCTCCCTGTTGTATAGGCGGCATTGGCGGCATAGGTGGTATAGGTGGTATATTTTGACCGTTTTGGTATGCCCCTTGAGGCATAGGCGGCATTGGCGGCAGCGCTGCATTTTGACCGTTTTGGTATACCCCCTGTTGTATAGGCGGTATAGGCTGTTGTACTGCCTGTCCGCTCTGATACATTCCCGACGGTATTTGTGAGGGCTGTATCGGAGTCTGTCCCGACGATGACGACGATTGACTTGATATACCTAAAACCATTGATACAACAGATTCATCATTTCTTTTTTCATTTGTGTTTTTATAAATTAAATTTTGAGGTATCGTTTGTGTATACTGTTCTTTTTGATACATTTCCTGAGATGGAAAAGGCGGCGTAAGCTGTTGTTCTGATACTGCCTTAGGCTGATTATCGGTGGTATGTGCAGCCGGCTGCTGTTCCATCTTTGAGTTATTAGCGGTTTCATATACTATATCATTTCGTGCCTCATTATTATACAAATTATTTTGATTTGCATTATTCTCATTCATTTTCTCCTCCCCCTTTCTATATATATTATAATACCATATTATACTTTAAAAAACACAAAAATTTATAAAAAATTAAAAAAAATTGAAAGCGTATCTAAAAAATGAGTTTGCTATTAATAATAAACAAATCAACTTTTAGATACGCTTAACTATAAAAATCAATAAAATTATAACAACAGCGCTATTTTTAATGTTTTCCCAAAATTATTTTAGCTATACTAATCATTTTAACTCCTGTATCCATGCTTTTTTTCTGCATGTACCTATATGCCTGACTTTCCGTCATTCCGTAACATGTAATCAAAATTTCCTTAGCTTTTAAAATAATCTTCTTTTCGTCTTTGCTTCTTTCTGCCGCCGGCTTAAAGTAGGTACTTATATCAACATTAATAAGCATCATAACAGAACAGACAAGTTCATCTTTATTTAACGGAACTGAAAGTTTAAAAACTCTGTCATCATCACACATTTCAATTTGTGATTTATCTCCTATTAGAATAATATTAAAGTTATCCGGAATATCATCTATAATCTGCACAATAGAAGAATCGGAAAGCTTATATCCACATATGATTGTTCCGCCATTATAAAAATCGATTTGCTTTTGAAGTTCTCCAAAACTTTTAAATACTGCTGATGTATAAATACCACCATACTTAAGCATTTTAACTACCTTTTCAGAAACTTTTCCACTTGAAAAAGCAACCATTACATTTGCGTCAATCATAGCATCATCTCCAATAGGACAATAATATTTTAACTATTTAGCAAAATAAAATACAAACGCTTATTAGCTTTTTTTTAATATGTAAACAAATATTTATCAAGTTCCCACTGACTTACTGACATTCTAAATCCGTCCCACTCTTTAAGCTTGCTTCCGGCAAATTTAGAATAAGCATGCTCACCTAAAACTTTTCTAACAAGTCCGTCTTTTTCCATAATATCAAGGGCTTCTTTTAAGTTTGCCGGGAGTGATTTAACTCCTAATTCATTTCTTTGTTTCTGAGTCATTTTAAATACATTTTCATCAACACTTTCAGGAGCACTTAAATTTCTATTAATACCGTCAAGACCTGCTGCAAGACATACTGCAAGACATAAATAAGGATTTGTAGAAGGGTCTGGGCTTCTTAATTCTACTCTTGTTCCAGCGCCTCTTGAAGCTGGTATTCTAATTATATCCGAACGGTTTGACGCACTCCATGCTATATAACATGGCGCTTCATAACCAGGAACAAGTCTTTTATATGAATTTACAAGAGGATTAGTAATAGCCGTTATTCCGGCAACATGCTCAAGCACTCCAGCAATAAAACTATAAGCCTCTTTGCTTAATTTAAGAGAATCATTCTCATCATAAAATGCGTTTTTACCATCTTTAAAAAGAGACATATTTGTATGCATACCTGAGCCGTTTATGCCAAAAATAGGCTTAGGCATAAATGTAGCGTGAAGACCGTATTTTTTTGCTATTGTTTTAACAACAAGCTTAAATGTCATAACATTATCGGCTGTTATAAGAGCGTTGTCATATTTAAAATCTATCTCATGCTGTCCGGCTGCAACTTCATGATGAGACGCTTCTATTTCATATCCCATTTCTTCAAGAGTAAGACAAATATCTCGTCTTGCGTCCTCTCCATTATCTATCGGTCCTAAATCAAAATAACCGGCCTCATCATTTGTAACAGTCGTAGGTTTTCCGTTTTCATCCATATGAAAAAGGAAAAACTCGCATTCATTTCCTACATTAAAATCATAACCCATTTGTTTTGCCTGTGCCATAGTCTTTTTAAGGATATATCTTGGGTCGCCCTCAAAAGGTTCTCCGGACGGAGTACATACATCACATATAAATCTTGCTACCTTTCCATGCTGAGGTCTCCATGGAAAAACTACAAATGTATCAAGGTCAGGCTTTAAATACATATCAGATTCTTCTATTCTTACAAAACCTTCTATTGACGAACCGTCAAACATCATTCCCTCATTAAGTATTTTAGGAAGCTGAGAAGCTGTAACAGCTACATTTTTTAATTTTCCCAAAACGCCTGTAAACTGCAGTCTTATAAATTTTATATCTTGTTCTTTAACAATCTCCATTATTTGTTCCTTGGTATACTTTGCCATAATAATATCCCCTTCCAAAATATAATTTTCCTTATGAAACTCCCATGCTTAAAAGCGTGGTGCTCTTATGTTCCTGTGTATTTATAAATATAAATTCATTTACACAAGATTATAAAAAAACAAAGGGCATTCCGGCTAACCGGAACGCCCTCGCTCACTATGGATTTAATTATATATGACAATTTAAAAATTGTCAATATAAAAAACCAATTTTTTTCAGACATACCGCCACACATTATTAATATATTCTATCTTTTAAGTATTTCCTCACGCTTAGGGCCATTTGAAACCATAGATATTTTAACATTTATTTCTTTTTCAATAAAATCAACATATTCTTTTGCCTTATCCGGAAGATTTGAATATGAATCAATTCCCGTTATATCGCTTTTCCAGCCGTCAAGAACAGTATAGACAGGTTTTGCCTTATATAAAAGTTCAGTAGTAGGAAAATCTTTTACAATTTCTCCATTAATATCATATCCTGTACATATATAAAGCTTATCCATATAACTTAAAACATCAAGACAAGTCATTACTACCTCTGTTGCTCCCTGAATCTCACAGCCATAACGTGTAGCAACAGCGTCAAAATATCCTACCCTTCTTGGGCGTCCCGTAGTAGCGCCAAATTCTCCGGCATCTCCGCCTCTTTTTCTAAGTTCATCAGCCTCTTCTCCAAAAAGTTCGCTTACAAACGGACCGGCTCCTACTGCCGATGAATATGCTTTTGTTATTACCATAACATCTTTAATTGAATGCGGCGGAATACCAGCTCCTACTGCTGCATATCCGGCAAGAGTAGACGAACTTGTTACATAAGGATATATTCCGTGGTCTGTATCTTTTAAAGAACCTAACTGCCCTTCAAGAAGTATATTTTTGTTTTCTTTAATAGCATTTCTAAGTATTTTGCCTGTATCAGTCACATAGCCTTTAATAAGAGCGGCATATTTTACAAGATTATCATAAACCTCTATATAGTCTATTTCAGGTTTGTTATAAAGATACTTAAATTGTATATTTATTTTTTCATAAATACCTTTAAGCTTTTCTTTAAGTCTGTCTTCATGATATAATTCCCAAACCTGTATACCTGTTTTTGAATACTTATCAGCGTAAAAAGGAGCTATACCTGATTTTGTAGAACCAAATTTACGCTCTGCCAATCTTTCTTCCTCATATTCATCAAGAAGCACATGATGTTTAAGCAAAACCTGTGCCCTTTCGGAAATAAGAAGCTGAAATTTTATACCGGCATCTTTAAGGGCATCAACCTCTTTTAAAAGATATTCTATATTAAGAGCAACTCCGTTGCCTATAATATTAAGCGTATTCTCATGAAAAATACCTGATGGAAGCAAATGCAAAGCAAACTTTCCATGCTCATTTATAATTGTATGTCCGGCATTGCTGCCTCCTTGAAATCTTACAACTATATCTGACTCGCCTGCACACATGTCAGTTATTTTTCCTTTACCCTCGTCACCCCAATTAGCTCCTACAATAGCTTTTACCATAGCTGTTTCCTCCTTATACATTTAATTCTGCCTTATCGACTAAATCAATATTTTCATCAAGCAAAGGCTTAACATATTCGGAAATATACTCTTTTACTTGTTCCGGCGCTCTGCCTATAAAATTCTTTGGAGCAAGAATCTTATTCAAATCATCAATTGATAATTTGAACGCTGGGTCAGCAGCAATTCTGTCAATAAGGTCATTTTTTCCTCCCTGTTCCTTAACAACTCTTGCTGCTGCCATTGAGTGCATTCTTATTTTTTCATGAAGTTCTTGTCTGTCACCTCCAAGTTTAACAGCATCCATCATTATATTTTCAGTTGCCATAAAAGGAAGTTCATCAAGTATGTGCTTTTCTATTACTTTTGGATATACTACAAGATTATCAGCTACATTTATATAAATATTTAAAATAGCATCTGCTGCAAGAAAAGCCTCCGGAATTGATATTCTTTTATTCGCCGAATCATCAAGTGTTCTTTCAAACCATTGAGCTGACGCTGTAATAGCCGGATTTAAACTATCTACCATTATATAGCGTGCAAGTCCGGCAATTCTTTCTGAACGCATAGGATTTCTTTTATATGCCATAGCCGAAGAACCTACTTGTTCCTTTTCAAAAGGTTCTTCCATTTCTTTAAGATGCTGCAAAAGTCTCATATCATTTGAAAACTTTGTACAGCTTTGTGCTATTCCTGATAATACATTTATAACATTACTGTCAAGTTTTCTTGTATATGTTTGTCCTGAAACAGGAAATACTGCCTTAAACCCTAACTTTTCAGCAATAAGCATATCAAGTTTTTTAACCTTTTGGCTGTCTCCGTCAAAAAGTTCCATAAAACTTGCTTGTGTTCCTGTCGTTCCCTTTGAGCCTAAAAGTCTCATATTATTTAAAACAAAATCAATATTTTCAACATCCATCATAAGTTCTTGTATCCAAAGACATGCTCTTTTGCCAACCGTAGTAAGCTGAGCTGCTTGAAAATGCGTAAAACCGAGCGTAGGCATAGATGCATATTTAAGTGCAAAATCTGAAAGTTTTGATATAACAGATATAACTTTCTTCCTTACAAGTTTCAAAGCATCATTCATAACTATTATATCTGTATTATCGCCTACATAACAGCTTGTTGCTCCAAGATGTATTACAGGCTTAGCTTTTTTACATTGCAGACCATAAGCATATATATGCGCCATAACGTCATGTCTTACCGCTTTTTCTCTTTCTGCTGCTACGTCATAATTTATATCATCCTTATATTTTTCAAGTTCTTCTATCTGTTCGTCTGTAATATTAAGACCAAGTTCTTTTTCAGCCTTAGCAAGAGTTATCCATAAAAGTCTCCATGTTTTAAACTTCTTGTCAGGTGAAAACAATTCTTTCATTTCCATGCTTGCATATCTTGAGTTAAGAGGACTTTCATATATATCCTTCATTTTTATTTTTTCCTTTCATATTTATAAATAATTATTTAGAAGTTTCGGCATCGCTTACATCAATAGGATAATTTCCTGTAAAACATGCGTCACAGAATTTAAGGTTTGAATAAGGCGCTATTTTATGCAGATTTTCAATACTTAAATAATCAAGACTATCAGCGTTTATAATATGCCCTATTTCTTCAATTGTATGATTATTAGCTATAAGTTCTTTACGAGACGGTATATCCGTTCCAAAATAACACGGCCACATAAACGGAGGACATGATATCTTGACATGTACCTCTTTGGCTCCAGCACTTCTTAAAAGATTTACTATTCTTGCGCATGTAGTTCCTCTTACTATACTGTCGTCAACCATAATAACCCTTTTACCGCTTATAACGCTTTTAAGTGTATTAAGTTTCATTTTTACCGCTATTTCCCTTGATGACTGCTGAGGTTTTATAAAAGTTCTGCCTATATATTTATTTTTAATAAAACCTGTTTCATAAGGTATACCTGAATATTCGGCATATCCGGCAGCAGCGCTTAATCCTGAGTCAGGTACTCCTATAACAATATCAGCCTCCGTTTTAGACTGCTTAGCAAGAAGCGCTCCGGCAGCTTTTCTTGCCTCATGTACTCCTTGTCCGTCTATATAACTGTCGGGTCTTGAAAAATAAATATGCTCAAAAATACAAAGACTTGTGTTTTTGCCTGTAAGTTCTTTATCTTCTTTTATTCTGCCATTTTCAACAACAACAATCTCTCCCGGCTCAATATCTCTTATATACTCAGCGTCAATTGAATCAAAAGCGCAGCTTTCTGATGCAAATATATAAGCATTATCTCTTTTTCCCATGCAAAGAGGTCTGAATCCCCATGGGTCTCTTGCTGCTATAAGTTTTTGAGGACTCATTACAAGAAGTGAAAATGCACCTTTAAGCATTTTCATAACATTTTTAACAGATTCCTCAATAGAGCCTGTATTTACTCTTTCACGAGCTATTAAATAAGCTATTATTTCTGTATCGGCTGTTGTTTGAAATATAGCTCCGTTTCTTTCAAGACTTTTTTTAAGCCCTAATGTATTAACTATATTTCCATTATGAGCAATTGCTAATGTTCCTTTTATATATCTTAATACAAGAGGCTGCACATTTTCTCTTAAACTTCCCCCCGCCGTTGAGTATCTTACATGTCCAACTGCCATATTACCCGGAAGCCTTTGAAGTATTTCTTCATTGAATACCTCATTTACAAGACCTACATCTTTGTAATGAGTAATTTCACGGTTTAAATTAACAGCTATTCCACAACCTTCTTGTCCCCTATGCTGCAAAGAAACTAACCCATAATAAGTCGTTTCGGCACAATGCCCTTCCGGGTCCCAAATTCCAAAAACACCACATTCTTCATGCAGATTAGACATATTTTAATCCTCCTTAAAAACCTCGGGGTAACTTTCTTTTAATCTGTTTAAAACTTCAAAATAAACATCGCTGAATTCTCCCAAATCAAATCTAAACCTGTCTTTATCAAGTTTTTTATTTGTCTTGGCATCCCAAAGCCTACATGTATCCGGTGAAATTTCGTCAGCAAGTATTATTTCTCCATCGCTTGTTTTTCCTACTTCTATTTTAAAATCAATAAGCTTTATACCCATTTTAATAAATATGCTTTTAAGAGCATCATTAACTTTAAAAGCCATATTCACTATTTCATTTATTTCATCTCTTGAGGCTATATTAAGTGCCACAGCATGATAAGAATTAATAAGAGGGTCTCCTAAGTCATCATTTTTATAACTGAACTCAACCGTAGGTTCTTTAAGTGCTGTCCCTTCGTCAACCCCATAACGTTTTGAGAAACTTCCTGCTGCTGTATTTCTTACTATTACTTCAAGAGGTATTATATCTACCTTTCTTACTAATGTCTCACGGTCATTTATCTGCTTTACAAAATGGGTTTTGACTCCTTCTTTTTCCAAAAGCTTAAATATAACATTTGCCATTACGTTATTTATAGTACCTTTTCCCTCAAAACTTCCTTTTTTTTCACCGTTAAAAGCAGTGGCATCATCTCTGTACTCAAATATACAATATTTTTCGTCATCGGTTTTATAAACCTCTTTTGCCTTTCCAGAATAAAGCAATTCAAGCTTATTCATATTATTTTCCCTCACTTTCATAAATGCATAAATTAATTTATGTATAAAAATTAATTTACATAGCTTTAAAGCAAATTCTCCATCGTATTTCTTATATAGATTAATATAAATCATCATTTTTCTTACAACTCTTTTAATATAACATATAAATAATAAAAAATCTATATAAAACATAGTATAATTTCTTTACACACCTCATAATTTTTTATATACAAAGGAACATAATTTCAAATATCAGCATATATTTAAAATAAAATGCTGTAAATATAGGAGGAACAAAATGTACCCTTATAATATTTATTCTCAGGCGGAAAATTCATCGTCTCCAATTTATCCTGGATGGCCCGGTCCGGCCCCTAATAGAGGAAATACAAGAAACAGAAGTTTTTATGACAGAAACATGAATGAAAGCGGTTGTAATAATGATAATAACAACTCTAATAACAATAGCTGTAATAATAATGACAATAATAACTTAAATAACAACGACAATAACAACAATAACAACAATAACAACAATTTTGGCAATAATAACAATAACAACAATAATAACAATAATAACAATTTCGGCAATGATAATAATAACAACAATAATAACTGCAATAATGGAAATGGTAACAACAACAATAACAATAACAACAATTTCGGCAATGATAACAATAATAACAATAATTTTGTTCCAAACAGCGAAGATATACTTGAAACTCTTATCAGCGCTGCAAATGACGAACTTAACGACGCTGAATTTTATAATCTTCTTTCCAAAAAAGCAAACCCTGAAGACAGGGAAATATTAATTAGAATACAAATGGATGAAATAAAACATCATCACTATTTATCAAACATTTATAGAATGCTTACAGGACAGGATATGCCGCCATATAACAATATAAACCCAAATTGCAATCCAAAAGATTCTATTTCCGTAGACATAGAAAACGGTTTTTACGATGAACTTAAAGCAATGTGTTTTTATAGAAAATTATTATTTATGTTTTTAAGTATTGAAATAAGGGATATGATTTATGAAATAATGACTGATGAGCAAAACCACGCAGCTGTTTTAAGCTTTATAGGGCAAAAATATAATTAAAATTTGTTTAAATTTATAATACATTGTCATTTAGTCAAATCATAAATTAATTGTATAAGTATTAAGTATAAACTCCCTCATGCCGATATAATAATGAAGGAGTTTATTGTTTTTTACTTTAGGAGGTGAAATATTATGTCATATATTTCTCAAATGAATCAATACGCATCTTACTCAAATCTGTTATCAAGCACCTTTAACACTGGCTCGTCTTTTCCGACGTCGGGTTTAGTCAATTTATACTCCTCCCTATACTCTTCGTCAAAAGCAAAGACCAATCAAAGTTCATCTTCTCAACTCAACTCATCTTCTCAGGCTGTAAAGGACTATATAACAGATATTAAAGAAACATCTGAAGAACTTCTCAGCGCAGTTAAGGGCTTAAACAAAAAAGGCAAAGACTCATTATTTGGAACTATAAACGCTAAATCAAACGATTCAGCCGTTTCAGCTTCATTTAACGGTGAGGACGTTCCTGATGATTTTGAAGTTGGCGTTTCAAGCGTAGCTAAAAAGCAAGTAAATCAAAGTACAGCGCTTAAAGCTAACTCATCTTCATTGTATCAGTCAAAAGAACATACTGTAAATATTACAACTAAAGATGGGAAAACTGCATCATTTTACATTCCTGTAAATGTTACAAGTTCAAACGAAGACGTTTTAAACAAACTTGCCGACAAAATTAATGATAAAAAGCTTGGAATTACCGCATCTGTTGAAGTTAATGAGAAAAAAGGAACTGTATCTTTAAAGCTTACATCAAAAGAAACAGGAACAGATAATGAATTCTATGTATCAGGCGGACTTGCTGAGGAACTTGGAATCAATAAAGTAAGTCAAGAGGCTCAAAACGCAGTATACACAATCGATGGAGATACATATGAATCACAGTCTAATACTGTAAAATTTGACAATGGTGTTTCTCTTACATTCAACAAAACAACTGATGAAAACGCTGAAATAACTTTTGGTGAGGATAATACAAAAGCAATCAACGCAACAAGAGACTTTGTAAATAAGTTTAACGATTTTGCTGATACAGCATATGGACTTAACGACAGCGGCGCTCTTTCTCTTGCTAAAAAACTTCAATCTGCTGTAAGGACATATTCTTCTTCACTTTCAAAAATAGGAATATCTATGAATAAAAGCGGTTATCTTGAAATTGATGAGGACAAAATGAAAAAAGCTGCTGAAAATGGCGACCTTGCTAAATTCTTCGGACAAGACAGCAAAAGCAATATTGCTTCTGGTTTCTCACGCCGAATTGAGACTATTGCTGCAAACGCTGCAAGCGTTCCTGAATCAACATTAAGTCAAGGCGCTAAAAAAGCGTTAAACAATACTAATATTTCTTCAGCTTCTTCATCATATGATTTATCAAACACTAAGTTTTCATCTTATCAGATGAATGTTTATAACAGATATTCAATGGCATCTATGCTTTTTGATGCTATGTTTTAAAAAGAAAGGCGAAATTCCTTTGGAATTTCGCCTTTCTTTTTTTTAATTATTTTTTAAAGGAAGTACAATTTCAGCGCAGCATCCCCTGCCTTTATTCTCATAAATGCAAAAACTTCCTCCATGATAATCAATAATTGATTTGCAAATTGGAAGCCCTAAACCGCTTCCATCTGTTTTTGTTGTAAAAAACGGCTCAATCAGTTTATTAGGATTATTTCCGCAAAAACCTTCTCCACTGTCTATTATTTTAATAATAATATCATTTTCATTAAAATTAATAAAAGTATTTATTTCGCCGTTTTCCTTTACTGCTTCTACCGCATTTTTTAAAACATTAAAAAATGCAATATATAATTTAGAATATTCACCTATAAGCTTTATATCCTCACTTTCAGCCATAATATCAAATTTAATATTTTTATGTTTAAAAGGAATCTTAAATTCTTCAATAACTTCGCTTATTAAATCAACAATAAAAATAATCTCTTTTTCATAATCTGCGTTTGGTTTAATAAAATTAATAAAATCCATAACTATATTTGAAATCTTATCCAGTTCCCTTTTTATCAATTCAAAGTTTTCCAAAAACATGTTATCTTTGTCATTAAGCATCATATAATCAATATTAGCTCTTATTAAAGAAACCGGATTCTTAACCTCATGTGCAAGGGTTGCGGTAAGCTGCTCAATAGTTTTGCTTTCATAAAATTCCAAAATACCTCTACCCCCTTTCAGCAAAAACGGCGTTTTTGAAAAGTGTTTAGAATAAAAACGCCGTTTAAAACTTATAACTTAAAAACAACTTCCATCTTAAAACAATATCATATTTTCCTTTTTTTATTATGGAAGATACAATGTTCTTCCTGAATATATCATATCAGGGTTACTTAAATTATTCTTTTTTAATATTTCATTCATCATTGCGCTGTTTCCATAAAACTTATTACATATACCGCTTAGACTGTCCCCGTCCTGTACAACATAGGTTCTATCCTTATTTGAAACATTATTATCAGACATCTGATTTTGATTTTTACTTTGACTTTCTACGGCATTTGTAGTTGTTTCAGTTGTTGTCTCGCTTGTCTCAATTTTTATTTCGGCATCATCCCCATTTGTTTTTTGTGCAGCAAATACATTCTCCACCCCCTCTGCTTTCATTTTTTCAGTTAAATATGTATATGAACTATCCATTGCTGCCAATTTTTTCTCAAGCTTTTTTATTTTTCCGTCATTTTTTATAAGCCCGGCACCCATTATAAAACATATTAAAAACATTACGGCGCTTAATGTTCCAAGCAAATTAACCATTTTCCTTTGCTCTGAAACAATTGAATTTCTTTGACGTATAGCTCGTGGTTTCGGTGATATTTCAGTTTTAGCCGTTTTAGGCTTTTTCTCCTCATCATCCGATTTAGACCTTATAAATCTATTTTCAAGCATATATTCGTGCATACCCTCATTTTTATCATAATAAATAAAATATCCTTTAAGCTCGTCAAGACTTGACATAGCCTCGTTTATGCAGAAAAATCTATCAGTTTTTTCCATAGGGTCTACGGCAAAAAGTACACTATATTCTTTTTTAAAATTATTTATATGATATTCATAATGATTAGGGCTCACATAATCGCCGTAACCCGGCTGTATATATACCCAGCCTATAATTTCAAGTCCTGCAAAATATTTTTCAAGCTGTTCGTCAATATAATCGTCACTTCTTACCGAAAGTACCTCCATCCCATTTTCATTTCGGCTGTACTTTCCCTGAATCATGCCGCTTATAAACAATACGTCATTTTCATCAATAATTTTATGCCTTCCAACAAGCACTCCTATTTTTTCATCATGCCCATAAGATACCGCATATTGATGTATATATGTATATACATAATCTTCTACATATATTTTCATTGTTCCGTCTATTGTGCCTATCTGCTTTACATTTGCCGGAAGGATATTTTTATCCTTATATTCACTCATAAAATACACTCCTTATGAATATAATAGTTATTCTGCATGTAAAATACTAACATGTTTAATATACATAATATGGAAATATAGGTCGATTTGCCTAAAAAACTTTTTCTAAAATTTCGACACCTCTTTAACACATATTTCCATAATTATATTTTCCTCATCTGTACACACTATTTATAAAACTACTTATGGAAATTACGGTTTTAAATTACGCTAAATACTTTAAACAGTATTTATTATTAATTTTCATAGCGAAAGGAATTTTATATGATACCATTATCAGAAAAAAATGAAACTTATTATATAAACTCATCAAGCAAAACTGCCGTTTCCGAATTTAAAATTCTTGCTTCAAAAATTATTAACGACACAAAAAAATATTTTGAAGAAATTATAATACTTTGTATAGGAACCGACCGTGCAACAGGCGATAGTCTTGGTCCTCTTATAGGTTACAAACTTTCAAAATTTCCATCTAAAAATCTTGTTCATGTATATGGCACTTTAAAAGAACCTGTACACGCTAAAAATCTTGACAAAACAGTTGAACAAATATACAAAAACCATCGCAACCCCATGGTTATTGCAATAGACGCAAGTTTAGGCTCAACTAATCATATAGGTTATCTTACAATAGGAAAAGGCTCAATTAAACCGGGCGCTGGAGTGCGAAAAAATTTAAAGGAAGTCGGAAATATATTTATTACAGGAATAGTAAATCTGGGAGGGTTAATGGAAATGACTATGCTTCAAAATACACGTTTATCAATTGTAATGGATATGGCTGATATTATTTCAACGGGTTTATGGCTTTCTTTATAAATGAATTTATTTCAATAAACATAAATTGACCTTAAAACAATAATATGTTAGAATATTATGGCAATATGGCATATTTTAATTTTTAAACATGCTTAAAAATGTTCTTAATATATATTTTTTTATTTAGGGCGTATAAAAATACGCTCTAAAGGTATTTTAAAATAAATAAAAATTATAATTATGCCATAATTATTTTATCAAATTATTAATTGGAGGTAATTATGGAAAAGTTAATTAAAAACCCCTTATTAAGACCTGTTATGGCAATGATTGCCTGCTTTCCCTTTTTTATTGGGTATAAAACAGAAGATAATATTTCTTATACCCCTTTTGTAAATAATCCTCTTGAAATTGAAAAAAGTTTTATTTTATTTTTTGGCATTTTATCTTTTTTAATTTTAATATCTAAATATTTTACAAGTAATGAAAAAGCGAAAAAGATTTCTTTTCGGCTCTCTATTTTTTTTGCACTTTGCGTTGTGTTTGGAAAAAGCTATGAAGATATAGCCTCATGGGGATATATATTCAGCTCATTTTCGGCTTTTATTGTGTCACTGTTAAACATTACGGGATTTAGTGTTATTTTTTACTGTTTCTTAAACATATTATTTAATTTTATTTTTACATATAACTCTATTTTAAATAATAATAAAGGATTTTTTGGAAAGTTTTGTAAATGGTGCGATAATTTTTTATCAGAAAAAAGCCTTTTAAAATTATGGGTTATACTAATGGCAGCTTGGATACCATATATTATTATTAATTATCCTGCTGTAATACATGCTGATTCCGGTGTAATGTTCGGACAATATTTAAGCCGTCACTTCAGCAATCACCACCCAATAGTTCAAACTCTTGTTTTTGGCAGCTTTGTTAATTTTTTTGCTGAAAATTTTGATTCATATAACTTAGGAGTATTTTTATTTGCATTTATACAATTTTTATATGGAAGTTTTATAATGGCTCTTTTATTTGATTATGTACATAAAAAGAATTTTCCTTCAGCTATTATATTTTTATCTCTCATTATAGTAGGAATTATGCCGGCTTTTTCAAGAAACGCCACTGCTATATGCAAAGACTCAAATTATACTCTTTATGTACTTTTTATGCTTTGGCTTATATTTAAAACATGTGATTGTAAAACCGATATTGATAAAAAACAACTTTATACTATTTTGCCTTTATGGTTTATTACAATAATATTTATTTGTTTTGCGAGAAAAAACGGCGTTCATCTTACTTTGCTTACAATGCCTTTTGTATTAATTTATATACGTAAAAATATAAAATTTTTAATATCATTAACCATTATTTCTATTTTAAGTTTTGGTATATACTTTGTTGGTGAACAAATTATACAAAATACTTATAATATTGAAAACAATAATACACAGGAATCACTTTCAATACCGTTTCAACAAACTGCAAGATATATACGAGATTTTGGTGATGACGTTACAATTGAGGAATACAATGCAATTAATGCCGTTCTTGATTATAATAAAATTTCTGAAAGTTATGAACCTGAAAAAAGTGACCGTGTAAAAGAAACATTTAAAAAAGACTCTACAAATGAAGACTTCATTAGATATGTAGGAACTTGGTTCAAAATGTTTTTTAAACACCCAACAGTTTATATACAAGCTACTTTAAATACAGCATATGGTTATTTTTATCCCGATAACATAGGATATTACAAAGATTTATTTTATATGACTATGTGTATAAACGACAAACAAATTTATTCCCCTGAAAAATTAGGAGAGTTTTCATATAAAATACGTGATATAAACATGGACTCAAGAAAAATTCCTTTTATAGGAATATTTTCAAGCTTAGGTTTTTATACATGGATAACTATATTTATTATAATCTTCTTTATTACGTATAAAAAAGATAAAAAATATATTGTTTATTGTGTACCTTGTATATTAACAATACTTATTTGTATAGCCTCTCCTGTTAATAATACAATGAGATATGGTCTTCCTTTTATATTTGCTGCTCCTGTATTATTTTGTATGTGTTTTGAAAACAAAAAGTAAAAATAAAAAACGTCATAAATTTTAAATCTAATAAACGGATTTTGCCCATTTAATAAAAAGAGCTGTTTCAATGTGGCTTTTCAAGCCTTGTGCAAAGAAACGGTTCTTTATTCTTTTTTATACACTTTATTTTAAAATAAGCTTTTAACTATTTGCGTATTTCATTTTCAAAAAAAGTTTTTTTCAAAGCATTTTCTGTCAAGAAAATTGATACTATTAAAATAATACATTGTATTGTACAAATAACCCCGCAAACAACTCCGATACAATTTTCATTACAATAAAAAAACGGAATCTGTATTAATATAGATATAAAAAGCATAATCCAGCCTATTTTCCACCAAAGACTTCCGCAATAACTATGAGCAAATTTCCATGTATCCATGTTTTTCATAGAACGCTTTGTTCTATATCCTATTATTCTATTGATTTTCTTAGGACAATGTTTCCACATAATTTTCCCCAAAATTATTAAAGTTATAGGAATAAATAAATTACATAAAAACATAAACCACCAAAACCACATAATATTTTTCCTCTTTTCATTTGTTTTTATAACTATAATTATTCATAATAATAAAAATTAATAAAAAAAATGATTGTATTTACACAATCATTTTTTTATTTTTTATTTAATTTTAAGGCGTCACCCGGATTTGAACCGGGGATCAGGGAGTTGCAGTCCCATGCCTTAGCCGCTTGGCTATGACGCCATTAAAGTGACCCGTAGGGGAATCGAACCCCTGTTTTAGCCGTGAGAGGGCCACGTCTTAACCGCTTGACCAACGGGCCTTATCTACTCCCCGAGTAGGATTCGAACCT